>USAK01000003.1 GCA_900552565.1 uncultured Selenomonas sp. | reverse complement strand
GGGGCATAAAGTAGATTCATGCAATACCGATTTACACAAACTATTTTACACTCCCAAAAATACGTTCATTTTTTGCATGACGCAAAACAGATAAATGAATGGCAGCCGGATGAGCCGAACGGCTGCCATTTACCATGTTTCGCACCAAGGGGGTTGCTGAGACATGAAAGAAAGGGGACGATCCATCTGTTAGAAGGAATATGTATCGCGGTGGCCCTTGTCGGTCTCATGTATTTTGCTTACCGCGGCTGGTCGATCATCCTGATCGCACCGATATTTGCAGGTGTCGCAGCGCTCGCGAGTATCTTCGGCGTCCTGCCGACGTACAGTGAGCTCTATATGACACGCATGGCTGAGTACACGAAGTCATATTATCCGATTTTCCTGTTCGGCGCTGTCTTTGCACGCCTGATGGAAAAAGGCGGTCTGGCTTCTTCGGTCGCAGCTAAGATCGTCGAGGTCCTCGGCGAGAAACGTGCTGTACTGGCTGTTCTTCTGGGCTGCGGTGCATTGACGTACGGCGGTCTTTCGGTTTTCGTCGTTGCCTTTGTCATGTACCCGTTCGGCGCAGTCGTCTTCCGCAAAGCGGATATTCCGAAGCGCCTGCTGCCAGCAACACTCTGGGTCGGTATCTTTTCTTTTGCGATGGTCGCTCTGCCGGGCACACCGCAGATCCAGAACATCATCCCGTCCTCGTACTTCTCGACAAGTACGTGGTCGGCACCAATCATTGGCCTGTTCGCCTCGTTCCTGTTCCTGCTGATCGGCTGGGGCTGGGTGACGCGCCGCGCCAAGATTCTCAAGGCGCGCGGCGAAGGCTATGGCCGCCATCTTGAGGGCGCACCGCGCAAGCCAACCCCGAAAATCCACATTCCGTGGTACTGGGCGCTGCTGCCGCTCGTGATGGTCATCGTCATCAACATCATCCTCTCGAATCCATTTAAATGGTCGTGGGGCTTCCATTGGGACCCGGATGCTCTTGCTGCGTTCCTGCCGCTCAAGCTCAGCCTGCTGGCGGCAAATGTCGGCAAGGTCTCGGCTATCTGGTCCATCACGGTCGCGCTCATCGTCAGCAGCATCGCGGCTGCCTTCATCGGCCGCAAGCGCTTCATCGTCATGGATGGCTTTTTGGCACCAATCAACTATGCAGCCATTTCATCAGCTACGGCTGTACTTAACGTTGCTTCCGGCTATGCCTTTGGCTGTGTCATCACGGCGCTGCCGGGCTTTGTGCCGGTTACGCAGGCCCTCATCGGCATTGCGGATTCTTTCGGACCGCTGCTGTCGGCCGTCATCACGACGAACATCATGGCCGGTATCACGGGTTCGGCTTCGGGCGGTCTGACGATTGCCCTCTCGATGCTCGGTGACCAGTGGGCTGCCATGGCACAGGCTGCAGGCATTCCTCTCGAGGTCCTGCACCGCATTGTCGCCATTGCTTCTGTCGGTATTGACCCGGTTCCGCACTGCGGCGCTCTTGTCACGCTGCTCGCTATCTGCGGACTCACGCATCACGATTCGTACTTCGATATCGCGGTTATCATGGGCCTCAAGTTCTTTGTGCCGTTTCTCTGCATCCTGTTCTACATGATTACAGGACTTGCCTGAGGCGCACAAACATCGTAAAATAGAAACAGGTGTGCAGTTCTGCATGCCTGTTTTTTTGACGTTGAATTCTTTGTTCCATTTATTCTTAGGAGGGCTTTATGCATCTTCGTGGCAATCTCATGCTGCTCTTGGCAGCATTCATCTGGGGCACGACGTTTGTGGCGCAGATGGTCGGCATGGACGGGCTCGGACCGTTTACGTATGCCGCCGCACGCTACCTGCTCGGCTTTTTGTTCCTGCTGGGGCTTTGGTATTTCTGGCACGGCCCGCGGCAGACGGCAAAACGCGCGGGCACGTATCATGCCGGCTGGAAGGCGGGACTGGGTGCCGGCTGCATCATGTTCGTTGCAACCTCGCTGCAGCAGGTCGCCATGCTCTATACGACAGCAGGCAAGACGGCGTTCATCACAGCACTGTATATCATCTTTGTGCCGTTGGGGGCTGCTTTTTTAGGCAAGCGCATTCATGCGGAAAACTGGCTGGGCGCTCTGCTGGCCTTGGCCGGTCTCTATTTTCTGTCCATCCATGGCGAGGTTTCTCTGAGCTTCGGCGATGGACTCGTGCTCATCAGTTCCTTGTTCTGGACGGCGCATATCCTCTTCATCGACCGTTTTGCCAGTCTTGTTGACCCCATTGAGCTCTCGACGACACAAATCGGCTTCTGCATGGTCGGGAGCTTCCTTGCTGCCTTCCTGTTTGAACCGGTTGAGCTGCAGCCCATTCTGCAGGCGTGGTTCCCCATATTCTACGGCGGCGTCATGTCGGCCGGCGTGGCCTTTACCCTGCAGATTCTCGGCCAGCAGTATGCAGAACCCGCGCAGGCGGCCATCATCATGAGCTTTGAGGCCGTGTTTGGCGTACTTTCGAGCTGGCTGCTGCTTGGCGAACGCATGACAGCGCTGCAGGTCATGGGCTGCGTCCTGATGATGGCCGGCATGATCATCACGCAGATTCGGCCGCTGCTCAGGGACCGCCGGTGTTCATCTTGAAAAAACGGGGACTTGAGTGTATAATCGTAAGCATCAGTTGTGCATCATATGATGCAGCTTTGTATGTGTATAGAAGATAAGGAAGTGTTTCAACGTGAAGTTCGATAGCCTGAAAATCGTTCTGGCCTGTGCGGCTGTACTTCTCTTTCATTAATTGATGCAAATGGACTCGTCATTATCTAAGGATATTCAGGAATACCGGAGATAAAAGAGCAGAGCAGCTGAGGCCGCCCTGCTTTTTTCAATAAAAGAAAGAAAAGGCAGAGTCGGAAGAAGCAGGGGATCCTTGCGCGGCGTTATGGAGAAATTCGCCGCTGGGGCAGGAAATTGTTTTTGAAATGGCGAAATATCTCAAGAGATTCTGATTCGAGAGGGGTAAAAGCGCATGGCAGCAGAAGAAACGTTAATCATAAAGCCAAAAGTAAAAATCAAGGTATTTGGTGTCGGCGGCGGCGGCAACAGCGTACTCATGCGCATGGGCAGTCATAAAGACCTCGACATCGATCTGATTGCCGTCAATACAGATGCCAAGCAGCTGGCGCGCGTGGCCGAAGCCGGCGTGGAGACGCTGCAGATTGGCGAAGACCTGACGAAAGGACGCGGCACGGGCGGCAACATCGCCCTCGGCGAAAAGGCGGCTCTCGATGCGGCAGAAAAAATCCGCGACGCCATGACAGGCGCCGACCTCGTCTTTGTCACGGCCGGCCTCGGCGGCGGCACGGGCACGGGCGCGGCTCCTGTCGTCGCCAAGATTGCCCATGACCTCGGCACGCTGTCCGTCGGCGTCGTCACGCAGCCGTTCAGTTTTGAGGGCAGCCGCAAGAAGCGTCTGGCCAACGAAGGCCTGCAGAAGATGCAGGCGCAGATGGATGCGCTGATTCTCGTGGCAAACGACAACCTGATGAAACTGCCGGAGAACCGCCATATGACACTCGTCAAGGCTTTTTCGTGCGCCGATGACATCCTGCAGCAGGCCATCAACTGCATCGCTGAACTCATCCTGACGACGGGCGTCATCAACGTTGACTTTGCCGATGTCACGACGATTTTCCGTCAGAGTGCGTCAAGCGATGCCCTGCTCGGCATCGGCCGCAGTTCGCGCAGCGCCGTCGAGGCCGTGCAGCGCGCTGCGGACAGTCCGCTCATCAGCAAGAGCCTTGAAGGTGCGCGCGGCATCATCCTGAACCTGACGGGCGATAAGACGCTGAGCCTCTATGATGTCGATGAGGCCACGCGCTACATCTATGAACATACGGACCCCGAGGTCAATATCATCCTCGGCACGGTCATCGACAACTCGCTGAACGGCGATGTGCGTGCGACCATCATCGCAACGGATTTCGCGGATGGCGTCATGCTCAAGGGCGGTGAACCGAAAAAGGCAGAGCAGCCCAAAGCGGAGACTGCGCAGAAAGCCGCACCGCAGCCGCAGCAGGCCAAAACATCGTTTACGCTGGAGCCGCCGCGCTTCATGACGCAGCAGCGTCCGGCACAGAAGCCGCAAAGTTCGCAGCCGGGGCCGTTTGCCATGCCTGCGTTCCGTGTGGCGCCCGATGATAAGGAAAAGAAGTAAGAAATTGGAAAGGAACATATATCTTGAGTAAATTAGGTCGTTTTTCCCGTACGGAGCTGCTGCTCGGCGAGGCCGGTATGGAGAAGCTCGCAAACAGTACTGTCGCTATCTTTGGCGTCGGCGGTGTCGGTTCGTTCGTGGCCGAAGGCTTAGCGCGTGCCGGTGTCGGTCATCTCGTCCTCATCGACAATGATCTCATCTGCCTGACGAACATCAACCGCCAGATTCATGCGACGTCAAAGACGGTCGGCAAAAAGAAGACGGAGACGATGAAAGAGCGCATCCTTGATATCAACCCCAAGGCTGTTGTTGATACCATTGAGGATTTTTATCTGCCGGAGAATGCGGATAAGTTCTTCCTCAGCCATTATGACTATGTTGTTGATGCCATCGATACGGTCACGGGAAAGATTGACCTCGTCCTGCAGTGCCGCGACCGCCATATCCCGATTATCTGCAGCATGGGTGCGGGCAACAAGCTCGACCCGACGAAGTTCGAGGTCACGGATATCTACAAGACAAGCGTGGACCCGCTGGCCCGCGTCATGCGCAAGAAGCTCAAGGAAAACCGCGTAAAGAAGCTCAAAGTTGTTTATTCGAAGGAAAAACCCCTGCGGGTCCGTCAGAGCGGCTGCGGCAAGAACTGCATCTGCCCGCCGGGCAGTGCGCGCAACTGCGATATGCGCCGCGCCGTCCCCGGCAGCATCTCTTTCGTGCCGTCTGTCGTCGGTCTCATCATTGCCGGTGAAGTCGTGCGGGACCTCACGGGGGCCAAAGTGGAGGTATCCGCATGAAGATTTCCGTTCTTGGCTGCGGGCGCTGGGGCTCGTTTCATGCCTGGTATGCCAACCGCATCGGCCATGAGGTGATGCTTTGGGGACGTCCGGGCTCTGGGCATCTGTCTGCCCTGAAAGAGACGCGAAAGAATGAGTACCTGACGCTGCCGGAATCCGTGCAGCTGACGGATGACCTCAAGACGGCCGTAGAGCGGGCTGAGATTATTGTCATCTCTATCAGCTCGCAGCAGCTGCGTTCGTTCTGCAGGGACCTGCTCGCACTGGGACTTGACCTTAGCGCGAAAAAGTTTGTGCTCTGCATGAAGGGACTGGAGATTGGCACGGGCAAACGCCTCACGACGGTCTTTTACGAGGAGCTGGGCTCTTCGATGCAGGTGGCTGTCTGGGTCGGACCTGGCCACGTGCAGGATTTCGTGCGCGGCATCCCGAACTGCATGGTCATTGCAGCGCGGGAGATGAAGCTCACGCGCGGGCTCGTGGAAGCTTTCTCGAGTCCGCTGATTCGCTTTTATTATGGAGAGGACCTCTTGGGCACCGAAATTGGCGCTGCCTCGAAGAATGTTATCGGTCTGGCCGCGGGTATGCTCGACGGCTTTGGCTACAGCAGTCTCAAGGGCGCGCTGATGGCCCGCGGCACGCACGAGCTCTCGCTTCTCATCGAGGCGATGGGCGGCGACCGCATGACGGTGTACGGACTCTCGCATCTCGGCGACTACGAGGCGACGCTTTTCTCACCGCACAGCAACAACCGCCGCTTCGGTGAGGACCTCATCACGGGCAAACCATTCACGAAACTGGCCGAGGGTGTCTATACGGTGGAAGCGCTTATGGACCTTTCGCGGGAATTCCATGTGGAACTGCCCATCTGCGCCACCGTCTATGCCATCATCCACGAACACAAGGACCCGAAGGAACAGCTCATGCAGCTTTTTATGCGGGCGACAAAGGCCGAATGACGCTGCCGGAGATATTGAGGATAGGCATTGACAAAAAATAATTGATAATGTAAAATAATTTCTGTTTTATAGGGGAATCTTAAGCTGGCGGGTGTATGCTCGCTCCATAAGATCAGAAGAATCCAATGTCGCAAGGTCAAGGGATGTTAAGGGAGGAAGTACGATGAAGAAACCTATTTCCAAGCTGTTGACCGCCTGCTTGATGGCCATGATGATCATGGTCCTGTCGGCGGCCAGTGTTTTTGCCGCAGGAACAGGCATGGACTGGAGCGGTGATAATAAACTCACGGTGCAGGGCATGGGCGTAGCGCCAACGTATGCAGTCAATTCGGTGCAGGCCCGCATGCTTGCCCGCCGCGCGGCTGTTGTCGATGCTTACCGTCAGCTCGCTGAGCTCGTCAAAGGCGTCAACGTCGACTCGGAGACGACGGTAGAGAACATGATGGTGACGAGCGATGTCACGAAGACGAAGGTCACGGCACTCATTCAGGGCGCACGCATCGTTTCGGAGCAGGCGGTCGATGGCGGCGGCTATACTGTGACGATGGAGATGTCCGTCTTCGGTGCTTCGAATTCGCTGGCCAATGCCGTCCTGCCGGCGAATACGACGCCGACGAGCTTCCCGGCTCCGGATGCATCTGTTCCGGCCAGCACGCCTTCTTCCGTACAGGTCAATGTACAGGTGACACCGGGCACGACGACGCAGCCGATTGAGAATTCCCATATGGGCTCCTCGGCAGCAGCAGCTCCGGCCGGCACGGCCATCGGCGGCTACACGGGCCTGATTGTTGACTGCCGCGGTCTCGGCCTCAAGCCGGTCATGTCCCCGGTCATCAAGAACGCCAACGGTGAGCCCATCTATGGCTACAAGAACCTTGATTCGGCCACGGTCATTGCCAACGGCATGGCCAGCTATACGACGGACCCTGCCAAAGCGACGCGTGCAGGCTCCAATCCGCTGGTCGTCAAAGCCATCGGCCTCGACAACCATAACGGCAACCCCATTCTCTCGGTCGCTGATGCCAACCGCGTTCTCATCGAGAACGGTGCCACGGGTTTCCTTGACCGCACGAATGTGGTCTTCGTCCGTTAATTCGTCTTTGGCATAACCGAATATAGCATAGGAGATTTTCGCTTCGCGTGAAAATCTCCTATTTTTATGCTGTTTTGTATTGACGTATACATATCATTGTGATAAAATAAAAATTTTACTTTTTGAACAATATATGATAAAATATAAACGTGAATATCATTGGCTTGACTGGTGGTTGGCTCGTGTGTAGAGGAGGGGTGTTCTTGTTACAGATAGGAGATAAGGTCGTCTATCCGATGCATGGTGCCGGTGTGATTTCCGGTATCGAAAATTGTGAAGTCCTCGGCGAAGGCAAGTCTTACTATGTCCTTGAGATGCCGTTGGGCAACATGAAGGTTATGATTCCGACGGACAATGCCGACAACGTCGGCCTGCGTGATGTCATCCCGCAGAAGAACGTCGAGCGCGTAAAGGAAGTGCTCGAGGAAAAGCCAGAAAAACCAAAAGGCAGCTGGAACAAACGGTTCCATGCCAATCTTGACCGCATGAAGAGCGGGGATATCTGCGATGTAGCTGCTGTGGCCCGCAACCTCATCCTGCAGGACAGGCATCGTCATATTTCTTCCGGTGAGCGGCGTCTGCTCGATCTGGCCAAACAGATTCTGGTCAGCGAGCTCGTATATGCCTGCGATAAAACGCCGAAGGAAGTCGAGAGCTGGCTCACATCGGTCCTTGCGGAAAATGCATTTGCACATTGAGGCAGACCTTGAAAATAAGAACCTGACTTTTGACAAGTCCAAGCAGAGTAGAGTATACTGATTCTGTTCGGGCTTTTCTTTTTGTCTTTTTTTGATTAAGGAGGTGAAAACATGCTAGATCGTGTCTTACGTTTTTTCATTACGTTATTTTTAGCGATTGCTGGAGGCGCACTCTTGGACCTGGCAAGCCCTGTCCTGACGATGTACGTGGGGACGGAAATCTTCAAGATGGAGATGGGCGTTGTCAGGATTACCGTGGGCAGTTTAATCTGCATTCTGCTGGGTGCCATTCTTGGCGGCATCATCGGTTATTTTGCTTCGCCGTATCTCATTCGCCGTCTCAAACGGTTTTCTGCGTGGGTGGAAGCACAGCTTGGGAAAATGCCAATTCATGATGTCATTGCCGGAGCCATCGGCCTTGCTGTCGGACTCATCATCGCCAATCTGCTTGGCTATTCTTTTGCGAAGATACCGGTCGTCGGCGATTACATCCCCGTCATTTTCAGCATTGTTTTCGGTTATCTCGGTATCACGATTACCATTCGCAAGCGTCAGGAGCTTACGGGCCTGTTTGACTTTGTGCCGCGCTTCATGAAGGAATTCACGAAGATGAGGGAGCAGAAAGCGCAGCAGGCACAGCAGGCGGCCAATCAGCAGCCGCAGCCAGTGCCCCAGAAGGACACAGGCGCTGCGCCGAAGCTTTATAAGCTACTCGATACGAGCGTCATCATCGACGGCCGCATCGCGGATATTTGTGATACGGGCTTTATTGAGGGCACGCTGCTGATTCCAGTCTTCGTGCTCGAGGAGCTGCAGCATATTGCGGATTCCGCTGATGCCTTAAAGCGCACGCGCGGACGCCGCGGTCTTGACATTTTGCAGCGCATTCGCCAGAGCAAAAAAGTCAAGGTCGAAGTCACGAATGTGGATTTTGATGATATTAACGAGGTGGATTCCAAACTCGTACGCCTTGGCCAGCAGGTCGGCGGCAAAATCATCACGAACGATTACAACCTCAACAAGGTAGCGCAGCTGCGTGGCGTGGAAGTGCTCAACATCAATGAGCTTTCGAATGCCGTAAAACCTGTGGTCATCCCGGGCGAGACGATGCGCGTGACGATTGTCAAGTCGGGCAAAGAGCCGGGACAGGGCGTTGCCTATCTCGATGACGGCACAATGATTGTCGTCGAGAACGGCTACCATCATATGAATGAGAATATCACGGTAGAGGTCACCTCTGCGCTGCAGACGGCGGCCGGCCGCATGATTTTTGCCAAACCGGCACATTGAGCAGTTGATGTATTGAAAGAGGGAAAAACGTGGTCAGTGTCATCCTGCCCGCGGCAGGGCGCGGCAAGCGCATGCAGGCGGGGGTCAATAAAGTATTCCTCGGGCTTTTAGGCAAGCCCATCCTCTACCATACGCTAAAGGCGTTTGCCTCGGTGCCGGAAGTCGGCGAACTCATCGTCGTGACGGGCCAAGATGAGGTCGCGGCCCTGCGCCGTTCCCTGCACCATGTTCCGGGGCTCCCGCAGGTGAAAGTTGTTACCGGCGGCAGTGAGCGCCAGTATTCCGTCTGGAACGGCCTTAAGGCATCCTCGGAGCAGGCCGACGTCGTTCTTGTCCACGATGCCGCAAGGCCCTTGGTCTCGCGTGAGACAATTGAGGCAGTCATCGCCTCGGCACGGGAATTCGGCGCGGCTATTGCTGCCGTGCCGGAGAAAAATACCGTCAAGATGGTCGAAGACGGCATTGTCACGGCGACGCCGGAACGCGCGAAACTCTGGGCCGTGCAGACACCGCAGGGGTTCCAGCGCAGTCTGCTCGTCGCTGCCAATGAAAAGGCTGAAGCCGATGGCTTCCTCGGCACGGATGATGCAAGTCTCGTGGAGCGCTATGGTGCCAAGGTCCACGTGGTCATGGATTCGTATCAGAACATCAAGATTACAACACCGGAAGACCTCATCGTGGCCGAAGCGTTCCTGCGCCAGCGCAAAAGCACCAAAGAAGCGCTGCAGGATGCCGCGGCGAAAGTACATGATTTCTTGCACAACAGAAAGGATTGATTGCACATGACGCGTTTTGGCATGGGCTACGATGTTCACCGCCTTGTGGAAGGGCGTAAGCTCATCATCGGCGGTGTAGAAATTCCGCATACGTTGGGCCTGCTCGGCCATTCGGACGCTGACGTCCTGCTGCATGCGGTTGCCGACGCCCTGCTCGGCGCTGCGGCCCTCGGTGATATCGGCCGTCATTTTCCTGATACGGACCCGCGCTATGAAGGGGCGGACAGCCTGAAGCTCTTAGCCCGTGTCGGGGAGCTGCTGCAGGAAAAAGGCTACTGTGTCGGCAATATCGACGCGACGATTGTCGCGCAGAAGCCGAAGATGAAGGATTACATCCCGCAGATGAACGCGAATATCGCACGTGTGCTCGGCCTTGCGGAAGACGAGGTCAACGTCAAGGCGACGACGGAGGAAAAGCTCGGTTTCACCGGCGCAGAACAGGGAATCTCTGCCTATGCGGTTGCAGGAATCGAGAAGCTGTGATAGAATGAATTCCATATTAGAAAAAGTGATGATCGGGAGGAGTAAGGTCCTGTATCCATGCAGAGAGGTCCCCGTTGGCTGTGAGGGGACTATGGAGAATACCTGAAATGCACCCGGGAGCTGCAGGGCTGAATGTGAGTATGTCCTGACGCAGGAAGGCGTTATATTCTTGAGTGAAGGGCGTGGCCCTTAACCAGAGTGGAACCACGGCCCCGCGTCTCTGAGAGATGCGGGGCCTTTTCTGTGTATTGACTGTATTGCTGGGAGGAAGGATTATGAGTTTTTTTTCGCGGCTCCGCAAGGACATCCGCGTTGTCTTTGAGCGCGATCCGGCGGCACGAAGCGTCATTGAAGTGCTCTTCTGCTATTCCGGTCTTCATGCCATCTGGTTCCATCGCATCTCGCATGCGCTTTACAAGCGCGGCTGGGTGCTCATTCCGCGCATGATTTCGAATTTTGCGCGTTTCCTGACGGGCATCGAGATTCATCCGGGCGCGACGATTGGCGAAGGCCTGTTCATCGACCATGGTACGGGCATCGTCATTGGCGAGACAGCGGAAATCGGAAACAACGTCACGCTGTATCAGGGCGTGACGCTCGGCGGTACGGGCAAGGAGAAGGGTAAGCGCCATCCGACCATCGGCAATAACGTCGTCGTCGCTTCCGGCGCAAAGGTTCTCGGCTCGTTCACCGTCGGCGACCATGCCAAAATCGGCGCCGGCTCTGTTGTCCTGAAGCCTGTGCCGCCCTACGCAACGGTCGTCGGCATCCCCGGACGCATCGTCGTCATGCGCGGCAAGCGCGTCCATACGGCCGAGGAACTCCGTCAGGCCCTGCGCGATACGCGCCTTGTCGAGTCGGGCGACAACATCACGGATATTGAGGAAGAACTCGATGTCGACCTCGACCACGACATGCTGCCGGACCCGGATGAGGAGATGCGCGAATGCATGATGCGTCAGATTCAGGCGCTCGAAAAGAAAGTCAATGAGCTCGAGAAGAGATTGGAGGATAAAGAACATGCTTAAAGTCTACAATACGATGACCCGCAGAAAAGAGGAATTCAAACCCTTGAAGAAGGGGGAGGTCAGCATCTACTGCTGCGGTGTCACGCCGTACAACCATCCGCATATCGGCAATGCGCGCCCGTTCGTCACGTGGGATGTCATTCGCCGCTATTTTGCTAAGAAGGGCTATAAGGTCCGCTACATCCAGAACTTCACCGATGTCGATGATAAAATCATCAATACCGCGAATAAAGAGGGCGTAACGTGGAAGGAAATCTCCGACCGCTACATCAAGGCGTACTTTGAGGCCATGGATGCCCTGAATGTCCGTCATGCCGATGTTTATCCGCGCGTTAGCGAGACGATGCCGGACATCATTGCCATGGTGCAGAAGCTCATCGACAAGGGCTATGCCTATGTCGTCGATAATGGCGACGTTTACTACAGCGTCGAGAAATTCTCCCACTACGGCAGACTCAGCGGCCGCAGCCTCGACGACATGCAGGCCGGCGCCCGTATCGAAGTCAACACGGCCAAACATCATCCGATGGACTTTGCCCTCTGGAAGGCGGCGAAACCGGGCGAACCTTCGTGGGACAGCCCGTGGGGCAAGGGCAGACCGGGCTGGCACATCGAGTGCTCGACGATGTCACTCAAATACCTCGGCAAGAAATTTGATTTCCACGGCGGCGGCAGCGACCTCATCTTCCCGCATCACGAAAATGAGATTGCTCAGTCGCAGGCCTGCATCGGCGACGACCACAGCTTCGCCCAGTACTGGCTGCACAACGGCTTCATCACGATTCACAACGAAAAGATGTCGAAGTCGAAGAACAACTTTTTCACGGTCAAGGACATCCTCAAAGAATATCCGGGCGAAGTCATCCGCTTCTTCATCCTGCAGACGCACTACCGCAGCCCGCTCGATTTTTCCGATGAACGCCTCAAGGAAGCACAGACAAGCCTCGGCCGCCTGCAGAACACGAAGGAATACGTCGATGAACTGCTGAAGAAGCAGGGGACGTCCGATACGGCCAAAGAGCTTGCCGCAAAAGCAGAAGAGCTGAAAAAGGCTTTCTACGACGCCATGGACGATGACTTCAACACAGCGCTGGCCATCAGCCAGATGTTTGCGCTGTCGAAGGACATCAACATCTACTACCAGGATGTCGTGAATGGCGGCAAGGCCTTTGATGCTGAGAACTTCAAGAAAGTCAGCGATGTCTACGCCGAGATGGCCGAGATCATCGGCATCTTCGAGCAGCAGGACAAAGCCGCCGACGATGGTCTGACGGATAAGCTCATGGACATCATCATCACGCTGCGTCAGGACGCGCGCAGGGAAAAGAACTGGGCCGTGGCCGATAAAATCCGCGATGCCCTCAAAGACGCCGGTGTCGTGCTTGAGGATACGCCAAACGGCGTACGGTGGAAAAAGGCATGAAGTTCACGCAGTTCAAGCTGCTCGTCGATATGATGTTCACGCCGGACGAAAACGGCGGCATCAAGAAACGCCATGAAGGCACGGACGTCCGGCAGATGAATCCTCTCGTGCTCGCCTACGTCGGCGACGCCGTCTTTCATCTGTTTGTGCGCACGCGTCTCTTGGCATATGAGCAGGCCAAGGTTCATGCCCTGCATGCGTTCAGTGCCCAGATTGTCTCGGCCGTCTGGCAGCACAAAGCATACCTCGGTATTGAATCCATGCTGACGGAAGAGGAAAAGGCCATTTACCGCCGCGGACGCAACGCCAAGAGCCACGCACCGCGCAGCTCGAGCGTGGCGGAATATCATTCGAGTACCGGCTTTGAGGCTCTTTTGGGGACGCTTTACCTCACGGAGCAGTTCGAGCGTCTCGAAGAGGTTTCTGAAGCGGCGTTTGAGGTCATCAGCAAGGCTATGATGCAGGAAATTCATGACAAAAAGACGGAGGAGAAGAACAAGGCATGATTAAAGTCAAACTTTTGGACTATACACCGGAGCCGGAGCGCGTTGTGGCGATGGCCGCACGTCTCTGCTATTCGCCTGTCGGCGCGGAAGAGCTCGCCGAACGCCTCAGCGATGAAAAGGTCCGCGAGATGGTCCGCAAGATGGTCAAGCTTGGCCATGCTTCGACCATCGAGCACGTCTCCTTCACGTTTGGCATTGAAGGCGTTTCGCGCGTGCTGACGCATCAGCTCGTGCGCCACCGCATCGCGTCGTACGACCAGCAGTCGCAGCGCTATGTGGCAGCGCATGGTTTTAAGTACATCACGCCGCCGACCATCGCGGAAAAGCCTGAGGCCAAGGCAAAATACGACGCCCTGATGGAAGAAATCCGCAGGACGTATGACGAGCTCACGGAGATGGGCGTGCCCAAAGAAGATGCGCGCTATGTTCTCGCCAACGCGGCCGAGACGAAAATCCTCGTGACGATGAATGCCAGGTCACTTCTGCATTTCTTCAATCTGCGCTGCTGCAACCGCGCGCAGTGGGAAATCCGCGAGATGGCGTACAAGATGCTCGCCGAGGTCAAGAAAGTCGCGCCGACGCTGTTCCACAATGCCGGTGCGAGCTGCGTCAATACGGGCCGCTGCCCGGAAGGCGATATGACCTGCGGCAAATTGGCTGAGATGCTGAAGCTCAGAGAAAAGGACTGAGGCCTATGGAACGAAAAGAACGCAGATACGAAGAAAAGAAAAAGCCGCGTCCGCAGGAAAGCCGCGGCCGCCGAAAAAATAACTTTCAGCATCCGGAGAGAAACCACAGGCAGGAGGACCGTCCGGCAAAGGATTGGCGGGCAGAAAAGCGCCGGTCAAATCTCGAGCAGGCAATGAATCCCCATCGGGAAGAGCCGCGCGAGCTGCCGGATGACGTTCTCGTCGGACGCAACGCCGTGACCGAGGCCCTGAAGGCAGGCCGCGGCATCAACAAGATTTTGCTTGCCAATGGCGACAGGGAAGGCTCCATCACGGAGATTGCCGCCCTCGCCAAAGAGCGCGGCATCGTCGTGCAGTATGTCGAACGCGCAAAAATTGAGGCTCTTGCGGGCGGGCACCGTCATCAGGGCGTTTTGGCCTATGTGGCGCCGGTGCCGTATGTCGAGCTTGACGACATCCTCAAGGCTGCCGAGGAAAAAGGCAAGGCGCCGTTTCTCGTACTGCTCGATGAACTCGAGGACCCGCACAACCTCGGCGCCCTGCTGCGCACGGCCGATGCGACCGGCGTGCATGGCATCCTGATTCCGAAACGCCGCAGCGTTTCCCTGAATGCCACGGTCGCCAAGACTTCGGCCGGTGCCGTTGAATACGTCCCCGTGGCCCGCATCGGCAATATCGCGCAGACCCTCAAGAAGCTAAAGGAAAAGGGCTTCTGGGTGGCCGGTGCCGATATGGACGGCGAGAAAGCCTACTATGAGGCCGACCTCACGGGCCCGCTCGTGCTCGTCGTCGGCAGCGAGGGCAGGGGCATGAGCCGCTTGACCAAAGAAGCCTGCGACTTCATTGTCAGCATGCCGATGGTCGGCCGCATCAATTCGCTCAATGCCTCGGTCGCCGGCTCCATCCTCATGTACGAATCCATGCGTCAGCGCCTGGCAAAGAAGCGGGCTTCATCTTGAGCTTTTAGGGGAAAGAGCGTATAATCGAATTTATGAAGGGATTTTAGGGAAGTTTATAAGGATACGTGTTTGTCATAAAAAAAGGAGAAAGTGCGATGGCAGAAGCAGCAGACACGGATATCATGGAGGACATGTACCGTGGATATGAAAATCTGACGGACGAAGAAATCCTGCTTGATATCAAGGAACATAACAACAAGGTCGCACTGGATTATCTGATCAACAAGTACCGGAATTTTGTCCGGGCTAAGGCACGTTCGTATTTTCTCATCGGTGCGGACCGCGAGGACATCGTGCAAGAGGGCATGATTGGCTTTTACAAGGCCATTCGTGACTTCCGCGATGACAAGCTCTCGTCGTTCCGCGCCTTTGCGGAGCTTTGCGTGACGCGTCAGATCATCACGGCCATCAAGACGGCGACCCGTCAAAAACACATACCGCTCAACTCATACGTTTCACTCAATAAGCCGATTTACGACGAGGATTCAGACCGTACACTGCTTGACATCATTTCGGGGGCTAAGGTGTCGGACCCTGAGGAACTCGTCATCAGTCAGGAGGAATTTGTCGACATCGAGAAAAAGATGGAGGAGATTCTTTCAGACCTTGAGTGGAAGGTACTCATGAGCTATCTTGATGGCAAATCCTATCAGGAAATCGCAGAAGACCTAGGACGTCATGTCAAGAGCATCGACAATGCCCTGCAGCGTGTCAAGCGCAAGCTCGAGAAATACATGGAGACGCGCAGCGATGACATTGACCTCAATACCATCTACAAGGGGCTGTCGTCCATCAATCGCCGGCTGCGTGCGGCCGATGGCGGCAAGGACGTTGCTCCCTGAGGTTCTGTGATTTCAGCAGTTCATGATTGACAATTTCATATGAGGGCACAGGTGGCGCCATATGGCGCTGAAAAGAGAAGCCGGTATAAGCCGGCGCGGTCCCGCCACTGTAAGGGGAGCGAATCTGCATAGTTACGTCACTGGAAAATTTCTGGGAAGGCGCAGAGGAGCGATGAACCGAGCCAGGAGAACTGCCTGTCCGAAAATCACCGTTACGACCTGCGAGCGATGGGAAGGCGATTGCTATCAGCAAAGCTGTGTCTTTGTGGTACAGTTTTTTACGATAGGAAGGCTTTTTTCTCATGCGTGCGAAAAGAGCCTTTTTTATTTCTATATGGTTTGTCGAAGGAGGAAAAAAATGAAACATTGGCAGAAAATGCTGGCGGCCGGTCTCGTATGCACGGCTGCCTTCGGCTGGAATCAGGCCGTGACAGAGGCTTCGTACCAGCTCAATCCGGAAGTGAAGAACGCGACGATGGCCCTGAAACAGGCTTCAGAAATCGGCGTGCTCAAGAATGAGAACCCCGAACTTAAAGATATGGCCAATAAAGATGCGATTGTCGTCATGACGTTTGGCACGACGTACAAGGACACGCGCGCCAAGACGATTGATGCAACCGTCAATGCCATCAAGGCTGCCCATCCGGGCGTCAAGGTCGTGACGGCCTACACGTCACACATCATCATCGACCGCGTGGCGAAAAAAGAGGGCATCAAGTTCCCGACGCCGGAGGAAGCCCTGCAGCAGCTCAAGGCCGATGGCTACAGCCGCGTCGCGCTCGTCTCGCTCGATGTCATCCCAGGCATGGAGTACAACTACGACCTCGGCGTCTATCAGAACTACAAGGACCAGTTCAAGAAAATGACGCTCGGCACGTCGCTGATGTACTGGCAGGGACAGGAAAACCAGCCGGACGATGTTACGGAGACCATCAAGGCACTGGCCACGCAGTTCCCAAAACAGGGCAAACACGATGCCATCCTCATCATGGCGCACGGCACGCCGCAGGTTTCGAACGCCTATTACTCCGTCATTCAGGCGAAAATCGATGAGCTTGGTTACAAGAATGTCTTTGTCTACACGGTCGAAGGCTGGCCATCGCTTGCGACGGTCATGCCGAAGCTCAAGGCAAATGGCATCAAGCACGTCACGCTGATGCCGATGATGATGGTCGCCGGTGACCATGCCAACAATGATATGGCAGGCTCTGACCCGGATTCGCATAAATCCATCCTCGAAGCCGCCGGCTATAAAGTCGATGCCTACATCCACGGCATCGGCGAGAACAAGGCCATCCAGGACATCTATCTCGAGCGCGCCAACGACGCCTGGAATGCCCTGGAAAAAGACTGAGGAAACACGATACAATGTGAAAAATATCATCGCTTCATTTGTCTGCTTCTGTTATACTGTAAAGGTCGATACTCCGAGCGAAAATCTCTAAGGATGCCAGATAATCTATCTATGGGATTGAGCCTGGGTAAAACCCACAGGGGAACCTCAGAAATGAGCTTCCCTTCCGTTTTTTGAAAAGGAGCACGAAAAATGAAGAAACTGTTCGCCTTCATGGCTGTCTGCCTGCTGGCCCTCGTGACCGGCTGCGGCAGTCAGAATGCCGCGGAGACAAAGTCGTCATCGTCGTCGCAGGAGCCTGTAGAGCTCCACGTCTCGGCCGCGGCAAGCCTCACGGATGTCATGAATGAAATCGGTGCAGAGTACGAAAAAGAGCACCCGAATGTCAAAGTCGTATTCAACTACGGCAGCTCGGGCGCTCTGCAGCAGGCCATTGAGAACGGCGGCAATGCCGACCTGTTCTTCTCAGCTGCACAGAAGCAGATGGACACCCTCGACAAGAAGGGCCTGCTCGCCGATGGTACACGCAAGGACCTCCTGCAGAATGAAGTCGTCCTGATTGTACCGAAAGAGGGCGGCAAAGATATCACCTCGCTTGACCAGCTGACGAGCGACAGGCTCCAGCACATCGCCCTCGGCGAGCCGAAGGGTGTGCCTGTCGGCCAGTATTCGGAGGAAATCCTCAAGAAACTCGGCATCCTTGATGCTGTCAAGGCCAAAGCCGTCTATGGCTCGGATGTCCGTCAGGTCCTCGCCTGGGTTGCTTCGGGTGAAGCCGATGCCGGCCTTGTTTACGCGACGGATGCTGCCATCTCGCAGGACGTCCGCGTTGTCGCCAAGGCCCCGGCTGGCACGCACAAGGACATCATCTATCCGGCTGCCATCCTCAAAGACACAAAACATCTGGACACGGCAAAGGATTTCTTAGTGTTCGTATCGAATGATAAGAATAAGGAACGCTTTGCGAAGTATGGTTTCGAGGTAAAATAATGGAATATGCACCGCTTTTCATCACGCTGAAGACGGCTGTGGTGGCAACGGTGGTCACGTTCTTTCTCGGCATCGGCCTGGCTCTGGTCGTCGCACGCATGCGGCGTTTCCAGGGCTTTGCCGATGCCGTTATTACGTTGCCGCTGGTTTTGCCGCCGACCGTCATCGGCTTTTTCCTGCTGTTGGCCTTTGGCCGCCGTAGCGCTATCGGCAAATTTCTGCTGCAGTTCGACATCACGATTGTCTTTACATGGAAAGCCGCGGTCATGGCGGCCATTGTCGTCTCTCTGCCGCTCATGTACCGCACGGCCCGCGGCGCGTTTGAACAGCTCGACCCGAATATCATCAGCGCGGCACGCACGCTCGGCGTTTCGGAATGGCGGATTTTCTGGCACGTACTCGTGCCGAATGCCCGCGCGGGCATTCTTGCAGGGCTCGTGCTCTCGTTCACACGCGCCCTCGGCGAATTTGGCGCGACCATCATGTTCGCCGGCAATATCCCGGGGATCACGCAGACGATGAGTACCGCTGTCTACGCTGCTGTGCAGGCCAATGACTATGATTTGGCCTTTAAGTGGGCTGTCGTCATCATCATATTCTCGCTTGTCTTTGTCAGCCTGATGAATATACTGATTTCGCGTACGGGTGTGCCGCAGCGGCGGGAGGGATGATGATGGAACTTATTGTAAATATGGAAAAGAAACTGCGCAATTTCACGCTCAAGGCAGATTTTACGCTGCGCGATGAGGTCTTTGCCCTGCTTGGCGCGTCTGGCTGCGGCAAGAGCATGACCCTGAAGTGCATTGCAGGGCTCGAACGGCCGGACAGGGGACGCATCGTGCTCGACGGCCGCGTGCTGTTTGACAGTGAGAAGGGCATCAATCTGTCGCCGCAGCAGCGGCAGGTTGGCTATCTCTTTCAGAATTTTGCCCTTTTCCCGAATATGACGATTGCCGACAATATCCGCTTTGTCGCGAAGGGCAGCCGTCAGGAGCGCGAGCAGCGCGTCAGGGAGAATCTGGCACGTTTTGATTTGACGGAGCTTGGCGGGGCTTATCCGATGGAGCTATCGGGCGGCCAGCAGCAGCGTGCGGCACTCGCGCGCATCCTTGCGGCCGATGCGAAGATTCTCCTGCTCGACGAGCCGTTCTCGGCGCTTGACCACTACCTCAAATGGAAGCTGGAGCTGGAGCTGCGCGAGGTGCTGAAGTCGTACGGCGGCGCGGCCATGCTCGTTTCGCACGACCGCGGCGAGGTCTACCGTCTGGCCGACCATGCGGCTGTCATTGACCGCGGCCAAATGCAGCCGGTCCGCACGCGCGATGAGCTCTTTGAGCATCCCAACACTTTGGCAGCGACGCTTTTGACGGGCTGCAAGAACGTTTCGGCAGCCCAAAAGACGGGAAATGGCATAGTCGAGGCTGCAGACTGGCAGCTGACGCTGCATGTGTCGGGGCCTGTCAGCAATCAGACGGCTTATGTCGGCCTGCGCGCGCATTTTCTTGTGTACCGCGAGGGCGGAGAGCGTCCGGAAGAAAATATCTTCCGCATGGAAGTCACGGATGTCATAGAAGATACCTTCTCGTACCTCATCATGGTGCGCCGTGCCGGTACAAACGCGCGTTGCATTCGTTGGGAACTTCCGAAAGAGGAGTGGCGCCGCATTGAGGCACCGGTGCTTTCCCTGTATTTCCCGCCGGAAAAGCTCATGCTGATGGATTCCTGAGGGGAACAGGACATCCGCTTCTTCCATATATAAGAGCATAATATACCTGAGAGCTGCCATTGGCAAAAGGTCAGGAGGGGATTTTCATGAAACGAAAACAGAAAGGAATCCTAGCTGTCATTCTCATACTGCTCATCGGCATAGGAATTTACGCCTATGAGCAGCATGAAGCAGCGGTTAAGAAGGCTGCGGCCCAGACGCTCACGCTGTCGGGCAATGTCGATGTGCGCGAGGTGACACTTTCATTCCGCGAGAGCGACCGCATCAAGGAAATCCTCGTAGAGGAAGGCGATACGGTTGAAGAAGGGCAGGTGCTCGCACGTCTGGATACGGATGAGCTCAATATCAATCTGCGCAAGACCAAGGCGCAGATTGCCGCGCAGGAGAGCACGGTCGAGAAACTGCACAATGGTACGCGCACGGAAGAAATCGAACAGGCCAGACAGAAACTCAAGGCCGCGCAGGCGGCTGCGTCGAATGCGCAGGGGATTTATGAACGACGTCAGGCCGTCTATGACAGTGTGCAGGGCGTCAGCGAGCAGGACCTCGACAATGCGCGCACGCAGGCTGAAGCCAAACAGGCAGAGGTTGATGAGGCCAAGGAAGCCTTCAATGAGGCGATGAACGGGCCGCGTTCTGAAGATGTCCGTGCGGCCGAGGCGCAGCTGCAGGCCCTGCAGGAAGAGCAGGCACGTGAGGAGTATCTTTTGTCGCAGTATGAACTGCGCGCGCCGATGAAGGGCGTCATCCGCTCGCGGCTCTTAGAGCCCGGCGATATGGCCTCGCCTTCGACGCCGGTATTCAAGCTGTCGCTGCTCGACAAGAAATGGGTGCGCGCCTATGTCAAGGAAGATGACCTCGGCCGCATTTACGAAGGGCAGAGTGCTAAAGTCTACATCGACAGCCAGAAGAATAAGCCCATCACGGGGCAGATTGGCTATATTGCGGACACGGCGGAATTCACGCCGAAGACCGTGCAGACCGACGAATTGCGCACGGCGCTTGTCTACGAAGTGCGCGTTTACGTTGACGATGACGACAATGTCCTGCGCCTCGGCATGCCGGCGACCGTCAAGATTGACCTTTAAGCGGGGGTGATCGCATGCAGATCATCGAAGCGAAAGGGCTCATCAAGGTCTTCCCCCTGAAGAATGGCAAAGCGATAAAAGCGCTTGACGGCATCGATATTTCTGTGCCGGAAGGGCAGCTGACGGCCCTTGTCGGTCCTGATGGTGCGGGCAAGACCACATTGATGCGCCTGATCTGCGGCCTCATGACGAAAACGGACGGCAGCCTGCAGGTAGCGGGCCTCGACGTCACGCAAAGGCCGCAGGACGTACAGGACCTCTTAAGCTATATGCCGCAGAAATTCGGCCTTTATGAGGACCTGACCGTACAGGAAAATCTCGACCTCTATGCGGATTTGCACGGTGTGCCGCAGGACATAAGGCAGCAGCGCTTTGCGCATCTTCTCGAGATGACGGAGCTCGCGCCTTTTACAAAGCGCCTTGCCGGCAAGCTGTCGGGCGGCATGAAGCAGAAGCTCGGCCTTGCCTGCACGCTCGTGCGTTCGCCAAAGCTTCTGCTGCTCGACGAGCCGACGGTCGGCGTCGACCCGCTGTCGCGCCGCGAGCTCTGGCAGATTCTGCAGCAACTCGTGCATGAGGAGCAGCTTTCGGTGCTCGTCAGCACGGCGTATATGGAAGAAGCGGCACTCTGCGAAAAAGTCTATGTGCTCAATCACGGCCATTTTTTGAAAATCGGCACGCCGGCAGAGCTGCGCGAAGTTGCTAAAGGCACCTGCTACAAGGTGACGCCGCCCGCAGGCATGCCGCTGCGTTCCCTGCAGAGCCGGCTGCTCGCGGAAAAAGAAGTCATCGATGCCGTGCCGTCTGGCGGCGTCGTCCGCTTCATCACGCGCGGGAATCCTCTGGACCTCATGCCGCTGAAGCGCTGGTCCCTGACGGCCGCAGTCATCGAACCGCGCCTTGAGGACGGCTTTATGACGCTCCTTAAAGAAGATGAAAAGAAACAGGGGCAGTCGGCCGAGCATGCGGCCGCGGCCTCGGCCGAACATCTGGGCGTCTTTTCCGGAAATTCGCCGATGGAAGCTCCCGTGGAAATCGAGGTGCACGACCTGGTGCGCAAGTTCGGCGACTTCACGGCTGTCTCGCATACGTCGTTTTCCGTGCACCGCGGCGAGGTCTTTGGCCTGCTCGGGCCAAACGGCGCGGGCAAGACGACGACGTTCCGCATGCTCTGCGGCCTTTTGCCGGCAACGAGCGGCAAACTCTCGGTCGCCGGCGTCAATCTGCGCACGGCCCGCATCGAGGCGCGCGCAAAGGTCGGCTATGTCGCACAGAAATTCTCGCTTTACAGCAGTCTCTCGGTCTATGAAAACCTGCGGTTTTTCGGCGGGGCCTACGGCCTTTACGGCGCGCATCTTTATGAGCGCATGCAGGCGGTCATGCAGGAATTTCATCTGCAGGACGTGGCGGACCACGCGGCCGGCAGCCTGCCGGGCGGCTATAAGCAGCGCCTCTCGATGGCCGCGGCTCTCATCCATGAGCCCAAGATATTATTCCTTGATGAACCGACGAGCGGCATCGACCCGCTGGCCCGCCGCACGTTCTGGCGTGAAATCACGGCTCTTTCAGAGAAAGGCACGACCATCATCATCACGACGCATTTCATGGAAGAGGCCGAATACTGCGATCGCTTCATGATACAGGACCACGGCAAAATGCTCGTGCTCGGCAGTCCGGCGGAAATCCGGCAGCGCATGCATTTGGGCGCGGCGACGATGGACGATATCTTCGTGGCTATCGTCGAAACGTCGCGCGGTGAAAAGGAGAAGGCAAAGGGGGCGGAGTCATGATGACAAGTGGATTCTGGCGGCGTCTGCTCGCGCTCATACGCAAGGAGACGCGCGAACTCCTGCGCGACAACAGCAGTCTGGCTTTGGGCGTTGTCCTGCCTTTGGTGCTCATTCTCATCATTGGCTATGGCATGAGCCTTGATGTCAAGAATGTACCCACGGCCGTGGTCATCGAGGACAGCTCGCCGCTCGCGCGTCAGGCCGTGAGCTTTACGCAGGGCTCAGAGTATTTTCAGCCCGTCTTTGTCCCGTCCCTGCAGGAAGGCGAAGCGATGATACGAAAGCACAAGGTCGATGCGATGCTCGTCGTGCCGCCTGACTTTTCGGCGCGTTTTGCCGAGGGCAAAGGCAAACTGCAGGTTATCCTCAACGGCACGGAAGCGACGACGGCCATGAGTGCGCAGGGGTATTTTGAAGCGGGCATCCTGACGTGGGCCGCGTCAGAAGGCGCGAAGCACGGCCTGGCGGCCGGCGGCATCGAGATTGTCCCGCGCATCTGGTTCAATGATGCGAATACGAGCACGTGGTTTTACGTGCCGGGCATTCTCATGCTCGTGCTGACCATCAGCGGCGTGTTCCTGACTTCCGTCGTCATGGCGCGCGAATGGGAGCGCGGTACGTTTGAGTCGCTTTTTGTCACGCCGATGAAGATTTTGGAGCTGATTCTCGCGAAGACCATTCCGTACTTTGTCATTGCCATGATTGGCATGCTGCTCTGTCTGGTGGTCGGCCGTGAGCTCTACGACCTGCCGATGCGCGGCTCGCTCGTGCTGATTATCGGCGAGTCGATGCTCTACCTCGTCGTGTCGCTGGGGATTGGCCTTGTCATTTCGGCGCTGACGAAAAATCAGTTTCTCGCCTGCCATGTCTCCCTGATGATCAGCTTCCTGCCGTCGGTCGTGCTGTCGGGCTTTCTGTTTGACCTGCATGCCGAGCCTGCGGCGATTCGCGTGGTCAGCAGCCTCATCCCGACGACGTATTATCTGGAGCTCATGAAATCGCTGTTCCTTTCGGGCAATTACTGGCCGCTCATCGCGCGCGACACGGTCATTCTCGTGCTGTTTGCGCTGTTTTTCCTCGGCTGGGCCTTCCATATGACGCGAAAGAAGGTGGAGCCATGAACTTTTCGCTGCAGCGTTTCCTGCGCCATCTTTATTTTATCTGTCAGAAGGAACTTTTGTCGCTTCTGAAGGACCCGCGCATGCGTACCCAGCTCGTCATGCCGGTCATCATCGAAGGCTTTCTGTTTGGCTATGCGGCCAATTACAACATCGAGGAAGTGCCGTATGCCGTCGTTGACAATTCGGCAACGGCCTCGTCGCGTGACTTTCTCGCACATATCGCCGGTGCGCCGACGTTCTCATGCTATGCGGTCTGCGGTAATGTGCAGGAAGTCAGCACGCTCATCGATGCCGGCGACGTCCTCGGCGCCGTCATCGTGCCGGAGGACTTCGAGAAAAAACTCGAACACGGCGAACAGGCGCCTGTGCAGGTCATCACGGACGGACGCAATCCGATGATTGCCTCGATGGTCAAGAGCTACATCACGCAGATTGCTGCGTCGTGGAGTGAGGAAAAAGGCTATGCCAGCCTGCCCGTCTCGATTGAGACGCGCACGTGGTTCAATCCGAATCAGCTTTCGCGCTGGACGTTCCTGCCTTCGTTCCTCGCGATGATTGCCTTTGTGCAGGTCATGTTCCTCGCGGGCCTCTCGATTGCGAAGGAGCGTGAGCAGGGGACGTTTGACCAGCTGCTCGTCACGCCGTTCTCGCCGACGGAAATTCTCATCGGCAAGGCGACGCCGCCGGTGCTCGTCGGCCTGTTTCAGGCCGCGATGGTCTTTCTCATTGCGCGGTTCTGGTTCGAGGTGCCGTTTGCCGGCAGTCTGTTCACGCTGTTTTTGACGCTGTTTATCTTCATGGTCAGCACGACGGGGCTTGGCCTTTCCATTTCGTCGGTCGCAAAGAACATGCAGCAGGTCCTCGTCTATCTGCTTGTGCTCATGATTCCGATGGTGCTGCTTTCAGGTCTCGTGACGCCGGTCAACAACATGCCGGAATTCTTGCAGGTCATTACATATGCCGACCCGATGCGCTTTGTCATCGACGCCGTGCGCCGCATTTATCTTGAGGGTGCAGGGCTCACGGAGATTGCCGGCGACTTCGTGCCGATGGTGGCCGTCGCGGCTCTGACGATGCCGCTGGCCGGCTGGCTCTTCCGCCATAAGACGACGTAAAATAAAATCAAACACAAAGACACGCTTACCGCCAAGGCGGCACAGCGTGTCTTTGTGTTTGAGAAATGTGAAAGAAATAAGAAATGAAGGATGGGCAAAGTTAGAAGAAGGTGTGTACCACGAGGTACGAGAGCGCGCCCATCAGGGCGGTGCAGGGGATGGTCATGACCCAGGCCGTGACCATCTGGCGTGCAACATCCCAATGAACAGCTTTGACACGCTCGGCAGAACCGACGCCCATGATGGAGCCGGAGACGACGTGCGTCGTGGAAACCGGCAGATGCATGAGCGTAGCGGAAAAGATGACGAGCGAGGAGTTGAGGTCGGCAGCGAAGCCGTGAATCGGATGCATCTTGAAGATTTTGCCGCCGACTGTGCGGATGATTTTCCAGCCGCCGACGCTCGTGCCGCAGGCCATGGCCGCAGCGCAGAGCAGTTTGACGATATCCGGTACTTCAAGTGTGCCGATGAAACCGCCGGACAGCAGGGCGAGGGTGATGATACCCATGGATTTCTGCGCATCGTTCGAGCCGTGCGAGAAGGCCATGAGTGCGGCCGAGAGAACCTGCAGGCGGTTGGCCGTGAGGTTGACGCGGGCCGGTTTATACGAATGACAGATGGCAAAGACGATTTTCATAAGGATGTAGCCGCAGATCATCGCCGCCACCGGGGAAATAATCAGGGAAAGGACGATTTTGAGAATGCCCCAGCCGTTGAGTGCGGAAATGCCGGCCGAGACGATGACGGCACCGATGATGCCGCCAATCAGGGCGTGGGAAGAGCTCGACGGCATGCCGAACCACCACGTGACGAGGTTCCAGATGATGGCGCCGATGAGGCCGGCGACAATCGTGACTTCGGTAATCATCGAAGCCGACATGACGATGTCGCCGCCGATGGTCTTAGCAACGCCCGTGGAAATCATGGCACCGATGAAGTTCAGGATGGCCGTACCGACGATGGCCACGCCCGGACGGATGGCACGCGTTGAAACGCAGGTCGCGATGGCATTGGCCGTATCGTGGAAGCCATTGATAAAGTCGAACGTCAGGGCGAGGACTACGACGAGGATAATGAGTGACGTATCAGGCATACTTCATCGTCACCTCTTTAATGATATTGGCAAGTTCCTCGACCTTATCCGCTGTATCTTCAAGCGTTTCCAGGATATCTTTCCAGCGAATGACATCAAAGAGGTCCTTTTTGCCGTCGAACAGGTCAGAAATTTCCTCGCGGTAAATGTGGTCGACTTCGGATTCAAGTTTGCTGAGGTGGTCGGCGCGGGCCATGAGTTCAGCCTCGTTGCGGTCGATGTTCTTTAACAGTGAGAACAAGGTCTTGAGTTCTTCCGACATCGTGACAATCTGGGCCATGATTTTGGCGGCCGATGGAATCAGCGTGTCGATATGATACATGTTCAGGCGCATCAAAGCACCCTGCAGGCAGTCGATGCATTCCTCGAGATGACAGGTCAGGCGGTAGAAGTCTTCGCGGTCAATCGGCGTGATGAAAATGACGGACAGTTTATGGATGATATCCTGATTGACGGCATCGGATTTATGCTCGAGCTCGACGATGTCATCGAGATGCTGCGGCAGCTTGGTAATATCGGTCATGGCTTCCTGAGCAATCAGAGCCCCACGGTGAAAATTCTCGGCGTTTTCCATCAGGTAGTCAAAGAACTCCTCATGCTTGTTACTGATACTGAACATTACGTTTCCTCCTTTGTATTTGTCCTCAGTCTAACAGGATTCTGCAGACGAATTGCAAAGGATTTGTTAACATCATGTTAACATTTAATAAATGAAAATCAGTATAAATAAAAAGGCTGCCGCATACAGCGACAGTCACAAGATGATTTTTATGAGGTTATTTGATTTTCGCATGTTCGGCGATGAATTTCTCGATATTGGCGAGATGGTGATTCTTACGCAGTGTCTCCGGTTCGTAGGTAATGAGCAGACCGCCCGTCGGCAGTGAAACGACAGCATCCCTGACGCCCGTGAATGATTTGAGAAAATCAGTGACCTGCGCGGCGAGCTTTTCGTTGCCGGCCAAGGCGAGATTGTAGACGCGCACGCGGCCCGGCACATAGCTCTGGATGTCCGTGCCGGCGAGGAAGGCATGCAGGGAGATGGATTCTGCCGTGTCGGTGGCTTTTTTGGCGGTTTCGCCGACGAGCGTTTCGACATCGCGCTTCATTTTGCCCGCATGCTGCAGGCCATGCAGGATGGACAAGGCCCCCCAGACGGCGCCGCAGGCGATATGCACTTTTTTGCCGGCGAAAATCGTGGCAATCGTGGCAAGACCGCTGACCGTCAGTGGCAGACCGAGTGGCAGGCGGTTGAATTTCTGTTTTACATCCATAACGATTCCTCCTTGACCGAAGCATATTTTCGGTATATGAGAATTATTCGCCGCGGGCTTGAGAAATCCTCTTGAAAATATCTTTTCATATGGAAAATTTTGTGCGAAAATAAAAGGTACTGTACCAGTAAAAAAGAAAGGCAGCTAAGTTATATGATAGAACTCCATCATCTGGTCAAGCGTTTTCCCCATAAAGACAAACAGGGCAAAGCCTCTTGGAAGACGGCGGTCAGCGACTTGACGCTTTCGGTGGGCAGGGGCGAGATTTTTGGCCTGCTCGGTCCGAACGGCGCGGGCAAAACGACGACCATCCGCATGATGACGATGCAGACAAAGCCGACGAGCGGCAGTATTTTCTACGACGGCCTCGACACGCGGACCGAAGCGCAGAAGATTAAATCGCTCATCGGTGTTGTGCCGCAGCACGTCAATTTCGACCAGGACCTCACTGTGGGAGAAAATATGGAACTGCACGCGCGGCTCCATCATATGAAGAAAAAAGAGCGTGAAGCGCGCATCGCAGAACTCCTGCAGTATGTTGAGCTCACGGATGTCGTCAATGACGGCGTGCGCAGACTCTCGGGTGGCATGAAGCGCCGTCTGCTCATCATGCGCGCGCTGATTCATCGGCCGCAGATTCTGTTCCTCGATGAGCCGACTGTGGCCCTTGACCCGCAGGTCAGGCGCCGCATCTGGGCACTCGTGCGCGATATGGCAAATCACGGCGTAACGGTTTTTTTGACGACGCATTACATCGAGGAGGCCGAGGCCCTCTGCGACCGCGTGGCCATTCTCTCAAAGGGGCGTCTCGTCGACCTTGACACGCCGGCGCACCTGCGCGAAAAAACTTCTCTGCCGAATCTGGAAGAAGTATTTTTGGCGCTGACCACAGAAAAAGAAGGGGGGCGGGGCTGCCGATGAAATTCAGGGAAAATCTCATGGATGTCTGGACCGTGTTCTGGCGCGACTGGGTTGTGCTCAAACGAAGGCTGACGAAATTCATCCTCTCACGTATGGTTGCGCCGATGCTCTACCTCGTGGCGTTTGGCTGGGGCCTCGGCCGCAGCATCGATGTCGGCGCAGGCTCGTATCTCGATTTTCTCGTGCCGGGCATCCTCGCGCTCAATTCGATGAACATCAGCTTCAACAGCATCACGCCGGTGCATGCGGAGCGCATCTACCATAAGAGCCTTGAAGAATACATCATCGCGCCCATCTGGCCCGATGCCTTCATCATCGGCAAAGTTCTGGCCGCCGTGCTGCGCGCCCTGATTTCCTCGGCCATCATCGTCGTGCTTGCTCTGCTGTTCGGCGCCCACTTCACGATGACGCCGCTCTTCCTGCTCGTCCTCGTGCTCAACTGCGTCGTCTTTGCCGAAATCGGCTTCTTGGCGGCGATGAAAATCAGCACGTATGAGGAGATGGCTCAGGTCAACACGTACATCCTGCTGCCGATGTCATTCCTTTGCGGCACGTTCTTTTCGACCCATGCCCTGCCCACGGCCGTGCGGTACTTCATTGAGCTTTTGCCGCTCACGCATACGAGCTATCTTCTGCGCGGGCTCGGCAGCGGCGCGGAGGTCTCGATGCTTTCGCTGCTCGTGCTCCTTGTTTATGCTGCCGTGGGCTTTCTGTGGGGCAGCCGCGCGTTCCGCCGCCTCACAGAATAATCCGAACTCTTCCTATTTATATATGTAGTCATTGGGAAAGGATATGCATTTTGTTTAAGACCATCCTTCATCATCATGCCTCGTCGTGCACGGACTGCACCAAGCTCTGCTGCACGAAAATCGAGGATTTTTCTGTCAAGATTGGCCGTCTGACCATCTTCGACCATGTCAACATCCACATCCATTGCGGCCAGCTCACGGCCCTGATTGGCCCAAACGGCGCGGGCAAGAGCACGCTCCTAAAGGCCATTCTCGGCGAAGTGCCGCATGCGGGCAGGCTTCATTATGTCGACGCGAAGGGCAAGCATACGGGTCATCCCGTCATCGGCTATGTGCCGCAGTATCTGCGCTTTGATGTGAGCTCGCCGACAAGTGTCATGGATATCTTCATGGCCTGCCTATCAAAGCGGCCCGTCTGGCTCTGCTCGGCCAAGTCGCTGCGTCCGCGCGTGCTCAAGAGTCTGGAGCGCGTGCGTGCGGCTCACCTCATCGACCGCCGGCTCGGCGCACTTTCGGGCGGCGAGCTCCAGCGTGTGCTCTTGGCACTGGCCCTCGACCCGATGCCGGACCTTTTGCTGCTCGACGAGCCTGTATCCGGCGTCGACCAGAACGGCCTTGAGCTCTTCTATGAGATTGTCGCAGATTTGCGCGAAAAAGAGGATATGGCCATCATCCTCATCTCGCATGACCTCAACATGGTGGCTAAGCACGCAGACCAGGTTATACTGATGAACAAGGGCGTCGTCATGAGCGGCACCCCGGAAGAAGTCTTCGCAGACCGCCGCACGAAAAAAATCTTCGGCATGCTCGCGGGCGAGACGGCGGTGGAAGCCGCGGCGGACATTCCCGCCGGCCACGAAGAAGCCGCGCCTGCCGATACTGATAAAGAGAAAGGGGGAGAACGCTGATGGATATCATCTACAATATCATGGATACATTGCTGCCGTTTGCGTGGCTTGGCAGTGCCTTTATGAAGAATGCCTTTTTGGCTGTCCTGCTTGTCACGCCGCTGTTTGGCCTTATGAGCACGATGGTCGTCTCGAACCGCATGGCTTTTTTCTCGGATTCACTCGGCCACGGTGCCTTTACAGGTATTGCGATTGGCGTGCTTTTAGGTTCGGTATCGCCGCTGCTATCGCTTGTGATTTTCTCGGTGGCGTTCGCGCTCTTCATCACGTACATCAAAAACAAGAGCACGGCGTCGACCGATACGATTATCGGTGTGTTCTCGGCGACGGCCATTGCCCTCGGCCTCATGCTCATGAGTCACGGCGGCAGCTTCAATAAATTCTCCTCGTTCCTGATCGGCGATATCCTCTCGATTACACCGGAGGATATCTCGGCTTTGGCCATTGTCTTCGTGCTCGGCCTCATCGCGTGGGGACTCATCTTCAACCAGCTGCTCGTGCTGTCCATCAATTCCTCGTTTGCGCGCAGCCGCGGCATCAAGACGTTCTGGGTTGAGAGCGCGTTTGCCTCGATGCTGGCCGTGGTCGTCTCCATCAGCATCCAGTGGGTCGGCATCCTCATCATCAATGCGATGCTCGTGCTGCCGGCCGCCGGCGCGCGCAACATCGCGGTCAATGTCAAGCAGTACCACGTGTTCTCGGTGCTCATCGCGATATTTTCCGGCATCCTCGGCCTCATGCTGGCCTATTACTTCGATATGGCAGCCGGCGCGACGATTGTCGTGATTTCGTCCATCATCTTTTTCATCACGCTGTTCCTGAAGCCGTATTTCTGCCGCTGAGGCATAAGGGCAGGACAGAATCGGGAATCTGTGCTAAGATAGTAAGGAATGTTTATAGCGGCTGACACGAGAGGTCGGTCGGGATTTAGGGGGTTCTACCATTGAAGACGACGATTATCGGCATTGCCGGAGGCACCGGCTCGGGCAAATCGACCTTTACGAACCGGCTCAAGGCATATTTTGGCGACGAGGTCACGGTCATTTATCATGATGACTATTACAAGGCGCACGATGACATCCCGTTCGAGCAGCGCCAGTACATCAACTACGACCATCCGGATTCCTTGGAGACGGACCTTCTGGTGGAGCATCTTAAAGAACTGCGCGCAGGCCGTAGCATTGAATGCCCTATCTATGATTTCACGCGTCATACGCGTTCGGACAAGACGAAGGTCATCGAGCCGAGCCGCGTCATCGTCGTCGAGGGCATCCTGATTTTCCAGGACGAGCGCCTGCGCAATATCTTCGACATCAAGATTTTTGTCGAGGCCGATGCCGATGAACGCATCCTGCGCCGCGTGCTGCGCGACATGAACGAGCGCGGCCGCGACCTCGAGAACATCATCCAGCAGTATCTGACAACGGTCAAGCCGATGCATTATCTCTATGTCGAACCGACGAAGAATCTCGCCGATATCGTCATCAACAGCGGCCTCAATGACGTGGCCTTTGATATCATGAAAACCAAAATACGCGATATCCTCAATCACAGCGAGGACTGAGCATTAAAAAATCCCTGTCACGGATGTTTTATCCATGACAGGGATTTTTTATGGACTGTTCTGGTCAGTGTTTGCGGCGGTCGATGCCGGACCGATGGTAGTAAGCGGCTTTATCCTCATACATGCGCTTGTCAGCGGTGCGCAGCAGGTCGTCGATGGAGTCCATGGGAAATTCATCGCGGCTGGCCCACCCCAGCGAGATGGAGAGAAAATCGCAGTAAGCGCCTTTCCAAGAGGCGACGTACTCGCGGAAGGTCTCCTGCATCTGGAGGTAGAGCTCATCGTCGATGAGCCAGATGGCGGTGAATTCATCGCCGCCGATGCGGTAGGCGTAATACGCATGACCGACATAGCGTGGGTCTTTGATGGTTTTCTCGAGGCATTCGGCCACGCCGCGGATGAGATCATCGCCGGCTTTATGGCCTTTCGTATCGTTTTCCGTCTGGTAATGGCGGAGCTGGTTGTTCGGGAAATACTCTTCGGCGTATTTTGTCTGCGAGGGCAGGTCGTCGGCCACGGCGATGATATCGTCATCGGTGATGGGTTCATCCGTGCGGCTGATGCGGTACATCTACATGGCGAGGACATTCGGGGTCTGCAGGATGTGCAGGCGCTCGCTCTCCCACGGCGTATCGTAGACGGGCAGGGCCGCGTTGATGGCATGTGCGATGAGGTCCCGCTTCATGGCATTGGGGTCACTGTAGGGGACGTATTCGACCTTATTGTGGATGTCAAAGGCTTCAAAGCCATGGTCGATGAGGTCGCGGAACATGCCGCGCGCCTTGCCGTCAGGCCCTTCTTCGATGAACGGGGCCATGTGGCGGAGATAGCCGATGCGTATGGTGCCCTGCTTCTTGAACCAACTGCGGTCCTCCGCTGTGATGATGGCTGCGTCGGCCGAGTGCAGGTAGTACTTCTGACTCAGGTTGACCTGAAATGCCGGATTTTAGACGTTAATCATGGCGAGCGCTTCGTTGACTTCCTTGAGGAGGTCCGGCCGCTTTTTGCTTACGGCGATATAGGAGTTGCTTGAGCCGCAGCGCACGACAGGCACGACGTACGTGCCGATTTCCACGCGTGAAGTGAATTCGGCGATGGCATCGATATCCCCATTGTCAAGGGCATCGCGGCGGGATTGGAAATCTTTGTATTCGATGATGGTCAGACCTGCATGGTTCTTTTCGTTCCATTTCCTGAGCTGGTCGGCCGTTGTCGTGCTTTTGGCAACACCGACTTTCTTGCCGTACAGCGACTTGGCATCCGGGTAATCATCGGCCTTGGCCGCGGGCACGAAGATATAGTACGTCTCAATGCGCAGCGGAAAAGCGGAGAAATCGTATTTCTGCGCGCGTTCCGGGGTGTAGGAGACGTTGGCCATGACGTCGATATCTCCGTCTTCGAGCTCCTTGAGCAGCTGGCCCCAGGAGTGATAGACGTATTGATAGCGCTAATTGTTGAACGAGGCTACCATTTCCTGATACTCGTAAATATAGCCCGTGCGCGGCACATCGTCGGGATTGGCGACATTGGGGTCAGGCAGTGTGTAGCCCGTACGCACAATTTTGGGACTGGAGTCGTCAGGCGCAGCCGCCGCGGGAGACAGGAATCCTGTCAGTAGACAAATGGCCAGCAGGAAGGATAGAAGGGCGTGCTTCATAAAAAATCTTCTTTCTCTTTTGGGAAATAAGTAAACCGTTTTGCTCTGTTTTATATATTCTATCGAAATACGACAGAAAGGTAAATATCTGCTATAATTTTTCATTAAAAAAAGACGCCATCCCAAGAGATGCGTCTTTGCTATGCAAATGGTGCGCTCGGGCAGAGTCGAACTGCCGCTTTCGGCTCCGGAGGCCAACGTCCTATCCACTGGACTACGAGCGCGTGCTCATTACGAACAAGAAACAGTATATCATGAAAGGCCCCGAATTGTCAATTTCCGCGGGGCTCAGGGGTCAGTGCGCATGCGTCCGCCCGCGGAGCGGTGGTTCTCGATGAAATCGCAGACGTGGTCGGTCAGTGCGGCGAGCACGAGGTAAAAAACGAGGCAGATGCCGAAGAGTGCTGCCGGTATGGCGGCGACGATGAGCACGAGTTCCAGTATATGGTAATCCACGCGCAGGCGGATGTATTCGCAGAGAAATGCTGTCAGTGTGATGAGGATATAGCCTTTAGCCCAGTCCATAAAAACTCCTTTTGATGTTTGTTATCGTGAAAACGATTACATTATAACACGGCATTCTGCGCTGACAAGGACAAATTGCCTCTTTTTCAGGTACTGCGATGAAGAAATGACAAGCACGAAAAAGAGAGGACAGCAAGTGCGAAGGAACGCGCCGGCTGTCCTCTCTTTTCGGGATTTTATGTGAACTGTCTTTATTTTTTGTGATTCTTAAGGAAGTTCTCGATGCGTGCGAGTGCTTCGGCAATTTTGTCGATTGACGTAGCGTAGGAACAGCGCACGTGGCCTTCGCCGCAGGTACCGAAAGCGGAGCCCGGAATCAGGGCAACGTGCTCGGTCTTTAAGAGTTCCTCGGCAAATTCGTCGGACGTATAGCCCGTGCTCGTGATGTCGGGGAAGATGTAGAAGGCGCCTTTCGGTTCGAAGCACGGCAGGCCCATCTTCGTAAAGCCGTCGTAGATGAGATGGCGGCGGCGGTCGTACTCCGCGACCATCTTGAGCATGTACTTCTTGCCGTGGCGCAGGGCCTCGACTGCGGCGACCTGCGCCGTGATTGGCGCACAGAGCATTGTGTACTGATGGATTTTCGTCATGGCACTGATGAAGGCCTTGTTGCCGAGGGCGTAGCCGATGCGCCAGCCCGTCATGGCATAGGCCTTGGAGAAGCCGTTCAGGAGAATCGTGCGCTCCTGCATGCCGGGCAGCGAGGAGAACGCGACGTGTTTCTCGCCGCCGTACGTCAAATCGCCGTAAATCTCATCGGAGATGACGATGAGGTCGTGCTTCTCGGCAAACGCGGCGATGGCCATGAGGTCCTTGCGCGTCATGATGGCACCGGTCGGGTTGTTCGGATAGCCGATGAGCAGGGCCTTGGTCTTCGGCGTGACGTGCTCTTCGAGTTCTTCCGGCGTGATGCGAAATTCGTTCTCGATTTTGGCGGGCACGGCCACGGGCTTGCCGCCGGCAAGAATCGTGCAGGCCTGATACGAGACGTAGCAGGGTTCAGGAATCAGCACTTCGTCACCGGGCGCGAGGATGGCGCGCATGACGAGGTCGAGGGCTTCGCTGACGCCGACCGTCACGAGAATATCGGTCTCGGGGTCATACGAGCAGTCGTATTCTTCCTGATAGTGCTTGGCGATTTCCTCGCGGAGCTCCGGCAGGCCGCGGTTGGCCGTGTAGGAGGTATAGCCCTGCTCGAGACCGTAGACGCAGCTTTCGCGGATGGACCACGGCGTGACAAAATCCGGCTCGCCGACGCCGAGCGAAATGACATCTTCCATCTTAGCGGCGATGTCGAAGAATTTGCGGATGCCCGACGGGGCGATGGACTGTACGCGCGGCGAGAGGCGTTTTTCCCAGTCGTTCCTCTGCTCAATCATGGCGTCACCACCAGTCTGCGGTCACGCTCTTCGTCGTTGATGATGACGCCGTCTTTTTTGTACGGTTTGAGCATGAAGTGGCTGCGTGTCTGCGTGACACCTTCAATCGTGGCAAGGCGCGTGGCGACGAAGTTGGCGACTTCCTTGAGGGATTTGCCTTCGATGATGACGAGCAGGTCGAAGCTGCCGCTCATGAGGTAGACCGTGCGGACTTCGTCAAAGCGGTAGATGCGTTCCGCGATGGCATCGAAGCCGACCTCGCGTTGCGGCGTCAGATTGATTTCGATGACGGCCGTGACCGTGTCCGTGCCGAACTTCTCCCAGTTGATGAGCGTGTTGTACGACAGGATAATCTTGTCCTTCTCGAGTTTCTTGATGTCCTGTTCGACTTCATATTCGCTGCGGTGCAGCATGGAAGCGAGTTCACTGACCGGACGGCGTGCGTCGTGTTCGAGCAGCTCCAGTAATTCTTTCATATCTGAATCCTCCCTTGATGGTCATCATGTAAGAATAATTCACAGAAGTTAGAATAATTATATCATATCCACTGCTTTAGGGGAAGTAAGAATGAATAGCGGGGAAATCGTATCCACTTGATACAGACAAATGGCGAATGGAAGCAGGACAGGCGTCTCTTTGCGAAAAGATTATGAGGGCTCCTTGCATCTGACATATGTTTTGGGTACAATACTAATATAGAAGCAAATACATTCATGACCGCAGGAAAGAGGAGGAAGCTTTCGCATGTTTGTAGGAAAAATGGATACCCTTGCCAAGGATGCTGAAAATCTTGCCGAGGCCATCAAAACGTCGCTGGCGTATTTGAACTCGCATGATTTCACGAAGATGGCAGATGGCTCGTATGAAGTCGCTGATGGCATCACGGCCAATCTGCAGCGCTATACGACGCGTCCGGTCACGGAATGCCGGCCGGAGCGTCACGAGCGCTTTGCTGACATCCAGTATGTCGTTGAAGGCGAGGAAGACCTTGGCTGGTGCCCAGAGAGCCCTGAGCTCAAGGTGGCCATTCCCTACGATGCGGCGAAAGATATCCTCTTTTATGAGAAGCTCGCGCCGGAAAGTCACATCGTACTGCGGCCGGGCTTTTTTGCCGTGCTCTACCCTGAGGATGTGCATCAGCCTCAGGCGGCAGTCGCGGCGCCTGCGCCCGTGACCAAAGTCGTGGTCAAGATAGCGATGGATTGTTTGTGATTCTGTGACGATGTGTTTCAGATCTGTTTTGCATTTGGAGGAAAAAGCACTCATGACGGTAAGAAGAATTTTCGTAGAAAAAAGACAGGGATTTGACATCCCAGCTCAGCAGCTCTGCGACGATCTCAAGGAGACTTTCCATCTCGATGGTCTCAAGGCGGTCCGCATCATCAACCGCTACGATATGGAAGGCCTCAGCGACGAAGAATACGACAAAGTCAAGTTCGTCGTCTTTGCAGAGGCACCTGTTGACAAAGTCTATGAAGAGACCCTGCCAGATTTCCCAGATTCCCGCATGTTTGCTGTTGAGTATCTGCCGGGCCAGTACGACCAGACGGCCGATTCTGCAGCACAGTGCGTCCAGCTCGTCACGCAGAAGGAACGCCCGCAGATCGCCACGGCACGCGTCATTGTCCTGACGGGCGATGTCGATGACGAAGCCCTGCAGAAAATCAAGGATTACTGCATCAACGCCGTCGAGAGCCGCGAGGCTTCGCTTGAGAAGCCTGAATCCCTTGACATGGTCACGGAAGAGCCGGCTGACGTTGAGGTACTGACGGACTTCAATACGATGAGCGAAGATGAGCTCCATGCTTTCATGGATGCGCGCGGCTTTGCCATGAGCTTTGAAGACCTCAAGTTCTGCCAGGAGTATTTCCGTGATACGGAGCACCGTGCTCCGACCATCACGGAGCTGCGCGTCATCGATACGTATTGGTCCGATCACTGCCGTCACACGACGTTCACGACGGCCATCGACGATGTCACGATTGAGGACGGCTATTTCTCGCCGGCCCTGACGGCTGCCTACCGCAAGTATAAGGAAGACCGCGATACGCTTTATGGCGCTGACACGGACCGCGCTGTTACGCTCATGGATATCGCCGTCATCGGTGCCAAGGCACTCCGCAAGGAAGGCCTGCTCGAAGACCTCGATAAATCGGAAGAGATCAACGCCTGCAGCATCGTCGTCAAGGCCGATATCGGCGGCAAGCAGGAAGACTGGCTTGTCATGTTCAAGAACGAGACGCACAATCATCCGACGGAAATTGAGCCGTTCGGCGGCGCGGCTACGTGCCTCGGCGGTGCGATCCGCGATCCTCTGTCTGGCCGTTCCTACGTTTACCAGGCCATGCGCGTGACGGGCGCTGCTGACCCGCGCCGTCCGTTCAGTGAGACGCTCCCGGGCAAACTGCCGCAGAAGAAAATCACGCTCGGCGCTGCTGCCGGCTACAGCTCCTACGGCAACCAGATTGGCCTTGCCACGGGCCAGGTTCGTGAGGTCTATCACGAAGGCTACATGGCTAAGCGCATGGAAATCGGTGCCGTCATCGCGGCTGCCCCGAAAGAGAATGTCGTGCGCGAGCGTCCGGCAGCCGGCGACATCATCGTGCTCGTCGGCGGCCGTACGGGCCGTGACGGCTGCGGCGGTGCTACGGGCTCGTCGAAAGAGCATACGGAAGAATCGCTGACGACCTGCGGTGCAGAAGTCCAGAAGGGCAATCCGCCGACAGAACGCAAGATTCAGCGCCTGTTCCGCAATCCGAGCGTTTCGCGCATGATTAAGCGCTGCAACGACTTCGGTGCCGGCGGTGTTGCTGTTGCCATCGGTGAGCTCGCCGACGGCCTCGTCATCGACCTCGACGCAGTCAAGAAAAAATACAAAGGCCTCGACGGCACGGAACTTGCCATCTCCGAATCGCAGGAGCGCATGGCGGTCGTGCTCGACCCGAAGGACGTCGAAGCCTTCCAGAAATATTCGGATGAAGAAAACCTCGAGGCAACGCCTGTTGCTGTCGTTACCGAGACCCCGCGCCTCATCATGAAATGGCGCGGCAATGCAATCGTGCAGATGAACCGCGCCTTCCTTGACACGAACGGCGTGCGCCAGCATGTCAAGGCCGTCATTGCCCAGCCGGATACGGCGAAACGCTATCTCGCAGAAATTCCGGAAGCCGTCAAGGCCTGCGGCGATGACCTGCACAAGGCTTGGCTGACGAACCTCTCGGACCTCAACGTCTGCAGCCAGAAAGGCCTTGCCGAGCGCTTTGACTCGACGATTGGCGGCAATACGGTGCTCATGCCGTTCGGCGGCAAGACGCAGATGACGCCGGCTGAAGGTATGGTCGCCAAACTGCCGGTGCTCGGTGCGGAGACGACAACGGCCACGGCCATGACGTTCGGCCTCAATCCGGCGTTCACGACGTGGAGCCCGTTCCATGGTGCCCTTTATTCTGTCGTTGAAGCTGCAGCCAAGATGGTCGCCCTCGGCGGCGATGCCTCGAAGATTCGCCTGACGTTCCAGGAGTACTTCGAGAGCCTTGGCAAGGACCCGGCAAAATGGGGCAACCCGTTTGCCGCCCTCATCGGTGCACTTTGGGCACAGCATGAACTCGGCATTCCGGCCATTGGCGGCAAGGACTCGATGTCCGGCACATTCGAGCACATCCATGTCCCGCCGACGCTCGCAGCCTTTGCTGTCGATGTCATGAAGGCCGGCAATGCCGTTTCGCCGGAGTTCAAGCAGGCAGGCAGTCATGTTTACGTCGTTCCTGCAGAGAAGGATGCACAGGACCTGCCGGTATTCCCGAAACTGCGTGCCAACTTTAAGAAAATCCGTCAGCTCACGGCTGCCGGCAAAGTCTGCGCCGCACAGACCATCGGTGTCGGCGGTATCGCTGCGGCCGTCACGAAGATGACGCTCGGCAACCGTCTCGGCTTCACGTTCACGAAAGACCTCACGGAGCAGCAGCTCTTCTGCGCGGACTATGGCTCCATCATCCTCGAGCTCGAGGACGATGTCGACGTCAAGACGGCTCTTGCCGACACGGGCGTTTATGAGCTCGGCCAGACGACGAGTGAAGAAGCCATCACGCTCGGCAATGTGAAAGTCAGCCTTGACGAGGCTCTTAAGGCTTACACGACGCCGCTCGAGAAAATCTTCCCGACGCAGACGAAGAAAGTCAGCGGCACGGCTACGTACGTTCCGTACGAAAAGGGCAATGCCATCACGTCTTCGACGCATATCGCGCGTCCGCATGTCATTATCCCGGTCTTCCCCGGCACGAACTGCGAATACGATTCGGCCCGTGCATGGGAGCGTGCCGGTGCGACGGCTGAGACCATCATCCTGCGCAATCTGACGCCGACGGCCGTCGAAGAGACAGTCGATGCACTCGTCGCAGGCATTAAGCGTTCGCAGATCATCATGTTGCCGGGCGGCTTCTCGGGTGGCGACGAGCCGGACGGTTCCGGCAAGTTCATCGCGGCGATGTTCCGCAACCCGCGCATCAAGGAAGAGGTCATGAACCTCCTGCAGAAGCGCGACGGCCTGATGCTCGGCATCTGCAACGGCTTCCAGGCCCTCATCAAGCTCGGCCTTGTGCCGTACGGCGAAATCCGCGACCTCGCGGAGAATTCCCCGACGCTGACGCACAACACGCTGGGCCGCCACGCTTCGTGCATGGTCAACACGCGCGTCATCTCGAACCTCTCGCCGTGGTTCAACAACGTCAAGGTCGGCGATGTTCATACGATTGCGATTTCCCATGGTGAAGGCCGCTTCGTCGCGGATGCTGAGACCGTGAAGAAACTGCAGGAGAACGGCCAGATTGCCACGCAGTATGTCGATGCTGATGGCAGACCGTCGCTTGACATCCCGTTCAACCCGAACGGTTCCGTCGATGCCATCGAGGGCATCACGAGTCCGGATGGCCGCGTACTCGGCAAGATGGGCCATTCCGAACGCATTGGCTGCTGCGTAGCCAAAAACGTTCCGGGCAACAAGGACCAGCATCTGTTTGAGGCTGGCGTACGCTACTATAAATAAGTAGACGCTTCACGTCCGACGTGCTAAAATAAAAGAAAAGTTGACGAATGCGGTCAGTGATTACTGGCCGCATTCTTATATTGCTACATTGGGGGGAATTGTCTTGGTCGGAATCGTGATTGTTTCGCATAGCCAGAAACTGGCAGAGGGTGTCAAGGAATTGGCAGAGATGATGGCACGTGATGTGCATATTGAGGCGGCTGGCGGCCTGGAGGAAGGACTGCTCGGCACGAGCTTCGAGCGCGTCAAAATCGCCATCGAGGATGTCTGCGGTGCGGATGGCGCCGTCGTGCTCATGGATATGGGCTCAGCCATCATGACGGCAGAGCTGGCGGCGGAAGAATGCCGCGACGAGGCCGTGCGCCTTGTCGACTGCCCGATTGCCGAAGGCGCCGTGCTCGCAGCTGTGGCCGCGGCCAGCGGCGCTTCGCTCGATGAAGTCGTCAGTAAGGCCGAGTCGGCCCGCCATATGGAAAAAGTCGCCAAGGCGTGAGCCAGTCACAAACTTCATTTGACAGGATTGGTATAATGGCAGATGTAAGAGTGTAACTGACAGATTTTGCGTTCATTGATGATAATTAGCTAGCAGATAATTAGCGATTAATGGATGTGTTTCATCGGGAGGATGAGTACCATCAATTTTCAGGACTTAAAGAAAGAAGACAAACCGGTGCTGGACCGTTGCTTTGCCAGCGCCTACTATGAGAATTCCCATTTCAACTTCACGAACTTCTTTATGTGGCGTGAGCCGTATCATGTCCAGTGGGCCGAAGAAGACGGCGTGCTCTACATGACCTGCGAATGGGAAAATGAGCTCATGGCCATCCAGCCGTTCTGTGATGAAGAAAAATGGCCGGAAGCCACGGCAAAAATCATCGCGCATTTTGAAGAGCAGGGACGTCCGCTCGTGTTCACGGGCATTGAGAAGGGCTATGCGGAATTCCTGCAGCGGTATGACGGCGCGGATTTCGAGATTGAGGAAGACCGCGACAACTGGGATTACGTCTACGAAGCAGAGAAGCTCATCAGCCTTTCCGGCCGCAAGCTTCACTCGAAGAAGAATCATCTCAACGCGTTCCGCAAGCTCCATCCTGAGGCTGAGTACCTGCCGATTACGGAAGACATCATCACGGCCTGCAAGATTGAGCTCAACAACTGGTATAAGCTGCGCATCCAGGATGAACCGGACGATCCGTTCATCGGCTGGGAGCGCAAGGCCATTCTCGAAGTCTTTGATGACTTTGACTACTTCAAGCTCAAGGGCGGTGCCCTCCGCCTCGACAACCGCATCATCGCCTTTACGTTCGGTGAGCCGCTGAATGCCGACACGGCCGTCATCCATGTCGAGAAGGCTGATCCGAATATCCGCGGTGCTTATCCTGCTATCAATCAGGGCTTTGTCGAGCATGCGTGGAGCGATATGACCTACATCAACCGCGAAGAGGATATGGGCCACGAGGGCCTGCGCAAGGCAAAGGAATCGTACAAGCCCTGCAAGATGATTGAGAAATTCAACGCGCGCCGCAAATAAGCGGGGGCTGTAAGTCTCTGTTCAGATTTATCTGATTCTTTCCTTGCAACATGCGTTTGGATTTGCTACAATGAAGATGAGTCATATGTGTAGATGCGAGAACATCGCATGAATCGTTAGGGGAGGTATTCTTATGGCAAAACGTTTTTTCCTGTGTGAGAAATGCGGCAACATCGTCGGGCTTATCAATGATGCGGGCGGTACGCTTTCCTGCTGCGGCCAGCCGATGAAAGAGCTCATCCCGAACACGACGGATGCAGCGGCTGAAAAACATGTGCCGGTCATCACGCTTGACCGCGAGGGCGGCGAGGTCACGGTACAGGTCGGTACTGCCGCACATCCGATGACGGCAGAGCATCTCATCGAGTGGATTCATCTCGTGACGGAGAAAGGCGCCCAGATTAAGCATCTGAAGGCCGGTGATGCACCGGAGGCCGTCTTCAAACTCACGGGCGGTGACAAGCCGGTCGCAGCTCTGGCTTACTGCAACCTTCATGGCCTCTGGAAAGCAGATTTCCACGAGGATAAGGCCTGAGCAAAAATGCCGTGCAGGCAGAACATCTTTCATAGATAAAAAAGAGGAGACTCCTGTGAGTTTCCTCTTTTTCTGTCACTATCGATAGAATCTCAGTGTGCGCCGCAGGTGCCCGTGGCTGCGCTGCCGTCCTCATCGCGGTTGGTCAGGCCGAGTTCCCTGAGCAGCTGCATATCCTCTTTGATGGTCGTGCCCGAAGTCGTCAGCATATTGCCCGTAATAGAGGCGGAGGCGCCGCTGAGAAAGGCCGTGGCGCCGTTTTTTGGCAGCAGCTTGCGGCCCGCGGCCAGACGGATATTGGCCGTCGGGTTGATGTAGCGGAACAAGGCAATCGTGCGCAGGATATCCTCGGCCGGCAGCTGGCTGCGCCCTTCCATGCCCGTGCCGGGAATCGGCATCAGGGCGTTGATGGGGATGGACTCAATGCCGAGTTCGGCGAGGGAAATGGCCATGTCGAGCCGGTCTGCCCAGGTCTCGCCCATGCCGATGATGCCGCCGGAGCAGACGCAGAAGCCTTCTTCCTGAGCCATCTTGATGGTCCGGATGCGGTCGTCATACGTGTGCGTCGTGCAGATTTGCGGGAAAAAGCGGCGGCTCGTCTCGATGTTGTGGTGATAGCTCGTGACGCCGGCTTCATGCAGGCGGCGAAGCTGCGCGCGCGTCAGCAGGCCGTGCGAGGCGCAGAGGCCGATGTGCAGCGTGTCGCGCATGGCTTTGTACGTCTCGATGGCTTTGTCGAAGTCGCGTCCCGTGAGCGCGCGTCCCGACGTCACGATGGCGAAGCGGTTGGCACCGGCTGCTTCATTGGCGCGGGCATGCTTTATGATGGTTTCTTTCGGCAGAAACGGGTATTCCTCGATGCCCGTATGATGGCAGGCTGCCTGCGCGCAGTATCTGCAGTTTTCACCGCAGCGGCCGCTGCGGCCGTTGATGATGGTGCAGAAGTCGATGTGACGGCCGCAGAAATGCTTCTGCAGCAGATGGGCACCTTCCTGGAGCTCCTCTAAGGGGGCCGTGAGGAACAGGGAGAGGTCATCGCCGCGCTTGATGCGGCGGCCGGCGATGATTTTTTTGGCAAGGGTCAGGCAGGCGGATTCGGACATGATACTACCTCGATTCTATGGAAATTGTTATCTTTCTATGGATGTATAGTTAACAGTATAGGCTGTTCATACTTAATTGTCAACTAAAACGAAACGTATGATTTACAATGAATTTACATTGGCGGGAATCTGCCGGAACGGTGTGCGCTGGCTTGTTGACAAAAGGTACAGGTGTTGTACAATGAAAGTATATTGTGAAAGTCTATCTCTATTTCAAAGAAAGAAGCAGGTGAAGTAATTCTTTGCAGCAGGCATTGGAAAGACAGATTGTCTTTGAAGACCATAAAGAAGCATATGCACTTCTCGGGGACCGGGATGAATTTCTGCAGGTGTTCCGCGAGAATTTTGACTGCCAGTTCATCAGCCGCGGCGAGCAGCTGGAGATTTTAGGCGAGGCTGAGGAAGTCCGGATGGCAGCGACGCTCGTCGAGGAACTTCAGTACCTCTACCGTCAGGGCACGGCCATCACGATGCACGAGGCCCGCTATGGCATCGGGCTCGTGCGCGGCGGCAAGGGCGAGGCTCTTCACACGCTGTTCAGCGATACGATTCTCGTGACGTCGCGCGGCCGCCACGTGCGCCCGAAGACGCTGGGGCAGCGGCTTTACCTCGATACTATCCGCCACAATTCCATCACGTTCGGCATCGGCCCTGCTGGCACGGGCAAGACGTATCTGGCCGTCGTCATGGCTGTCGCGGCCCTGCGCAACAAAGAGGTGCGCCGCATCATCCTCACGCGTCCTGCGGTCGAGGCCGGCGAACGCCTGGGCTTTTTGCCGGGCGACCTGCAGGACAAGGTTGACCCGTACCTGCGTCCTCTTTACGATGCCCTGCAGGATATCCTCGGTCAGGACAGCTACCAGAAGCTCATGGCCAAGGGCATCATCGAGATTGCACCGCTGGCTTACATGCGCGGCCGCACGCTTGAGGATGCTTTCGTCATTCTCGATGAGGCACAGAACACGACGGATAAGCAGATGAAGATGTTTCTGACGCGTCTCGGCTTTGGCTCGCGCATGGTCGTCACGGGCGACCTCGGGCAGGTCGACCTGCCGCGCGGCGTATCTTCGGGTCTGCGTGAAGCCAGCCAGATTCTGCGCGGCGTCAAGGGCATCGGCATCGTGCGCATGGCACCGGTCGATGTCATCCGCCACGATGTCGTCACGCGCATCGTCGAAGCTTACGGTGCGTGGGAAGAAAAGAAGAAAAAAGAGAAAGAACAGAAGGAAAAAGAGCGGGAGGCGCGCGCAAAGTGAATGTCATCATCAGCAATTATCCGGAAGACCTCAAGGTGCCGGCAGAATACGTCCAGAACGTGACGGCGGCAGCGGAGAAAGTCGGGGAACTTTACGGCGTGGATAACGGCGAAGTCAGCATCACGCTGACGAACAATGACTACATCCACGAGCTCAACCGCGAATACCGCGGCATTGACCGTCCGACCGATGTCCTTTCTTTTGCACTCAATGAAAGTGAAGAGCCGGAAGTCACGGGCGGCTCCGATATCAACGTGCTCGGCGACCTCGTGATTTCTGTAGAACGTGCCGAAGAGCAGGCCAAGGACTTTGGCCACAGCGTCAAGCGCGAGATGGCTTTTCTGACGGTCCACGGCATGCTGCACCTTTTGGGCTACGACCATATGGAAGAAGCCGACCGTCTCGAGATGGAAAAAGAGCAGCGTTTTGTCATGGAAAAGCTCGGCATCCCCAGAGAATAAATCGTATCTGAAATCCTTCATATATATATACACGACACAGAAAGAGAAGTGAATCCTATGGAACAGCAGACCAAACATAAATCCGGCTTCGTGGCCGTCATCGGCCGCCCGAATGTCGGCAAATCGACCCTCATCAACACGCTGATTGGCCAGAAAATCGCCATCATGAGCGATAAGCCGCAGACGACGCAGAACCGCATTCTCTGCATCCTCACCGAGCCTGACGCACAGATTATCTTCCTCGACACGCCGGGCATCCACAAGCCGAAGCACAAGCTCGGGGAATACATGGTCAAGGCAGCCGAAGGCACGCTCAAGGAAGTCGATGCCATCCTGTTTGTCGTCGATGCGACGGAAAAAATGGGTCCGGGCGAATACTACATCCTTGAACGCCTGCAGGCCACGCGCAAGCCGGTCATCCTCGTCGTCAACAAGATTGACCTCATCGAGAAAGAACAGGCCCTGCCGATCATCTCGCGCTATGCCGACAAGTACCAGTTTGCCGGCGTCGTGCCGATTTCGGCGAAGGCAGAGACGAATCTCGATTCTCTGCTGACGGAAGTTAAGAAGTATCTGCCTGAGGGGCCGCAGTATTATCCGGAAGACATGGTCACGGACCAGCCGGAACGCCTGATTGTCGCCGAACTCATCCGCGAGAAAGTCCTGCAGCTCACGCGCGACGAGGTGCCGCACGCTGTGGCCGTTGAGACGGATGAGATGACGACGCGCCCGAACGGCGATGTTTACATCCGCGCGACGATTTACGTCGAGCGCGATTCGCAGAAGGGCATCATCATCGGCGCGAAAGGTGCGATGCTCAAAGAAATCGGGGCACTGGCGCGTAAGGACATTGAGGTTCTCTTAGGTGCACGCGTGTTCCTCGACCTCTGGGTCAAAGTCAAGAAGGATTGGCGCAACCGCGAGGGTGTACTGCATAATTTCGGCTTCGGAGTGGAATCGTAATGTCAGAAGAACACAAGAGCCGGCTCTCGAAGCGGATTTCCCGCCGTTTTGTCAACGGCCTGATTTTGCTCGTGCCCATTGTCATCACGCTGCTCGTCTGCAGCGAGGTGCTGCATTTTACGGAAGGCGTGCTCGGCAAGCATCTGCCATTCTATTTTCCGGGACTTGGCATCATCACGGTCGTTCTGGGCATCTACCTCGTCGGCTGGATTTCGTCGTACTGGATTATGCGGCGCCTGATTCACTACGGCGAGGCCCTGCTCGGCAAGATTCCGGTCATCAAGTTCATCTACAACAGCGTCAAGCATCTGTCGACGGCTGTCTTTGAATCAAACAATATGTTTGACCACGTCGTGCTGATTCCGTTTCACCAGTCGAAGGCCCTCGGCTTCATCATGGCCGATGTGCCGCAGGTGCTCAAGGAAAAACTCGGTGATGACTATGTCTGCGTCTTTGTGCCGTGGAGCCTCAACATGACCTCGGGCACGAATCTCTTCGTGCGCAAGGCCGATGTCATCTACCTTGACATCAGTAGCGAGTCGGCCCTGCAGTACATGCTGACGGCCGGCGCCGTCATGCCGCAGCGTCTCGTACATGAGAATGCCAAAGAGGCCAAAGAGGCACCGGCTTCGAATATTTCACCCGAAGCAGCTGAGCAGCTGGCGCAGAAGCAGAAGAAGGCGTGACCGATGGCAATGTATCAGACAGAAGCCGTCGTGCTCGGGGCAAGGAACTGGGGCGATGCGGGTAAGATGATGACGCTTTTTACCAAAGAACGCGGCCTCGTGAAGGCCGCGGCTTTTGGCTGCCGCCGCCCGCGGAGCCCGCTGGCGGGCGGCATGCAGATGTTCTCGTATCTCGATGTGCAGCTTTCCGAGGGAAAGCGCGTCGATACGGTGCGCCAGTGTCTTTTGAAGCAGCATTACAAAAAACTCAGCGAAGACCTCACGGCCATGGCCTACGGCAGTTTCGTCGCGGAATTTCTGCGCGAGTTTCTGCCGGAGGGCCAGCCGGAGCCGAGGATGTTCGCGCAGCTTTTGCTTATCCTCGCGGCCTTTGAGCAGCGCAATCCGCGCGTGACGGCACTGGCTGCGGTTTATCAGCTCATGGAGTTCACGGGCCTGCAGCTTCATTACGAGCACTGCGTGCACTGCGGCAAAAAAATCGAGGGTGATGCATTTTTTGCGGCGAGTGAGGGCGGTGCGCTCTGCGGGGAATGCCGAACCCCTTCGGCCAAACCCTTTCCTGCCGCGCTGCGCCATTTCATCATCGGCCTGCGCGATTTTGACTGGCAGCAGGGGAGAATACAGATTTCCTCGACGCAGCTCATGGCAGCGGAGCAGCTGCTGCTGACGTATCTGCAGGAGCTCATGGGCCGTCCCTTAAAGTCGTTGGCCTTTATTCAGCAGCTCAGCATGACCTGAAACAGAATATAAGATAATAAAAAAAGACATCCGGAGGGATGTCTTTTTTATTGGAGATTTGAAAGTCAGCCAAGCGTTTTGCCCTTGAGTGCGGTCTCCATAAATGTCTGCTGGGCACCGACCGGCGTCTGGCCTTTGCGGCACGAAGCGCGGACGTAGGAGCCGTCGGAGCGCATGAGATAGGCTTTCGTGTTGTCCTTGATGTACGTCTGCAGGATGGCATGCAGGCGGTTCTTGTGGTCCTGTTCGCGAATCGGGATCATGAGCTCAACGCGGTTGTTGAGGTTGCGCGGCATCCAGTCAGCGGAGGAGATGAAGACATCTTCGCGGCCGCCGTTGTAGCAGTAGAGGATGCGGCTGTGCTCGAGGAAGCGGCCGACGATGCTGCGGACGTGGATGTTCTCGCTGATGCCCGGCAGGCCCGGACGCAGGACGCAGATGCCGCGGACGACGAGGTCAATCTTGACGCCGGCAGCCGAAGCCTCGTAGAGCTTGGCGATGATGAAGCGGTCGAGCAGAGAGTTCATCTTGGCCGCGATGTAGGCCGGTTCGCCGCGTTTGGCATGTTCGATTTCCTGGTCAATCTCGGCCATGATGGTCTCACGCAGGTTCAGCGGTGCGACGATGAGCTTGTTCCAAGCCGGCGGGTCGCTGAAGCCCGAGAGGAAGTTGAAGAAGCGCGAGCCATCGACGCCAATTTCGTTGTCGGCGGTCATCAGGCCGATATCCGTGTAAATCTTGGCGGTCGAGCCGTTGTAGTTGCCCGTGGCCAGATGGCAGTAGCGGCGGATGCCGTCTTCCTCGCGGCGCACGACCATCGTGATTTTGGAATGCGTCTTGAGGCCGAGGATGCCGTAGATGACGTGGCAGCCGGCTTCTTCCAGGCGGCGGGCCATGATGATGTTGTTCTCTTCATCGAAGCGGGCCTTGACTTCCATGAGGACCGTGACCTGCTTGCCGTTGCGGGCGGCGTCAGCGAGAGCTGAGATAATCGGGGATTTGCTTGAGACGCGGTAGAGCGTCTGCTTGATGGCAAGTACCGCGTCATCGTCGGCTGCCGTGCGGATGAAATTCTCAACCGTGGCAAACGTCTCGTACGGATGGTGGACCATCACATCTTTTTCGCGGATGGCCTGCCAGATGTCTTTTGTATGGCGTGCGGCGAGCTCGATGGACGGCTGCGGCGTGAACGGTTCATAGCGCAGGTCGTCAAAGCCGTCGATGTTGGCAAACGACGAGAAGAACGAAGCGCCGATCGGTCCGTCAATCGTGTAGATATCTTCTTCCTTGAGCTCGAGTTCTTTTTCGAGGGTCTTGCGCGTTTCCTTGGAGCTCGATTTCGCGAGTTCGAGGCGGACAGCGGCGCCTTTGCGGCGCTTCTCGAGGGATTTTTCGACTTCGAGCAGCAGGTCGTCGACGTCTTCGCGGATATCGAGGTCGGCATCGCGCGTGACGCGGAACGGCGTCGTTTCGAGGATATCGTAGCCCGTGAAGAAACGGTTGGCAAAATAGCTCAGGATGTCTTCAAGATAGAGGTAGTGCTGGACGTCCGGCACCTTGATGAGGCGGCCGAGTACGGAGACCGGCACCGGCAGGATGGCGAGGCGGACCTCTTTATCCTCGGGGCGTTTGAGATGAACGGCGAGGTTCAGGCTCTTGCTCGTCAGGAACGGGAACGGATGCGACGGGTCGATGGCCATCGGCGTGACGACCGGGAAAATCTCGCGCTCGAAGAATTCCGTCAGCCAGAGCTCTTGTTTCGTATCGAGGTCAGCCGGACGGACGAAGCGGATGCCGTGAAGCTCGAGTTCGGCGAGCGTCGCCTTGAGGCAGCGGTCAATGTCGTGCATCTGCTCATGGGCAATCTTGCTCACGGCGTCCATCTGGCCCTGCGGCGTCAGGCCGCTGATGTCGTGGTGCTTGACGCCGCTTTCGATGAGGTGCTTGAGTCCGGCGACGCGGATCATGAAGAACTCATCGAGGTTGGAGCAGGTGATAGCAATGAAGCGCAGGCGTTCGAGCAGGGGATTGTCCTCACTGGTCGATTCGCGCAGTACGCGCTGGTTGAAGCTCAGCCACGTGCATTCGCGGTTCAGGTAATATTGACGGTCGTTGAAATCCATGATTATTTCCTCCTAAGGACAGGCTCGATGCCGAAGATTTCGCGGAAGAGCGTCGAGGCCTGGCGGAAGGTCCAGCGAATCAGCGAAATATCATATTCGGATGTGTAGTTGACGTAGAGTTTTTCCTTGACCAGACGTACCGAAAGGCATTGGATGCGGCCGCTGTGGCCCTGGTCGAGGGCGTCGGCGAGGCGCAGGATGGCGCAGCATTTATCTGCGACGAGCTTCTGTGCCTGCGTCAGGCGCTGGTAGTGAGCGTCTTTCTTGCCCGGGTTGTCGCGGTGATAATAGTAGCTGATGCAGGCAATGACTTCTTTTTCAGCGTCGGTGATGCCGAAGATGTCCGTGCCCATGATAATCTGCCACGAATGCAGCGGATAGTTGCGCAGGTTGACGAATTTGCCCGTTTCATGCAGCAGGGCGCTCATGCGTAGCAGCAGGCGGTGGCGCGGCGTGAGGCCGTGGACGCGGCGCAGTCCGTCGAAGAGCTTCGTCGCGTATTCGTCGATGCGGCTGATATGCGGCAGATTGCAGTTGTAGCGCATGGCAATGCTGCGTGCGAGGTCTAAGAGCAGGTCATCCTGCTCGGCAATGGCCTTCGGGCTGATGGCCTGGGCGCCGCACCACGAAGCGTAGCCGTAGAGGAACGTCGTATCCATGACGAGAATCGTATCGATGCGCAGCGTGCGCACGACTTCTTCGTAGAGCAGCAGCGTCGGCAGCAGCAGCTGGGCGCGGCGTTCGCTGATGCCGAACGCCTGCATGAGCTTATGCGTGGTCAGCGGCATCAAGGCTTCGGCAATCTGCAGGAATTTCTTCGGGTCGATGACTGCAGGATACGAGGTACGTTCGCCCTCGGAGAGATGCGATACGAGAATGCGCGCTTCAAAGCCCGTGAGCACGAGCGTGTGGATGTCGGCGTGTTCGATGCGCGGCCACAGCGAAGAGAGCGAAGCGTGCAGGTAATCGCGCACGGCCGACGGGAACATGACATCGACGCGCTCTTCCTCGGTGAAGTGCTCGAGAACACTGAGACGGCCGCCCGTGACGTTCGTCTGGAAGAGCAGCGTGCCGTCCTGCCAGCCCGTGAAGCCGAGACCGCCCGAGGTGACATCGAGGAGCAGCGTTGGTTTCTTGCCGACAATCTCATTCTTTTTGAGGAAGTGATGCAGGGCAAAGAATTTATAATAGACCTCTTCCGTCATGTCGGCGACGTGGAAGCGGAAGCCCGTGCGCATGTAGAGGAGGTCGAGGATGCCGAGGCGGTTCTCGGCTTCACGTACGACGGTCGTCGCAATCGGATAGACCTCCTCAATCCGGTAATCGAGCAGGAGCTGGCGGAAGCCCTGCAGAATGCGGCTGAGCTCGTGAATCGAGGCAAACGAGAGCCGGTGCGTGCGGAAGACCTCCTCGCCGAGAGGCAGTTCCTTGTTGGCCGTTTCGACAACTTTGATTTCCGTCGGAGAGCGGTAGTCCACGATGGCCATGCTCGTGTGGATTGAGCCGATGTGGATAATGCCGAAAGTCGACTTTTTCTTCATAAATAACATCCTTTCCGGAGCATGTCGCCATGTTCCATGTCAACGGGCCGATATACCCATATTTCTTATTGTAAGCAATTTACAGATGGTGCACGTTGCTTTTTTGTTAATTTTTTGTTAAGCGCCTGTATCTTGTACGTCTATCCTACACCATCTGCAGTGGATTCGAATGTAAGTTTTATTATACCGCATTATAGAGAAATTTTGAATTGTCTTGAAGCATTCCGTCCGAATTGTTATACTAAATTTATGATATAGCTCATAGAAATAGATTATGCAGCAAAAGCAAGACAAGGGGGATTCCGTTCATGGAGAGAGTGGCAATCATCGATATGGGGTCGAACTCGATTCGCTTTATCGTCATGCAGGTGGCAGACAACAAGGCCTATCATCTCGAATATCAGCAGAAAGAGGCCATAAGGCTCGGGCGCGGCATGTCAGAGACCGGCAGGCTCAATCCGGAGGGCGTGGAGCGCGCGTTAGCCTGCCTGCACGTCTACAAGCATATGATGGAAGTCATGCAGGTGACGAAATGCATCGCCGTGGCGACGGCTGCGGCGCGCAATGCCACGGATGGCGCAGAGTTCATCGAGCGCATCAAAGAGGAAACGGGCATCGAGATTGAGGTCATCTCGGGCGAGCGCGAGGCGTATCTCGGCTACCTCGGCGTCGTCAACACGATTGATGAACGTCATTACCTGCAGTTCGACCTCGGCGGTGCTTCCATTGAAGTCTCGCTCGTGCGCGACCGCAAGATTGTCGAGTCTGTCTCCGTGCCTATCGGCGCCGTGACCGTGACGGATGCGTTCAACCTCGGGGACAAGGTCACGGGCGCGGCCATTGAGCGCTGCGCGGAATTCGTGCGCACGAAATATGAAGAGATGATTCCGTGGGCGGCCAATACGAATCTGCCGGTCATCGGCGTGGGCGGCACGGTCCGCAACTTTGCGAAGATGGACCAGGCGCGCACGAATTACCAGCTTTCGCGCATCCATAACTACATCATCCCGCGCAAGCGCTTTGAGGAAATGCACGCCGACATCATCAAGTCGAATCTCTCGGCCCGCCGCCGCATGAAGGGGCTTTCTTCGGAGCGTGCCGACCTCATCGTCGCCGGCAGCATCATCGTCAATGTCCTGATGGAATTCTCGGGCGGCCAGAACATCATCGTTTCCGGCTGCGGCCTGCGCGACGGTGTATTCTTCGAATATTACGGTGAGAAATACGGCCATGGTCCGATTGTCGAAGATGTCCTGCGCGAGAGCGTGCACAATTACCTGCTGAGTGCCGACCGCCGTATGGAGCACCTCGAACGCGTGAAGAATCTTTCGCTGAGCCTTTTTGACCAGCTTAAAAAGTCGCATGAGGCGACGCGGCGCGACCGCAGCCTGCTCGAAGTCGCGGCCTGGCTGCACGACTCGGGCAAAGTCGTCAATTACTACGACCATGCGCGCCATTCCGCTTTCATCATCGCGCACGCGCCGCTTTACGGCATGCGCCAGCTCGAACAGCTCAAAGCCGCGTTCATCGCGGGCTTCCATCATGGCATCAGCAATAAAATCATGCGCGCCTACCGCTACGCGATGATGCTTTCGCCTGCCGACTGGAAAAAAGTCAGACGTCTCTCGCTGCTGCTGGCCCTTGCCGAAGCTGCCGATGTCACGTATGAGGGCGTCGTGCGCAAGATTGACGTGGCCGATGATGAAGAGGCCGTTGTGCTCTCGCTGCGCGGCAAGAAGGGCGAAGACCACAGCGCGGCCGAATTCGAGATGAAGTCGTACTGCAAGCAGTTCAAGAAAGAATATGGCAAACCGCTCATCATCATGTGGCAGAAGGGCTGAGCTTTTCAAGGCTGATTCGCGTTTGCCCCACGGTTGACAAGTCCCGCTGCTTTTGCTAAACTCGTAGGTAGCAATGAGGAAGAAGAGTAGTCTCACCCCGAGCGAGACAGCGATGGTGCAAGGCTGTCAACGAGATGAAAGGCACTTCGGAGCGCAATCCCATAATTTGAGGCGGGCTTTTCCTGTGTGGCAGTTCATGCGGAAGAGTCAATCAGGGTGGAACCGCGGTACTTGATCAAGAAACAAGTCTCGTCCCTGTAACGTTACGTTGCAGGAACGAGATTTTTATTTTCCTGTAACATTGTGGCATTGAAAAGGAGTTGTTCCCATGAAATTTCAGGAAATCATCCTGGCCCTGCAGAAATTCTGGTCGGAGCAGGGCTGCATCCTGGCAGAACCATACGACGTCGAGAAGGGCGCCGGCACGATGAATCCGTCGACATTCCTGCGCGTGCTTGGCCCGGAGCCGTGGCATGTCGCTTATGTCGAGCCTTCGCGCCGTCCGGCCGACGGCCGCTATGGCGATAATCCGAACCGTCTGTACCAGCATCATCAGTTCCAGGTTATCATGAAGCCGTCGCCGGATAATATTCAGGAGCTCTATCTCGAGAGTCTTGAACGCCTCGGCATTGACCCGAAGCAGCACGATATCCGCTTCGTCGAGGATAACTGGGAATCGCCGACGCTCGGCGCCTGGGGCCTTGGCTGGGAAGTCTGGCTCGATGGCATGGAAATCACGCAGTTCACGTATTTCCAGCAGGTCGGCAGCCAGGACATCAAGCCGGTCGCTTCGGAAATCACGTACGGTCTCGAGCGTCTTGCCATGTACATCCAGGGCGTTGAGAATGTCTACGACATTCAGTGGACGGATGATTATACGTACGGCGATGTCTTTCATCAGAACGAGTATGAGCAGTCCGTCTATGCCTTTGACCTTTCGGACGAAGCACTGCTTTTCGACCTCTTCGACAAGTACGAAAAAGAGGCTGTACGCATCATCGAGAAGGGCTACGTCCATCCGGCTTATGACTATGTGCTCAAATGCTCGCATACGTTCAACCTGCTCGATGCCCGCGGCGCCATTTCCGTTTCGCAGCGCGCCGCCTTCATCGGCCGCGTGAGAAAACTCGCACGCCTTTGCGCCGAGTGCTATCTGAAACAGCGTGAAGAGCTCGGATATCCGATGCTGCATAGAGGGGAGAAGTGAGCCATGGCTAAAGATCTGTTATTTGAAATCGGCACGGAAGAAGTTCCGGCGCACGTCATGCCGGGCACACTGGCCCAGCTCAAGGAAAATGCCGAGAAGGCATTCAAGGAAAACCGCATCGCTTATGAATCTGTCCGCACGCTCGGCACGCCGCGCCGCACGGCTCTGCTGGTCAAAGGCCTTGCCGACAAGCAGGAGGATGTTGCGAGCGAGAACCGCGGCCCGTCCGTCAAGATTGCCTTCGACGCCGATGGCAATCCGACAAAGGCAGCACAGGGCTTTGCCCGCGGTCAGCATGTCGACCCGAAAGACCTTGTCGTCAAAGACGGCTATGTCTATGCGGAAGTACACGAAGAAGGACAGCCGACGGCCAAAATCCTCGAGACGCTGCTGCCAGAGCTCGTCTGCGGACTCTCGTTCCCGAACAACATGCGCTGGGGCGACCTCGACTTCAAGTTTATCCGCCCGATTCGCTGGTTCGTCGCACTCTATGACAAAGACGTCATCCCGTTCGAGCTGGCCAATGTCAAGTCGGGCCGCACGTCGCGCGGCCACCGCTTCCTCTCGAAAGGCGACTTCACGATTGCCTCTGCCGCTGACTATGAGAAGGCCTGCGAGGAGAACTTCATCATCGTTGACCAGGATAAGCGCAAGGCCATGATTCGCGAGCAGATTGAAGCCGTCGCCAAGGAAAACGGCGGCCAGGCCGAAATCACGGAAGACCTGCTCGAAGAGGTCCTCTACCTCGTCGAGTATCCGACGGCCCTCTGCGGCAAATTTGAGGACAAATACCTCGCCCTGCCGCCGGAAGCTGTCATCACGCCGATGCGTGACCATCAGCGCTATTTCCCGGTCAAGACGGCCGACGGCAAGCTTTTGCCGCTCTTTATCACGGTCCGCAACGGCGGCAAGGAATACCTCGAGACTGTTCAGCACGGCAATGAGCGCGTGTTGCGCGCCCGCCTTGCCGATGCTCAGTTCTTCTTTGACGAAGACCGCAAGAAGAGCCTTGAAGAGCACCGCGAAAAGCTCAAGACTGTTGTCTTCCAGCAGGGCCTCGGCACGATGTACGAAAAGACCGAACGCCTCGAAAAACTCGCCGACTTCATCGCCGATGCCATCGGTGCCGACGAGAAGGCACATAAGCACGCAAAACGCGCTGCCATCCTCTCGAAGGCAGACCTCGTTACGGGTATGGTCACGGAGTTCACCGAGCTGCAGGGCATTATGGGCCGCGAGTACGCAAAGCTCGATGGCGAGTGCGAGAAAGTCGCCATTGCCATCGACGAGCATTACAAGCCGCGCTTTGCCGGTGACAGCCAGCCGCAGACGACGGCCGGCCGCATCGTTAGCCTCGCCGACAAGATTGATACGATTGTCGGTACGTTCAGCCTCGGCAAGATTCCGACGGGTTCGCAGGACCCGTTTGCACTGCGCCGTCAGGCTCTCGGCCTCGTCAACATGATGATTGAAGCCAAATATCATCTGAGCCTCACCGCTGTCGTCGCCAAGGCCATGGACCTCTACGGCATGACGGATGAGAAGGCCCGCGCCAAGATGCAGCAGGATGTCGCTGACTTCATCCGCCTGCGCCTCAAGAATGTCCTTGAGAACATCCGCTATGATGTTGTCGATGCCGTTCTCGCCGATGTCGATGATATTTACGCTGTGGCCCTGCGCGCTGAGGCCGTGGCCGCTTACGCTGCTTCTGACCGCGCTGCCGATGGCATTCAGGCCTTTGTCCGCGTGGCCAACCTCGCGAAGAAAGCCGCATTCGACAAAGTCGACGCCGGCCTGTTCCAGACGGACGCAGAGAAAAATCTCTTTGCTGCCTATGAAAAAGCCGTTGCCGCTGTCGATGCTGACATCAAGGCTGAGGCCTACGGCAAGGCCATTGACGCACTCACTGAGCTCACGCAGCCCATCACCACCTTCTTCGATGATGTCATGGTCATGGACAAGGATGAGAGTATCAAGAACAACCGCTTGGCACTCCTCAAGACCATTGACGAGCTCGTCAACCGCATCGCTGATTTCACGAAGATTGTTCTTGGCTGATTTGGCTGAGGCCGGACATTTCCTGCTGTGAAGCCTGCAGGATAAAGTATAAATAAAGAAGGACCCGGCGTCCGTTTTGGACGTCAGGCCCTTCTTTTTGTTCTCCCTGTCTTATGCTTTTGAGAGTGCAAATGCTTTTTAGGAAGCCTTGTTCTTATTGAAATCGTACTCGAGGTGGGCGGCGACTTTTTCACCGTCGCTGTCAATGAACAGCACATGGCCGTCGAAGCTGGCCGTTTTTTCCTGCCAGCGGTATTCGATGGAGTCGCTGGCAATCGCGAGTCCCGGACGTTTCAATTTGCAGCGTTCGCCGAAGAAATAAGCTGTGTCGTCGTTGGGGCGGGCGTAGATGGCTTCACTGCTGAAGATATTCTCGCCTTCAATCAGGCGGGCATTGCCCTGCGTCCAGATGCTGCTGAGGTCGCTCGTGAGCTGCGCTTCATCGGCCATAATCAGGCGGTCGCCGAGGCTGATGCGCACATTGCCGTGGCAGATGTAACGGCCGGCCTGTTCATCATAGTGGATGGAACTGGCGGAAATCGCCGGCTGTACGTCCTGTGAGAAAGAAACGGCGGGGTGGACTTCGGTGACAGGCTCCGGCGTCGCGGCAAAGGCAGTACCGGTCAGACCGGCCAGCAGGCAGCAGCATAAGAGTATTTTTCCTTTATTTTTCCCTATCGTATGCAACAGGATCACCTCATAATTATAGATAATATTATTTTACTCCTGTCATGCATATTTTGCAAAATGTGAAGAAATGAAACAGTGCCGGCAGGAAATTTTGTGCCGAGCGCGTAATATATAATTATATGACAAAAGCTGTTATTTGTCCATCACAAGAGAGGAGGGATGGCTGTGAACATCCGGGAACGGACCGAGGCACTTGAATATGAGTATCTGGCACCGCAGGCGGCGAAGAGCCGCGAGGCCAGGCGCAGGCAGCCGGTAGAGGAATGTGCCCTGCGCACGAAATTCCAGCGCGACCGTGACTGCATCCTGCACTCGAAGTCATTTCGGCGCCTCAAGCATAAGACGCAGGTCTACATCATGGCGGGCGACCATTACCGCACGCGCATGACGCACAGCCTGGAAGTCGCACAGATTTCAAGGACGATTGCCCGCGGCCTTCGGCTCAATGAGGACCTCGTTGAGGCCATCGCTTTAGGGCATGATGTCGGCCACACGCCGTTTGGCCATGCCGGCGAAGCCGTGATGAACGAGCTCACCGGCCATTTTTCCCACAATGAGCAGAGCCTGCGCGTCGTGGAATTCCTTGAGAAAGGCGGCAGGGGGCTCAACCTGACGTATGAAGTCAAAGACGGCATCGTCAATCACACCGGAAGGCACCGCCCGAAAACGCTCGAAGGACGCATCGTGCGCACGGCCGATCGCATTGCGTATCTCACGCACGACTACGATGATAGTCTCAGGGCGGGACTGCTGAAAAAAGGCGACCTGCCTGCCATCGTCTACGAACGCTTTGGCCCGGATACCTCGCATATGATTACGAGCATGGTGGCCGATATGATTGAGAACTCGCAGGACCTCGGGGATATCCGCCAGTCGGACGAAGTCAAAGATGTCATGGATGTGTTCCGGAACTTTATGTTCGAACACATATACCTTTCTGATGCACTTGCTCATGAGAGACGTCAGGCCGGCTTCATGTTGCGTCAGCTCTATGCGTATTTCAGCGAGCATCCGGACAAGTTGCCGGAAGAATTCTGCCAGCGGGAAGAGCGCTGGGGGCGTGAGCGGATTGTCGCGGATTACGTGGCGGGGCTCACGGACAGCTACGCCGTACAATTGTTCTCGGAAATTTTCATCCCGCCGGTATTCCGCCGCTAGGATGTTGAACAGGGCGGAAAATTTTCACGAAAGAAAAGGATATTTCATTTTTTTGCGGAATATATACCTGAAAAGACTGATGGAGCTTTTTTTACGGCCTCCGCAGTAGACGATGCCGGCCGCGATAGAAACTTTGTAAAGTTCAAGAAGGTTTTTTGCGAATTGTAGAGAATATACTAAAGTGCCCCTTCGTGCAGGTGCAGGGAGGGGGGAAGGATGACATGATTTGGAACGAATGCGAAATGAGGCGATGGATGACTTCGTTGAACGAGTCAGCGAGGCGACGGACATCCTGCGCGTGGTGCAGGGCTATGTGCCCCTGAAGCGCAGGGGCAACCGTTACTGGGGCTGCTGCCCGTTCCATCAGGAAAAGACAGCGTCGTTCTCGGTCGTTCCGGATAAAGGCTTTTTCTACTGTTTCGGCTGTCATGCCGGCGGCAACGCGTTCAAGTTTATTTCGCTTATCGAAAACATCTCGTATTTTGACGCAATCAAGCTGCAGGCAGAGAAGCTGGGTATCCCGCTGCCGGAGCGCAGAAGGAGCCCGCAGGAGATTGCGCGGGAGCGCGAAATCAAAGACCTGCGTAAGGTCAATGAGCTCGCCCGCGATTTCTTCCATAACTGCCTGACGATGACACGCATGGGAGAGACGGGCAAAGCCTATTTTGCCGGACGCGGCATCCGTGAGGAGACCATTGAGGAATTTCAGCTCGGCTATGCGCCGCCTGCCTGGGATAAGTTGTCCACGGCTTTCCTGAAGCGTGGAATCAAGCAGGAATTTTTGCTCGCAAGCGGCCTTTCAGCAGAGCGAAAGCAGGGAAACGGCCTTTACGACCGTTTCCGCGGACGCGTCATCATTCCTATCGCCGATGAACGCGGACGCGTCGTCGGTTTTGGCGGGCGTGTGCTTGACGATTCGACACCGAAGTACCTCAATACACCGGAAACCATATTGTTCAACAAGAGAAAAATTCTCTTTGGTCTTGACCGTTCACACCGCGCCATTCAGCAGGAGGGCCGCGCCATTGTGGTCGAAGGCTACATGGATGCGATTTCGGTCTTCGATGCCGGCGTTCATAATGTCGTGGCGTCTCTTGGCACTTCGTTTACCCCCGAGCACGCCAAGAAGCTCCTGCACTACGCACCGGAAATCTGCTTTTGCTACGACAGCGATGAGGCCGGCCAGAAAGCAACCATCCGCGCACTTTCCATCGTGCGTGATACGGGGGCCGTGGTCCGCGTCATTGTCGTGCCGGATGGCAAGGACCCTGATGAATTTATCCGCAGGCACGGGGCCGATGCCTTCCGCAAACTCGTCGATAAGGCGCTGCCGCTCGTCGAGTACCGTCTGCGCTACGTGCTGTCGCATGTCAATTACGATACGCTTGACGGCAAAGTCAGGGCACTTCATGAGATGCTGCCTGTGCTCGCGGGCATCCGCGAGCCGGCAGCCCGCATGGAATATGAGAAAAAACTCGCGCAGACGCTGATGCTTGATGAAGGGCTTGTGCGTTCGGAAATCCGTCATTACCATGGCGGAACGGAACAGGCGGCTTTGCCGGCACGCCAGCCCATCCGGCAGGCCATCGTCCGGCAGGACACGGCGCTGCAGAAGGCCGGACGCATCGTCATCCGTATGGCCTGGCAGGATGCCGCCGTTCTGGTGCATCTGGAGACCATCGTGCCGCTTGAGGGCATACAGAGTCCTGCCCAGCGCGAGATCTTGACGTTTTTTAAGACGTCGATGGAGCAGGGGCGTCCGGTCGATGAGGCGAGCGCCGCATCTCTGAGTGATGAAGCGGCAGCCGAGCTTTCACGGGCCCTGGTCGAAGACCTCGGCGGCCGTGAGGAAGCGGAAGCTTATGATGATTCACTGCGCGTGCTGCGCAGGGCGTATCTCAATGCTCTTTACGCGGAGCACAGCCGCAAAGCAAATGAATATGCGCAGAATGGCCAGCATGAGGCCTGTCTGCAGGAATTGAATGAGGTAAATAAGATTAAACATGAAATGGATGAATGGTAAGTCACTTGGGAAAAGATGGATGGAACGCATGGAAAGGGGGCAGTCGAATGGCTGAAAAGAAGACAGCAAAAGCTGCCGGCAAGAGCCGCAGTCCTGAGAAAAATCAGAGCTCGGAAATCGTAGAGAATCTCCTGGCGAAGGGCAAAAAGAACGGCGGCACTCTGACCTATGGAGAGCTCATCGATGCATTGCAGAAACAGGATCTCACACCGGATGAAATCGACACCATGTACGATACGTTCAGCAAACGCGGGATTGAGATTGTCGATGACTCTCAGGATAATTCGAATGATGATGATGTCGATATCGATAAGACGGATGAGGATGTTGAGATTGACCTTTCGGTACCGGAGGGCGTTAGCATCGATGATCCGGTCCGCATGTACCTCAAGGAGATTGGCCGCGTGCCTCTGCTGACGGCCGAAGAGGAAGTCGCTCTCGCCAAGCGCATGGAGGCCGGCGACGAAGAAGCACAGAAACGTCTGGCGGAAGCCAACCTGCGCCTCGTCGTCAGCATCGCCAAACGCTATGTCGGACGCGGCATGCTCTTCCTCGACCTGATTCAGGAAGGCAATCTCGGCCTCATCAAGGCCGTGGAGAAGTTCGACTATAACAAGGGCTATAAGTTCAGTACGTACGCAACGTGGTGGATTCGTCAGGCCATCACGCGCGCCATCGCTGACCAGGCTCGCACCATCCGTATTCCGGTGCACATGGTCGAGACCATCAACAAGCTCATCCGCGTTTCGCGTCAACTGCTGCAGCAGCTCGGCCGTGAACCGACCCCTGAGGAAATCGCCAAGGAGATGGAAATCTCGGTCGAGCGCGTGCGCGAAATCATGAAAATCGCGCAGGAGCCGGTTTCCCTCGAGACGCCAATCGGCGAGGAAGAGGATTCGCATCTCGGCGATTTCATCGAAGACCAGGACGCACCGGCACCTGCCGATGCGGCATCGTTCATGCTTCTCAAGGAACAGCTCGAGGATGTCCTCGATACGCTGACGCCGCGTGAGGAAAAAGTTCTGCGCCTGCGCTTCGGCCTCGATGACGGCCGTGCCCGCACGCTTGAGGAAGTCGGCCAGAACTTCGGCGTCACGCGCGAGCGCATCCGCCAGATTGAAGCCAAGGCACTGCGCAAGCTGCGCCATCCGAGCCGCAGCCGCAAGCTCAAGGATTTCTTAGACTGATACAAATGAAAGGTCTGCATGCGCGGGCCTTTTCTTTTTTATTTTTACTTTTTTTGCAAAAAGGGCTTGCCAAAACGAAGATTTTCGTGTATTATAATACCTGTTGTTGATATTCCTCGATAGCTCAGCCGGTAGAGCACCTGACTGTTAATCAGGCTGTCGCAGGTTCGAATCCTGCTCGAGGAGCCAATGAATGTTCAGGGTGTAACGCTTGTTACACCCTTTTTATTGTGTTAAGATAGAAGCAAAGTCAGAATATTGTTTTTGAAGGAGGGATTTTCATGAAGCTTGGTGAGCGCCTGCAGGCGCTGGCCGATTTTGTGCCGGAGGGCAGCCGCGTAGCGGACATCGGCACGGATCATGGGTATCTCGCTGTAGAACTTGTACAGTCGGGCCGGGCGAAATTCGTCGTTGCCAGCGATAAAAATGCCGGCCCTTATGAAGCGGCCGTGCGCACGGTCCGCGAGAACGGCCTGACGGACGACGTCATCTCGGTACGTCTCGGCGATGGGCTGCAGAGCCTCGAGCCCGGCGAAGTCGATACGGTCTGCATCGCCGGCATGGGCGGCGCGCTGATGATTGAGATTCTTGAAGGCGCGCCGAAGGTCGTCAATGAGCTCACGACGCTCATTCTGCAGCCGCAGGGCGCAGCCGCCGAGCTTCGCCAGTGGCTTTACAAAAAGCACTGGTATATTGAGGATGAATCCTTAGTACTCGACGACGGCCGCATCTATGAAATCATCAAGGCGAAGAGGGGCCGCCATAAGATGCCGGAACCTCTTCTTCTGGAGATTGGTCCGGTGCTCTGGAAGAAAAAGCCGCCTTTGCTGCGCCATCACATTGAGGCCCTGCTGTTTCAGGAACGCCGCGTGGCTGCGGGCATGGAAAAGAGCGAAAAGGCCAGAAAGTCGAAAAAATATCAGGCGGTCATCCGCCATATCAAGGAATTGGGGGAGCATTTGTCATGGTGAAATGTCAAGTTGTCATGGATGCGCTGGAGCGCATTGCACCGCGTCATTTAGCAGAAGACTGGGATAATCCGGGACTTTTGGTCGGCAGCCCCGCGCGTGAAGTCAGCCGCGTGCTCGTGGCCCTCGATGTCAGCGACCTTGTCGTGCGTCAGGCCATTCGCGAAGGCGCGGAGATGATTGTCGCGCATCATCCGCTTCTGTTTAAGCCCATTAAGAAAATCCGCACGGATGAGCCCCTTGGCCATCGTCTGCAGCTTCTTTTGCAGCATGATATTGCCGTGGCGGCGGCGCATACAAATCTCGACATCGCGCGCGGCGGCGTCAACGACGTTCTCGCCGAGGCCATCGGTCTTGGCAAGCTCTCGAGTTTTGTCATCACGTCGCAGGATGATGACGGCCGCGTAGAAAGTCTCGGCCGTATCGGCTCCCTGCCGCAGCCGATGACCATCCGCGATTTCGCGGAACAGGTGAAAAAGGCGCTGCCGACGAAGTATGTGCGCTTTGTCGATGCCGGCGACCGTCCCGTGCGCAAGGTTGCACTCTGTAGCGGCGCGGGCGCAGAGTTCATCGCCAAGGCCGCGGCCATGGGTGCCGATGCCTATGTCACGGGCGATGTGCGCTACCATGATGCCCAGCATGCGGCGGAACTTGGCATGCACGTCATCGATGCCGGCCATTTCGGCACGGAATTCCCTGTCGTGCAGGTCCTTGCCGAGCGGCTGCGTGAAGAGCTCAGCACCAAGGGCCATGTCGAAGTCGTCACGGACCATAAGTCACAGGATTTTTTCACCATTGCCTGATTTTGCCTGAAGGGTGACAGAGCGTACATCGTGTCATCCTTCAGAGAGAGGAAGGTACGCATGAACCAGAATATTTGGCGCAAGCATGCCCTGCGCTATCTGCAGATTACCATGGGCTGCCTGCTTGTCTGCCTCGGCTTCAACCTGTTCCTGATCCCTGCTCATCTCCTGACGGGCGGCATCAGCGGCGTCGCGCTGATTATCTACTATCTGACGGATTTGCCCGTCGGCATGCAGAACCTCGTTTACAACCTGCCGATTCTTTACCTTGCCTACCATGTGTTTGGCAAGCTCTACGCCGCTGATACGATTTTCGGCACGGTAGCCCTTTCGGTCATCCTCGATGCGACGCATTTTCTCGTCGGCTGGAGCATCTGTCAGGACCCGATGCTCAATTCGATTTTCGGCGGCGTGCTCGCCGGCGTCGGCTTCGGTATGGTCTTCCGCGCCAATGCCAATACGGGCGGGCTCGACGTCATCGCGGCCGTCACGAAGAAATATTACTCCCTCGATGTCGGCACGGTCGTCTTCATCCTGAATTTCCTCATCATCATGGGGTCTGTGGCGCTGTTCGGCATTGAGGTGGCTCTTTTCAGCATTGTCTCCATCTATGTGACGGCCGAGCTCACGAACCGCGTGGCCGCCGGCCTCAACCGCGAGAAGTCCATTTTCATTGTCTCGCCGCAGGCCAAGGCCATCTGCAGCGATATCATGGAAAATGTCCATCGCGGCGCGACGTTTATTGACGGCCGCGGCGGTTTTGCTGAGGAACCCAAGAATATTTTGTTCGTCGTCGTGAGCCTCACGCAGGTCAGCCGCGTCAAGACCATCGTCAACCATCATGACCCGCAGGCCTTCATGATTGTCTCGGATACGTCGGAAGTCTCGGGCAAGGGCTTTACGCTGGACTGCGAGAGCTACGAAGACGCGCGCCGCAAATGGCAGCAGACGCATGAGAAGCAGCTGGCCTACGAAAGCAGCCATCCAAAACACGAGAAATAGTTGACGATATGGATATTCCTCGCTATAATAAGGACGTTTAACGAAAAACGGCTAGGACCTTTGCAATACAAGGATTCTAGCCGTTTCTTTTGTTTATTTGTCTACGATTTGCCTACATCTGGGCTTGTCTACATCACTTTGTCGACCAGTTCGGCAGTCTCGCGCGCCATTTTTTCCGTGTCGTGCGAGTAAAGATTTTCTGTCAGGGATACATCAGCATGTCCGAGACGCGCAGCAACGTCCACAGGTTTTGCACCAGCTTCTATTAACCGTGTCGCGTGAGTATGTCGGAGCGAGTGGAAGTTGATTCCCAGATGGCGCAGGCGGTACATGAGCGTGTCGCGCTTGACAGGCAGTCCGTATTCGTCAGTGCAGACAAGGTGCATTTCTTCTGCGCCCGTTTTTTCGACGAGCGGCAGGCAGGAAAGAGAATGATCTGCACGCTGGTATGTGATTTGATACGCGCTGCCTAGCCGGAGTCGGTTTTCCTGCTGCCATTTGCGCCACGCTCTCAGCTCATCAAGCAGGGCACTACTCAAATATATCGTTCGTCTGCTCGTTGGTGTCTTGGGCGGGTCGAAGTAAAATTCATGCCGCGTGTTGCCAGGGCGAAGCTGCCTTTCTACGACGAGACATTTCTTCTCGAAGTCGATATCGGTCCAGCATAAGCCGAGTGCCTCGCCAATTCTCAATCCTGCATAGTATCCCAGCAGTACCGGCATACGGCACGGATACCGCTTGCCGACAAACCTTTCAAGCACGGCGGCGAATTCTTCTTTCGATATGACACGGCGTTCGAGCACTTTCACCGGCGCCGACTTCGGTATAGATATGCTCGCCGCAGGATTCGACGGGATAAGCTCGGCAGGATAGACGGCGTACTTCATCATTGTTTTCAAGACCGTCAACGTGTTGAGTATGGTTTCGTGGCTCTTCCCCTTGGCAGCGAGGTCGCGCACAATCCGGTCGACGTCTCGCGGCTTTACGTCCTGCATGTACATCGCACCGACGTAGGGCGCTATGGCTGTGCGGTATCTGCTCTCGTATTGCTGATACGTGCCGCGCGTCACGTTGGGCCGCACGACATGTTCTATCCAGCTTGCAAAGAAGTCATTGACTGTTACGCGCTCGGACGTGATGCCGATGTTGCCGTGCTTCCAGTTTGCATACGCTTCGACACCTGCGTCATACGCCGCGTCCTGACTCTCAAAGCCGCCCTTCTCTTTCATCTTGCGCTTGCCGCTTGCAGGGTCCTTGCCTATCTCGAACGAGTACGACCATGTTTTTCCTCGCTTTCTTGTGCGTATCTTTGCCATCTTACGCGACTTCCTTTCTACAATATGATATTCCTTTGGCCGCCGGCTGGCGGTCTTTTTATTGTCAGTATGGCCAGATGTAATACCAGATGGTTTCTGCCATCGTGTCCGGTCGAACAGCCTCACTGGTTTGCTCATACGAAGGAATGTCTTCGCTATATAGTATATTCCCCCGAGCATCATATCTTGTATAGGATAGCATGGTAAATGTTTTCGGCTTACGCGTGTAATAAACTCTTTGCAATGACATAGTATTGTCTGAATTAATCCACTTCTCCCAAATAATGGCGCCGCGATTATTCTTTTCGACAGATGAATTATCAATATAGACGGATTCAGTCCCGTCATCGCTGGTTCCTATGTAATACCAGTCTGAGGCAAAGGCTGTCGTACAACCGACCGAGAGGACCAATGTTACAAGCAGGCACAATGTAAGGTATACTTTTTTCATACTGATACAGCTCCCTTCCTTTTGTTCAGAATTTACTGATACTCTGGATAACGCGGCCGATAATGCGGACGGGTAGTTTCTCGACTTCTTCGCGGCTGTAGAAGTGCGGGGTGTAGACGGCGGCGTTGTGGCCGATGAGGGTTAAACCATCTTCACTTTCCTTGACTTCCTTGACGGTGGCATCTTCGCCATCGACAAGTACGACGGCAATCTGACCATTCTCGACGCGCTCCTGGACACGCACGATGATGGTGTCGCCGTCGTGGATGGTCGGCTCCATGGATGAACCCTTAACCACGAGGCCGAAATACTGGTCGCCGCTCTTGTGTAGGCGCTCGTCGATATACTCGTAGTCGATGATTTCCTCCTGCGCGAGGATTGGCTGGCCGGCGGCGACACGGCCGACAACGGGGATGCGGTAGGTGTAGTAGGTGACTTTCTGCGCGGGCGGCTGAGCGGGGGCGGGGTCGGCAGTATGAGGCTCTACGAGATCAGCCTTGCTTACGCCGAAAAAATTGGCCATCATTTCTATTTTGTCAATGCGAGGATACTTTTCGGCGTTAAGCCAGTCAGTGACAGTGGAGTAGGCGAAACCGAGACGTTTGCAAAACTCTTTTCGGCTGATCCCCTTGTCTTCCATATACATCTTGATATTTTGGGCCATCACTTGTTTGTTCCCTAGAGCACTCATTCTATCCACGTCCTTTCTGATTTTTCTATCTATGATTATAATTTTACGCTTTTAACGGCTTAACATCAACAAAAAAACATAAAAAATTACGCTTTAGGGGTTGAATACCGCTTAAAGCGGTGATATAATAGCATAAGAGGTTGAAGAAAGGAGGTATTGCACATGTCAATAACGCTTAAAGCAGCAAGAGTGAACAGAAACCTCAACCAGAAAGAGGCCGCCAAGCTCATTGGAGTCAGTGTGAGTACATTGCAGAACTATGAGTCTGGAAAATGCTTTCCCGATGTTCCTATCATCAAGAACATCGAACGAGTCTATCAGATTCACTACGCCGACATCAGTTTTTTACCCGTCAATAACGCTTAAAGCGGTAATGGAGGAATAATCATGAACGAATTGCAGATTTTCAACAACCCTGAGTTTGGAGAGGTTCGCACAACAGTCATCGACGGTGAGCCGTGGTTCGTCGGCAAGGACGTAGCAATGGCGTTAGGATACTCAAATCCTAGCAATGCAGTCGTCACACACGTTGATGATGAGGACAAAACCACATACTCGTTTCAGGTATCTGGTTCCAACTATAAAAGCAAGGCCACTCTTATCAATGAATCCGGCCTCTACAGCCTCGTACTTTCGAGCAAGCTGCCGACGGCGAAGAAGTTCAAACGCTGGGTGACGAGCGAGGTCCTGCCGGCCATCCGCAAGCACGGCGGCTACCACATCCCGCAGTCGCCGGAAGAGCAGATGGCGCAGGGCCTGCTGGCCGCGCAGAAGCTGCTTGCCGAGAAGGACACGACCATCGCCAAGCAGACGCAGCTCATCGGCGAGCTCAAGCCGAAGGCCGACTACACCGACCGCATCTTGCAGAGCAAGAGCCTCGTCACCATCACGCAGATTGCCAATGACTACGGCATGAGCGGCGCGGCGATGAACGAGAAGCTCCACGAGCTCGGCGTCATCTACAAGCTCGGCGGCCAGTGGCTGCTCTACAGCAAGTACCAGGCCAAAGGCTACACCCACAGCGAGACCGTCGACATTACCCATCGAGACGGGCACGCCGACGTCAAGATGAACACCAAGTGGACCCAGAAGGGCCGCTTGTTCCTCTACGAGTTCTTGAAGAACAAAGGTATCCTGCCAATCATCGAGCGAGAGCAGATTGACGAAGGACCGGTTCTCAAGCTTGTGCAGGGAGGCGGTCACGATGACGGAAACGGAATTGCGTCAAATCATTCGTGAAGAGCTGACCGTCAAGGAGTTGCTGACAATGCAGGACGTTGCCGCAATGCTGTCTCTTAGCACGCCGTCCGTGCGAAAGCTGAGAGACAGCGGCGCGCTTCCATTCTACGTTGTCGCAGGAAAGAAGCTATTCCGAAGAGCGGATGTAATGAACTTTATCAATCAGTTGAAACCAGAAGGGAGAAACGAATCATGGAAAGCAGAAAGAAACGCCGCCGCCATTTGAATCCGCGCATTGTTGAAGCGCTGGAAGCAATCATGATGGCAATCATGGGAGTAGGAACCGCCGCGCTGCTGGCGCAGTTCTTTGGCATCCTGCTTGGCATTATCGACCCGAACTAAAGGAGATGAACAGGATGTTCAAGAGAGACTTAGAGCTTCTCATGATGGGCCGCTTTCTTAGCCCGTCAGGATATGCTTTCGTGTTTGGCGTAGGCATGGCCGTTGGTTTGGTCATTGGCCTGCTCGTGTAAGGGAGGAACGAATCATGACACCGGAAGAGATTGTAAAAAGCAGCTGGTATTACAAGCATTGCGTGTTCGACTTCGACAATTTTGTCGGCGACGCAAAAAACGAGTTTGGCGACTACACTTCGCACCGCTTCATGTGGATTGATTTCTTCAAATGCCTGACGGTGATTGACTTCAATCTTGATAAGAGCGGCAAGCTCATCCCATTCAAGAGAGAAGACGGCGGCAAGGAAGACTTCAAGATTCAGTACATCAGCGTCGACGATATGCGCCAGATGCTTGCATTGGTCGATGCAAAAGAAAAAGCCGACGCGAAAAAAGCCGCGACGGCATAAGAAAGAAGGTGATTATCTTGAGACAACTATCATGCGGTGCCAAAACGCCGCTTGATTGCTTGAAGTGCCCATACGACGATTGCATCTGCTCGGACGCAGCTACAGGAGCGGAAGGGCGCATCTTGATGGAGGCGCACCGGAAGCATTGGACGAGAAAACCTAAGACTTCCAAAGCGACGACCACAATCAATTATAACACAAGAAAGCCGGTAAAGTCATTGTACCGGTATTCCAATTTTGAATTTCTCTTCTGATACGGAGGATATATATCATGAAGCTTTACGAAATCAATCAGCAGATTCTTGACTGCATCGATATGGAGACGGGCGAGATTATCGCGCCGGAGAAGCTGGAAGAGCTCAAGATGGACAAGCACGAAAAGCTTCGCAATATCGGTTTTGTCTATCTCAACGCGATGGCAGACGCCAAAGCCTATGAGGAGCAGGAGAAGAAGTTCACGGCACGCAAGAAGGCCGCGAAAGCTACGGCAGACTGGGCAAAAGCTACGTTGGCGCGTGAGCTGAACGGCGCAAAGATGAAGGAAGCAGAGTTCTCTGTTTCTTATCGCAAGTCTGAGACGGTAGAGGTCACGGACCTTGCCGCAGTACCGAACGAATATCTGCTTCAGCAGCCGCCAAAGCTCGATAAGACCGGCATCAAAGCCGCGCTCAAGGGCGGCGCAGTCATTGACGGTGCTTCGATTGTGGAACATCAGAACATCCAGATTAAGTGAGGTGGAAATCATGGCAAATAACATGGAGCTTTACGAAGCATTGCAGACACCGCCGAACGACGCGCTGAAACCTATCACTTACGGCGCGCTCAAAGGCAAGAGCGATATCAACCCACAGTGGAGATACGAAGCATTAACGAACGCCCTTGGACCTTGCGGTATCGGCTGGAAGTTTGAGATTGCCGACACGAAAACGCAGTCAGTCAGCACCGGCGAAACGATGGTGTTCGTGCTCGTCAATCTGTACATCAAGCAGGGTGACGAGTGGAGCGCACCGATTCCAGGCTGGGGCGGTGACTACCTCGTCAAGAAAGACAAGAACGGCATTCACGGGAACGACGAGGCCTTTAAAATGGCGACGACCGACGCGCTCGGTACAGCTGCAAAGATGATTGGCCTTGCCGCTGATGTGTACCGCGGACTTGTCGGCAACGGCGCAAGCGACAGCAAGTATGCACGGAGAGGGTATGCCGCTCAGAACGCGCAGAATGGCGCAGGAGCTACGGCAAACCGCAACGGCAATGCAACTACCAACGCGCAGGAAGATATGCGCAGGAAGGCCATGCACTCGCTGAACGAAGCAGTCAAGAAGACCGGCATCAGCAAGCAGGAGCTTATTGCTCTTTGCGGCGTGCACTTCGGCAAGGCGTCTACGTCGGAAATGACGACGGGGCAGATTAGCATTATGGCAGCTCACTTAGAAGAGTGGGTAGCCGAAGCGATGGCAGGCGGCAAGGAATGATTCAGGAACACGTTCTCGGCAAAATCACCGACGTTCGAGAAGATGGAACGGTCGTCATTGTGGCGGCTGTTCCTTCCATCGAGCGTGCAATCTTGCGCGAGTACGACACGGCGGAGATCATCCTGCCGGACGGACGCAGGATACACGCAGAGCAACGCCGCAAGGCTTTCGCCTTGATAGGTGAGATTGCCGAATATGTAGACGGAATCCGCAATGCTGAGACGGTGGAAGAGCAGAAGCAGCTTCTAAAGATGGAGTTCATGCTAAAGCGCATGGAATCGACGGAGCGGCGTATGTTCTCACTCTCAGATTGTTCCGTCACGACGGCGCGCGAGTTCATTACGTATCTTGTGGACTTCATCATAGCGAACGACATTCCAACGCGAGTGCCGCTCATAGATAACTGTGACGACATCCAGCGATATATCTACGCTTGCTTGATGAATCGCAAGTGCGCGGTGTGCGGCCGTCACGCCGACGTGCATCACTGCGAGGGAAGCAGAGTCGGCGCAGGCAGCGACCGCGAGAAGGTACACCATCTGGGCCGCGAAGTTCTTCCTCTTTGTCGCGTGCATCATACCGAGTGCCACGGCGGCGAGGCAGAGTTTATAGCAAAGTACCACTTAGAGCCGGTCAAGCTCGACGAGCAGCTATGCCGGAAGTTGAAACTAAGAAAGTGAGGTGAGCAAGGATGACAAAGTGGATTGTCAACGGCGATATCATCAACGACCAATATTACAAGTTCCCAAAATCGTTCATCTTCAATCCAAAGTACGCGAAGCTGCCGTCAACGGCGATGATCATTTACGCAATGTTACGCGACAGACTTTCTCTTTCCTTGCAGAATGGCTATTGGGATGAAGATGGACGCGCATTCGTCTACTTCACACAGGACGAAATGGCGACGCTGTTTCACGTAACACGGCAGGCAATATCGAAGTCGCTGAAAGCTTTGAAAAACGTCGGCCTTATCGAGACGAAGCGCCAGGGACTTACAAAGCCGAACAAGATTTATGTCGCAATGCCGGAACCGTTCGTATTGAAAAGCACGCAAAATGAACAATATGACGTAAACTCAAGTTCACATCACGATGAAAACTTAAGTTCACATCAGAAGGCGAATGAAGTTTACACTAATAAGACTGAGAAGAGAGAGACTGATGGAATACAGACTGAGAAATATATAAAGAAGTCTGGCAAGCCAGACGTTGCACCTCTCATTATGAATGTCGTTGACTATCTCAATGAAAAAGCCGGAACGAAGTACAAGCCGACAACGCCAAAGACGCAGAAGCTCATTCACGCACGAGAGAAGGAAGGCTTCACGCTCGACGACTTCAAGACCGTCATAGACAAGAAATGCGCTGAGTGGTTGCATGACGGCGACATGGTACGGTATCTCCGGCCGGAGACATTGTTCGGCACGAAGTTTGAATCTTACTTGAATCAGAAAGAGGTGAAGAGAAATGCTCGACCTTATAGACGAATTGATGAAGAGGAATCAGGACAGTCCGAATACGCTAAGTTTTTTAGCTAAATACAAAGCACAGCAGCAGGCAGCATTAAAAGACGCTCGTGAGCACGAAGAGGAAATCCGCGAAGTGCTGAACCTTGCGCCGGACTACGACCTTACCGACGAGCTCAAACTGCTGGAAGCACACGAGGCGATGCACAAACAGCAGGAGTATGACGCGGCGTGCCCTGCTTGCCAGTATACGGTAGAGAATTGCAGCGAGTGTGAGTTCAACGACCTTGCCTTCCACATAAAATACGAGCTCGTGAAGAAGCATCCTTGCGAAAAGTACGAAGTGTATACGGCACAGAAGAGAATCAGCCGCCTTCTTAATGAAAGCGGCATGGGCGCAAGGTTCAACACGCGCACGTTTGAAACGTTCCAGCAGACGGCAGGCACGGCGACGGCGAAAAAGCAGGCCGAGGCGTTCTGCGAAGCGGTCAAAGCAGACGAGCACGCTACTGGCCTTTTGCTCGTAGGTCCGTATGGCTGCGGAAAGACGCACCTTGCCGCGGCTATCCTGCATCGTTGCGCAGAGAAGGGCCTTGCCGGAATGTTCGTTGTCGTGCCGGAGCTCTTGGCGAAAATCCGCACGAGTTACCGCACGGGCGACGGCAAAGCCGAGGAGATCATTAACGCGGCGAAGAACACGAAGCTACTGATTCTTGACGACTTGGGCGCAGAGAAGGCGAGCGAGTGGGTAAAAGAACAGCTGTACATGCTCATCAATTACCGCTATGAACACATGCTGCCGGTAGTCATTACGACGAACGACAGCGGCGCAGAGCTGGAAGAAGAACTCGGGCGGCGCACATTGTCGCGACTCGCGGAAATGACACGCCCCGTAAAGATTGTGGTAGCAGATTACCGCATGAAGATGGCGAGCGCGGGAAGGTGAGAATTAGTGCTGAAAATTTTGGAACTGTTCGGCGGCATCGGCAGTCCGCGCATTGCCCTTCGCAATCTCGGTGTGCCAGTCAAAGCGATTGACTATGTTGAGATTGATGAGAAAGCAGTGCGAAGCTACAATGCGATGTTTGCAAGTGAGCTGAAATACAATCCGCAAGACGTTTGCGGCTGGAACTTAAAGCCGGACATCTTGATTCATGGTTCCCCGTGTCAGGATTTTTCAATCGCAGGGCATCAGGGCAGCCGGCACGCAGAAGGCCGCATCAATCGCGGAGCTGGCGGTGACAAAGGGAGCGGCACACGGTCCAGTCTTATGTGGGAGACGGTAAATATTATCCGGAACATGGGTGCATGGAAACCGCGAATTGTTATCTGGGAGAACGTCAAGAATGTGCGGTCAAAGTATATGCGTCATAACCACGACCTCTATATGAAAGAAATGCAGAGCATAGGATACACGAACAGCTACGCACTTCTAGACGCCAGGGACTTCGGGATACCGCAGGCTAGAGAACGGTATTTTACTGTTTCGACTATTGGCAAGCCGTTCGACTTTGGTAAGATGCAGCACCGAATGATGCGCGACATTAGCGAATATCTTGAACCGATAGCTGACGACTGGTACACAATCAAGTCGCCGTCGATGCTGCGGGCGATTGGCAAGACTGGCGTATTGCGCAGACTGCCGATTATCAAAGACTTCTGCTACACGATTACCGAACGCCCGGACCGCGCACCTGGTAGCGGCTGCCTGCCGATTGGCGGCGGGAAGTACCGATACTTGACTGAGCGCGAATGCTGGAGACTTCAAGGATATTCTGACGCAGACTTCGACGCCGCGGCTAAAGTAAATTCGCGCAGGGCATTATACAAACAGGCGGGCAATTCGATTCCGGTTCCGATATTTGAATCAATGTTCCAAGCAATGGGAATCAGATAGACATAGGGGGGCATTGATATGTACGGCGAGTGCAAGATATGTTACGGCATGGTAGACGTGCACAGGGAGCACTACTTAGACGGTTCTCCCGTGAACGTCTGCGGCAAGTGCCGTCGATATATACAAAGCCTGCTGCGGTGCTGTGAGACGTGCCGCGACGGCAAGATATGTGCGAGGGGCTTTGGCTTTTCGCCGAGAGAATTTGTTTGTGATGATTGGAAGGAGAAAAAACAATGAACCATGTAACGCTGATTGGCAGACTGACTAAGGACGTAGATACGCGATATACACAGAGCGGCAAAGCCGTTGCTATGTTTACTCTTGCAGTTGACCGCGTTGGCAAAGGGCCGAACGGCGAGAAGCAGGCCGACTTTATCCCTTGCGTCGTCTGGGATAAGCAGGCCGAGATTGCAGGCAAGTACCTCGCTAAGGGCCGCCAGACGGCAGTAGAGGGCCGCATCCAGACGCGCACGTATGACGCACAGGACGGCACGAAGAAGTATGTCACGGAAGTCGTCGTGAGCCATCTGGAGCTTATCGGCAACCGCGATGGCGGCAGAGCACAGAACAACTATCATGAAGATTTGACAGACGAACAGATTCCATTCTAAGGAGTGAGAGTATGAGCAAAATAAAAACGCTGTGCAAGTATTACGGCTACAAAGCTGAGGGAATGGACAAGGCCGAGTGCATCGACTCGTTGACGAGCATCCACGCACGGCACGTCAAGCGGCAGGAGCGACTCGCAAGCGGGATGTATCTTCCGGCTGATGAGATTGACGCGATTGCCGAGGGCGGCATTGATGATTGTGCGCGAGAGATTGCAATTTTGCAGAGACTCAAGACGTACTGGCCGGAGTGAGTAGGAGGAAATAATGAAGCGATACGCCGCAGAAGTGACAATCAAAATCCGCGGGCGAGTCATCGTCGAGGATAAGAGCGTAGCAGACGCGATGTGCTACGCGGAGAACCGCGACAGCAAAGAGCTGCTGCGCGCGATGGAGAATCGCACGGATGAAGTGTACGTCGATTATGTCGATGAACTGAAGGACTAAGGAAGGACCGGAGGAAATGAAATTCTATTTATCAGCAGAGGAAAAGAGAAATATGATACAAGTCAATCTCCTGCACGGACTTGTAGACCAGTGGATTGAGACGCGCGCGAAGTACACGAAGGACGCAGATGAAAAGGAAGTGCTGCGGAACCTTCGCACGGCGCGCACGATGATTAAGAAAGCATGGCGCAAGGTGTTTGACAATCTTGACAAGAGTCAGCAGAAAGCGCTGATTCGCTCGATTGATCATCTGGATTTTGAGATTGTACCGAACGACAAGGCACACAAAGTAAAGCAGCGCATGATGGATTTTGAAAGCACGATGGTTATCAAGACCGACGATTGGCTTGACTGGCTTGAAATGGCAATCCCTCTTTCATGTGCTGTATGCAACCACAATGACGAGTATGAGAAGTGCCGTATCCGCAAGCTATTGCAGAAGTACAACACGCCCGTGATTAACACGAGCGCAAAAGACAGCTGTGAGTACAACTACAAGGACGCAGGATACGACGTAGACAAGCTGCTGGACGCGACGATTGACGCGACGCAGGAAAAGGAGTGATTGTTTGAGCTGGCATAGATTGTGTGAAATGGTTGTGCCAGGCGACGCCGTACCGCAAGGCCGCCCTCGTTTTGGACACGGCAGGACATACGACCCGCCGAAGTCACGCAAATACAAAGAGAAAGTAAAGTGTATTGCCCGCTGTAACGCGCCAGAATCGCCTACAACGCACGCTGTCCGCTTGACGCTAGTGATTTATCGCGGCGTGCCAAAGTCGTGGAGCAAGCGCAAGGCGGCGCAGGCAATCGCGGATAAGATACGGCCAACGACAAAGCCGGACGTGTCGAACGTGCTCAAGGGCATCGAGGACGCGCTGAGTGGCGTATGGTACGAGGACGACTCGCAGATTGTCGAGTACGGACTCATAGGCAAGTGGTACGCGGAAGAGCCGCGAGTGTATGTGCGGTTAGATGTGGAGGTAGAAGATGAATAAAGAGTATGTAGAAGGTTTTCGCGTAGGATACGCAAACGCAACGATGATGCTGACGGCAAAGGAAGCAGTTCTGCCGCGCCCATGTGACGGGCCGCTCTACGAGAGATGGAGCCCTGATACGTACGCAAACAAGCTCGAAGAGGAAATCGACGAAGTGAACGAGGCCCTCTTTAACTGGGAGCAGACGAAGGGCACGCTGAAAGAAGTCGGCGAAGAGCTGACCGACGTTATCATCATCTCGACGAGCTTTTTGAACGCACTCGGATTTGACTATGCTGCGCGCCAGAAGCTTATGCGCGAAAAGAACGAGAGCAACGGCAAGCGCGACGGCGGCAAGAGATTTGCACAGCCGCAGAGCGTGACGCTAGAGACGGAGAAAGCAAAGACGAAAGCACCGGAGAAAGTCAAACATCCCGCGTACTACAAGCGCGGTATCGAGTGTATCGACTATATCAACTCGCACAACTTTAATTTTTGTCTGGGGAACGCTATCAAGTACATCACGCGAGCAGGATATAAGACAGACGATCCCCGCGAAGATTTGCGAAAAGCTATCCAGTATCTTGAGTTTGAGCTGGAACGCATCGAGAAAGAGGGCGAGGGAAAATGACACAGCTGCAAAAGTGCTGTAAAGTGTGCGGCAGACTGTTCAAGCCGTTGATTCCGGCGCAGTCTGTGTGCTCGATGAAGTGCTACAATCTCGCGAAAGCAGGAATTTGCCTGGTGAACGCAGAGAAAAAGCCTGCGAAGGCGAAGAGAGAGCCAAAGCCTTGCGCGGTGTGCGGTACGATGTTTACGCCGAAGAACAAGGTACAAAAGTATTGCTCGGACGCTTGCGCACGGAAAGCAGCGCGAGGGAATCAGCGCCGGTACGAGCAGCGCAGAGCGGCGACGTACAAAGCAAAGCCGCCCGAGGAACGCACGAAAGTATGTCCGGTATGCGGCAAGACATTTATTGCAGAGCGCGAAAGCAAAGTGTACTGCTCAAATGAGTGCTTGATTAAGCACAGCAGAGCGCAGAGGGAATACGGCGTCGTTGCGCTGGAAAAGCCGTACACGAAGCACAAGGCGAAGCATGAGTCGCATATCGAGGATATCAACGCCGTAGCGAAGGCGCACGGCATGACGTATGGTCAATGGCAAGCGGAGAAATTACTTGCACGTCTGCACGAAGAAATGAATTGAAGGAGAGATTGACATGTTGTCTGATGAAGTTAGCAGAGTTGAGAGAGCGAAGAAAACCGCATCGCTGTGCGAGATGATGGCGTCTGCCATTAGACGTGATGTCTATGCTATGGCTAGCTATGACAAAATCGGAACTGCAGCTGGAGATGGAGATAAATTTGTATCACCGACTGGCACGAACAGAAAAATCGTTGATTTGCGTCGTGAGCTTTTGCAGCTAAGAGATTTGCTTTAAATAAAGAGAGGTTGATATGTATGCAGGAAAAAGCAAAACAGATTATCGTAGATTATTTTAATAGCCATAATATCAAGAATCATAAAATCACGCAGAATGACGTATATGTCGTTTGGTTCTGCAAGACACTCCAGAACTGGAAGGTACTAGCAACCACAAATATTGCCGACGGCATGTACTATGAAATCACACATAATGGCGATAAGAATGAAACTTATGTCGATGTGTATAAGAAATGGGAAAACTTCTGCGTAAATAATTAATGCCAAGCGATAGATACATGATATTTGTGAGGTGATAGACGATGACAAAAGAAAGCGAGCTGATACAAAGTATAAATACTGCTGTAAATTTATTTTATAAGTGGCTGATATTTTGCACAGAAATGCTTAAACTGGCAGTAACAAATGCGCCGAATATATGGCGTAAATACCCGCAAAGTCACTATAAAATCATTTTTGTATATGTCTTTTTCATGATTCCGCTATGGGTGGGTGTCTGCGCCGGAAAGCTAGCAGAATGGCTTGATGATGCGCTGGGTAAATGGATTGAGAAATGAGTTTTGAGGTGAGCCGATGAAGAAGTGTGACGCAAGAAATAATGCATACAGATTGGTCGAAAGGGTTTTGCGAAATCAGCGCGACAAGCATGGTACGGCGCAAGATGCGGAGAGTACGGAGACGCGGGAGGGATGAGGATGGAGATTGAGTCACAGCAACATGACTATCACGCGGCTGCGTACAAGCGTATCGGCTGGGTGATGTACCGCAGAGACGAGATTGCACGCGCAGTACGAGAGGCGCGGCTAGGGCACAAGCACGGGCATAGCGGCGGCGCGTCGAGCGGCCACGCTTTTGTGAGTGACCCAACGGCAAGTGAGGCAATCGACGCGGCGACTCCGCTTACAGCTGTAAAGCTCGATGACGGCGTGATTGTGAGACGGCCCGAGGACTGGCTGAAGGTGATACGGCATGTGTACCGCGACCGCCCAGCGACCGAAGCGCGGACGATGGAATACTACTACAACGGGCACAGCTCGCAGGAGACGGCGCTAAAGATGGCGATGGACAAGAGCACGGTGTATCGGATACGGAGCGAGTTCCTGCACCGCGCGTGCGAGATTGCTTGCCAGCTCAATCTTGTCAGCGTGATGCCAGACTTGTAAGGATTGCTGATAGGTTCGCTTCTATATATAGGCGGTAGGGATGACCTGCCGCCTTTTGTATACATAAAATTTTTGCAAAAAGGTGTTGACAAGCTGTACTGCCTGCAGTACAATATAGACAGAAAGAGAAAAGAGAACAGCCCGGAAGGGCAAGGAGGTAATCACAATGAAGCTGTTTCACGGTAGTTATGACAAAATCACAGATATGACCATCCATGCGGGAGACCTGTTTAACGGCATGTTTTTTTTGCCGCAGATGAAGAGAGTGCGTGTGGCCCAGGGGCTGAACCGCGCTATTATTACAGCGTCGATATCCCAGACGATGATATTGCAGATGTCGGCGAGTTGGCGTATGAAGAAGCGTCAGTTGATGCAGCTCACGCTCTATGGGGCGATGATGCCGACATCATGCTCGACATCGTCTGCGACGAGGTGTCGCCGTGGGAAGCAGACGATGAACAGAGCGAAGTTATAAATCGTATGTTTCCGAGGTTGGAAGAGTGGGAGATGTCATATGAAATGCAGCGGCAGGCTAGCCTGCTGGCTGAAAAAATGGGATATAAGGGTGTACGCGTGCACGACGAGCACGGGACGTCCTACATCGTTTGTCCCGGCGCTGTGATGAAAGAGGAAAGATAATAATGCAAGAAAGTAGAAAAAGAGCCAATGTAAAGTGGGTAAAAGAGAATTATGAGCAAATATCGTTCCGTGCTCCAAAGGGCACGAGGGATATGATTAAGCAGTGGGCAGAAGAATGCGGCCTGAGTATGGCTGCCTACATTCAGCAGGCATGTAAAGAAAAATCAGAAAAAGTTTCGAGAAAATCTTAAAAAGTGCTTGACAAGCTGTACTGCCTGCAGTACAATATAAACAGAAAGAGAGATAAAGACAGAGCCGAAAGGCAAGGAGGTACACCATGATTTACTTGAACAATGATTGCACGGATTACACGACGGAAGATATTTTTATTGATTGCCACGACTCAGAAGAGAGAGACGAGCTTTGCAAAATCTGGCACAAACCAGACGCCGAAGAGCTGTATGACTACCTCGACAACCTCGACGCTTGGGATGAGACAGACCCGAGTGCATTCGACCAGCTGGCAGACCTTTGCGACGTTGACGACTACGATGGCCGTGACGACCTCATGGAAAAATGTGCAGCCGCAATCGAGGCAGACAAATGACCGCCAGCAAGGCCCAGCTAAGGGCTAATCAAAAGTACGCAGCTAAAACCTATGACCTGATGGCTGTCAGAATCCCCCAAGGCGAGAAAGCAATCATCAAGCAATGGGCCGAGGCGCAGGGCATGAGCCTTGCGGAATACGTCAGGCGCGCTTGCTACGAGAAAGCAGGCAAAGAAATATGATGAGAGCCGGAGAGAAAATCTCCGGCTTTTTATTTTGCAAAAGTCTGCAACTTTTTGGGCGTTTTTATGTGCTATGATAATAGAGTAAGCTATTAGATAGCGCGCTAGACCAGAAGGTCAGCGGGATAGGCCGTGATTGCGGCCTGTCATGATGCGGACGGCGGCAGGACGCTGGATGCACCAGTACCTCTTTTTTTCTAATTTCCTCTTGATGGATAGAAGTTTCACACGAAGCAGAAAAGGCTAGTCCAACCGCTAGTCTTTTTTGTTGCAATCACATGGGCGGGATAAGTAGTTGTTCATTGTTCGCTGCTTTCTTATGGTGATTCCCGCTCTCCAAAATGACGGCTAGTTTATAAGGCAAAACATCGGTTAGCATAATCCGCAGAAGCAGGGTTCGAATCCTCGCGCCGTCTCCATATCATACCGTATGGGAGGCTAACGTCTCGCTGTACGGTTTATTATGACGGCTAGTTTATACGGAAAAACACTCGAACAAACGGGAGAAACGAGCTTCGATGGGCTTGTGCCGTCCTATTTAGAGGGTAACAACAACACATCGGGAAAGGATAGTCATTCGGCTAGTCTTTTTTCGTGCGTAGAATGGAGGATTAAGAATGCAGGAAAAAGCGAAACAGATCGTCGTTGACTACTTCAACGCACGAGTAGATAAGACGGACAAGCAGAAAATCTCGGTCGATGATGTGTATGTCGTGTGGTTTTGCAAGACGCTTCAGAATTGGAAACGCTTCTCGGCACGACGGTGCCGGACGGCATGTACTATGAGCTGACGTACAATGGCGATAAGCATGAGACGTATGTCGATGCGTACCGCAAATGGGAAAACATAATGGTTGCCGACGAATGAGCGAAGATATGACGATGCTGTTGCTGATCGCGCTGACAGCCATCTGCGTAGCTGCTACGACGGCGGCGATTATTGCGATGTAGGAGGATGTGAGATGGAATGAAGTACAGAAAGATTCCTGTCGTGATTGAAGCGTACCAGACGGATAAAGAGATGGTCATCCATACGCTGGAAGGCGATCATCACGCGTCGGTAGGTGATTACATCATCACTGGTGTACACGGTGAGCAGTATCCGTGTAAGCCGGACATCTTCGCAGAAACGTATGAGCCGGTGGAGGATGTATGATAGCTTCTTGTGCGACGTGCGTGATGGCGGCTATCATCGTCGCAGTGTAGGAGGATGTGAGATGGAGCACGAGGCCGCAAAGCAGTACGGCATCAAATTCATGTACTGCGATGATAAGCCAGAGGAGACCGGCGTTTTCTGTACAGTTTGAGCTGTGAAGAGTGCGATGAAAGAAAGGTAGGTGATACTGTGCCGAAGTATGATTGGAGAAAGATTGCCCAGGAGTATATCGAAGGCGTTGTCAATGAGAAGGGCGATATCGAGTACCCGTCTCTCAATGACTTGGTTGCGAAGTACGGTTTCTCGCTGTCGACGGTCGGCCGTCAGTGCAGCCGCGGGCAGTGGCCGGTAAAGCGCGAAAGATTTGCCAACAAAGTAGGCAAAAAACGCGAAAGCAAAAAAGCTGAGACGCTGTCTGATGAGTCGGCACGGTATGACCTTGAATGCTTCAACATTTCGCGTGAGGGTATCGCGAAGGCGAAGGCCATGCTGGCAGATGCCTCGCGTCCGTCTGATCTTGCGACGCTTGCCAGGGCGCTCAAGGACTTGCAAGCGGTTGCCAAGACGGCCATCGGCGAGACTGGCGCGGGCGGCGACGGGCTGATGATTGAGGTGAAACTAGATGAAGATTAATGTCAAGGTCAGCTCGAAGTGCTTCAATCCTGTCTATCTGCCGTACCTCGAGGATACGACGTACTTGCAGATCTTCTACGGCGGCTCGTCTTCGGGCAAGAGCTACTTTCTCGCACAGCGGTGCATCTGGGATATGCTCCACGGTGGGCATAATTATCTGATTGTCCGCAAGGTCGCGAGGACGGTCCGTAAGTCGGTCTACAACGAAATCACGAAGGCCATCCACTTCTTCAAGGCGGGGAAGCTCTTCCATGAGAATAAGAGCGAGATGGTCATCACGGGGCCGAATGGCTTCCAAATTATGTTCGCCGGCCTCGATGATGTGGAGAAGGTCAAGTCCATCACGCCTGCCAAGGGTGTCATCACGGATATCTGGATTGAGGAAGCGACGGAGGCCGAATATGGAGATATCAAGCAGCTGCGCAAGCGCCTGCGCGGTATCTCCATTGTTGAGAAGCGCATCATCCTCTCTTTCAATCCGGTCTACCAGACGCACTGGATATACAAGGAATACTTCGAGGGACGCTGGGATGGGAGCAGGACGAGCTACAAGAGTGATACACTCTCTATCCTCAAGACGACGTACCGCGACAATGTCTTCCTGACAGATGGCGATAGGCGCGAGCTGGAGCAAGAGCGCGACCCTTATTTCCGCGATGTCTACACGAATGGCAACTGGGGCGTGCTCGGCAAGGTCATTTTCAAAAATTGGCATGTTGAACACATCGACCCGAGCAGGTTTGATACGTTTCAGAATGGTTTGGACTTCGGTTTTGCAGATGATCCCGCCGCCCTCATCCGCAGCCACTACGATGAGCGGGCGAACACGCTTTACATCATCGATGCGCGGTACCTGCGCGGGCTGACAAATGACCTGCTGGCTGCCGAGATTGTGAACCTCTGCGGGCAGGAAGTTGTTGTCTGTGATTCGGCAGAGCCTAAGAGCATTGCGGAGCTGCGGCAGTACGGCGTGACAGCAATACCCACGGAAAAAGGAAAAGACAGTATCAATTTCGGCATCCAATGGCTGCAGAAGCTGAACATTGTGGTCAATGACAATCTGCCGGAGCTCGTCAATGAACTGACCATTTACAAATGGGACGAAGATAAAGACGGCAATGTGCTGCCGAGACCAGTAGATAGAGACAATCATTTGATTGATGCGCTAAGGTATTCGCTGTTTAGAGAGATGGGATGGCACGCGGGCGGCGGCAGGAATATCGCGATGCCGCTTGCCGGTGCTATGTGAGGTGAAAAAGATTTGCTAAAGATACCAGAAGATAAGCGAGACACGATTATAGCAAAATTAAAGCAGGATATCGATGCGGCGAACGCATATTACGAAGAGACAATCGAGCCTGCTGTGATGGAACGTTACGCAATCTTCCACGCAGACAAAGACTATTATCGTAAGATGTTTCCGCGACTCTCTAAGCGCTGCGAGATTACGAGCACGGACGTACAGGATACCATTGAAAGCACGATGCCGGTACTGATGAAAACGTTTTTTGGCAGTACAGACGTCGTGACAATTCAGGGCGCAGATGGCACGGATGAAGACAGCGACAGAGCAGAAAAAATGCAGGAGCTTATCAATTACGAGCTGCAGCAGAACAAGTTCTTCATGAAATTCTATCGCTGGGCAAAGGATGCACTCATTACGAACCTAGGCATCATCAAAGTAGATTGGGACCGCGAGTACAAGGACGTACAGAAGACTATCACGATGGACGCCGAAGCATACGCGCAGTACCGCCCGCAGGCCGAGCAGATGGGCATCAAAGTAAACGCCGCAGAGACAAACCCTACAGGCGGCATCAATGTTACGTATACGGCGCAGGAGCTTGTGAAAAACCGCCCGCGTGTCATGAATTTGATGGCGAGCGAGTTTAGATTCTCGCCGGACGCTACGAGACTTGAAGACGCTGACTTTGTAGCGCATCGCAAGATTGTCTCAATCGACTATCTGCGAATGCAGGAAGAATCTGGCATGTATCAGAATGTCGAGGAAGTCGCACAGAAGGCAGTAGCGCCGCACTACACGACGCTTGATACGCAGAACAACGAATATATCGACGAGCAGCCGAACAGCACAGACACGGGCAGGCAGAAGGTCGAGCTCTATGAGTGCTATGTAAATCTCAACATGAGCGACGACCCTGACGGGCGGCTGACGCCGATGATTGTGACTGTATCGAATGGCGTTATCTTGAGATGCGAGGAAAACACATACGAGCGCAATCCTTTCTTCGTGCTCTCGCCGCGTGTTGAACCACATCACATCTGGCCAGAAACAGGATTTACGGATTTGATCGCGCAGGTGCAGCACAGCAAAACGGCGATTATCCGGCAGATGATTTACAATATCGCGCAGGGCAACGACAGCAAGATGGCGATTGATACCGCCGCTCTCGTCGATATCAACGACGTGCTGAACAATGCGCAGTTTATCCGCGTCAAGGGCAATGTGTCCGAGGCGTTACAGCCGCTTCCAGCCGCACAGCTGCAGAGCTGGACATTTAATATGCTCGAATATCTGGACACGGTAAAAGAAAACCGCACAGGCATTACGAAATACAATCAGGGCCTTGACTCTAACAGCCTGAACAAGACGGCTACGGGCATCAGCATTATTACACAGCAGAGCAATCAGCGCCTTGAGCTTATCGCGCGTATCTTTGCAGAAACAGGATTGACGGAGCTTTTCCGCTTTCTCATCAAGCTGAATCAGCTGTTTATCAACGAGGAGCTTGTTATCCGGCTGACGAATGGGCCGATGAAGATTGACCCGAGCGACCTTGACGGAAGCTTTGACTTGATTGTCAATGCGGGCATGGGCGCCGGAGCGAAGCAGACGAACCTGCAAAACCTGCAGATGGTCCGCGAGCTCTCAACACAGCTTGCCGAGGTCGGCTTGTCTGGGCCGCAGCAGTGGTACAATCTCGCAAAGAGAATCATCGAGGAAGTCGGCTTTAAGAATGTCGATGACTTTATCATCGACCCGCAGGAGCTTGCACAGCAGCAGGCGCAGAGCTCACAGCAGGATGATAAGACGAGCGAGTCTTTGCGCGCATCTATCACGGACGCACCATGGCAGGTACAGATGCAGTGGTGGCAGAAGCAGGGCTTCGACGTGACGCCGCAGATGTTCACCGAGCAGGCCGCACAGAAAGTATTGAGCGGTGCAGCTGACGCACAGGCGAAGGCGGACGCAAGCAGAGGAGATGCAATGCATGACAGATTACAGCAAGCTAATCTCGCAGGGCCGCGAGGCGGAGGCAGGATGGCAGGCACTACGTCCAATGCTGGAGCGCAAGCGGGCGGAAGTACTGGAGCGCTTGAGCCTGCCAGCCAATACAACGGTACAATGGCAGGAAACGCAGCTGGTAGCACTACTGCAGGCGTATCGAGCTATTGAAGACGAATTCAAACGTGACATTCAGGCAGGACATATCGCCGAACGTCAGGCCGCAGAGGAGGCAATCGAATGAGCCTATTTAAAGGATTCAAGCTATACGAGGTGCTTGAGAGTAAGCCGCGCGTGCTCATCACGGTCTTATCGGAGCAGCTTGCTCTCACGAATCAGGCGCTTGAAGGCATGAGCACAGAAATGAAAGTAGTACAGCAGGACCGCCGAAGACTGGAAGACAGAGTCGGCGAGCTTGAGAATAGAATCAAATCTCTGGAAGATAAATAAGGGAGGTACACATCATGGACCAAGCAGAAGAGCAGTCCACGACGATGGACGAAGCACAGCAGACAGCAGAGCAGGAAACGCAGCAGGCAGAGCCGCAGGAAGACGCACAGGAAAGCGAGACTGCAGCCGAAGAAAAGGACAGTCAGCCGGACGTGAAGTCGTTGGGCGGTATGTCAGCTGATGAACAGCTTGCTTATCTCAAGAAGCACGGCTATCTCGGTAACTCGGATGACGAGACCGACGAACAGCCGGAAGAGCAGACGGAGACGCAGCACGAGGACGCAGACGACGCGGCAAATGCGAAAGCACCCGCGGCAGACGACGACCCAGAATATGAAATAACCGTCGATGGCAAGCCGCTCAAAGTGAAGCTGTCAGAGCTCAAGCAGGGATACCAGCGCCAGGCAGATTATACGCGCAAGACGCAGGCACTTGCAGACGAGCGCAGGGGAGTAGACGCGATGATGGCCGCACTCAAGGTCAAGCAGGGCACGGAGCCGAAGGAATCCGAGAAGAAGGACAATCCGAAGGCGTCTGTATCTGATGACTACAAGGCGGCAGTCGCACAGGCCGAGAGGGATTTAGGCATTGCACCAGGCGAATTTAACCAGTTCGACCCAGAGCATAACTTCGCACTGCAGCGGGTTATCGTCCGCAATTCCCAACAGCAGGTCAGCCACAATGCAGTTATCGACGATATCAATAACTTTGTCGCCGAAGCGCAGAAGGACCCAATGACCAAAGAGATTGATAATAACTTCGACGTTTACTTATTCGAGCTCGGGCGGCAGTCGCCAGAAGGAGCGCGCAAAGCAATGGCCGTTGCAGAAGCGAAGCAGAGGCTTTACAACAAGCAGGCTACACTCAAGGACACGAAGCTTCTGCGCGAGCACTGGAACTACGTCCGCGAACAGCTCACGAAGAAGGCACAGCCGCCCGCACAGGAGAAAGTGACGCCAAAGCCTGAGCCGCCACGCACAGAAGCGCCAGGGCAGGCAGACGGCAAGAGCCGCGCACCATTCAATCCGCATAAGCTCGGCGGCATGAGCACAAAACAGCAGATTGCTGCTCTTAGAAAAGCAGGATTCATGTAAGGAGAACATAAGATGGCTAAATATACTTACGACGAAAAGACGAACCGTGAAGACCTCACGGACGTTATCACGAACATTTCGCCGACGGACACGCCGATTACTACGATGATTGGCAAGACGACGGCAAAGGCGACGTATCACGAGTTTCCAGAAGATGAGCTCGCCGCGGCTGCAGCTAACGCTCACGTCGAAGGCGAGGCAGACACGGTAGCTGATGCACCGGCACGCACGCGCAAGGGCAATCACACGCAGATTATGAAGCGCGGCTATGCTGTCACGGAGACGCAGCAGGCCGTTGACAAAGCAGGCGTGTCTGACGAGTACGCTTATCAGATGCTCAAAGCGATGAAAGAGCTCGGCAAAGACCTTGAGCTTGCAATCACGACGCAGACGACGGACGCTGCGGGTAGCAAGACGGTGGCGCGCACGTTTGCTGGCATCCCGGGCCTTGTCACGACGAACGTCAAGAAGGGTACGGCAGTTTCCATGTCGCTGATTTCTGACGCACTGCAGGCCGCATGGGAGCACGGCGGCTCACCGTCTAAGCTGATTGTATCCGGCACGAATAAGCGCGCCGTATCGGCACTCACGACGTCCAACACGAAGAACATTGAAGCAGCTAAGAAGAAAGTCGTTGAAGCAATCGACGTCATTGATACGGACTTCGGCCGCATTGAGATTGTCGCTTCCCGCTTCATCGACGACAAGACGCTGTTCGTACTCGACCCGACGTACCTTGCCGTTGCATGGCTGCGTCCGTTCAAGTCGAAAGAGCTTCCGGCTACGGCAGATGCTAAGTCCGGTATCATCACGGGCGAGATGACGCTGGAGCTTCGCGGCGAAGCAGGACAGGCAATCATCAATATCTCTTCGACCTGATGTATTTTCAAATTGTTTCTAGGAGGGCAGGCTTTTATGGGCCTGCTCTTTTTTCGGAGGTGAGACAATGGAAAAGGTTTATGATCTCACAGATAAAGGTGATACGGAGCGCACATACTACGTGCAGGGCAAGGACGGCAAAGACCGTATCGTAAAGCAGGGTTCGGATGATGACGTTTTACGCCAGAACTACGAGGACCGCAAGACGGACGGCTTCGACCCGACGCACAGCTGGCGGCGTGTGGCTCATATTGATATGGGCACGGTACGTATCCTCGCACAGGTGCAGCACGACAAGGACGCACAGGCATACTTAGACGTGCATGATACTGCCGCCCGTGACCGCATGATAAGAAAGTATCCGGACCTTTTCAAGGCTTGCAGTGGGAGGGTTTGACATGACGCCGAACGATATCTTTATGGCGGTACGTATGGATCCGGAAATTGCAGACACAGACGCTGCGAAGTACAGCGACTACGACCTTATCAATGCGTTCAACGCCGTTGCTGATGCTATCTACACCATGCTTGCCAACCGGAGTGGGCGGCTGATTGAGAAGCGCGCCAAGCTCGAAGCAGACGAGGACGGCTACAAACTGCCGGACGATTTCCTGCAGATGATGGTAGCGTATGGCGAGCAGGGGCGAGTGATGGACTACGCAGGCAAGGGGCGCGAACTCACAGCTCATACGTATTACATTATCGGGCAGAAGCTGTACACGAAAAGCAAGACTGTTACGATTGAATACAAGCCTTACTTTGTCGAAGCTACAACGGATACGCTCGATGATGATATGGACCTTCCTGCGTACTTCAAGGGCGTTATCAAGAAAGCAATCGTACTGCTTCTGACGGCAAGCACGGCAGAGCAGGAACAGACGGTATTCCAGACACTTGCCGACGAGGTGCAGCGACTTGTAAGCGACGCGGCCTTTGCGGAAGTGCCAAGCATCCCGACATGGGCGGAGGTGATTTGATGCAAGTACTCGACGCAATCAATCGTATGCGCGCATCTATGCATGATGTGTCGCAGGAATACGACGACGTAGAATGTATCTTTGCACTCAATACCGCTATCCATGATTTGACAGGGCTTCTTGTGGCTGCGCGCTATCCGGATATCATCGCAGAAGCTGACTTCGCGGAAGGCGACAGCGTGCCGGACGAATTCTTCCGTACTTGCGGTACGTATCCAGTACGATTCACGGGCGGCAAGGTGCACCTGCTGACGAGCGGCGATAAACTGCACGTCAGATACTACACGATGCCTGCTGACGTGACGCGCACGGGCTCGCTTCCGTTCCGCCTTAGTATCCTCAACAGCCTTGCTATCAAGATTGCTATCAAGATTCTGCTCAACGAAAACGAGTATGATATCTCGCAAGATACGAGCATTCAGAGTGAGATTACGCAGGCACTGCAGCTGGGGGCGGGGTGATACACAATGCGGCTAGCAAACAAGCATACGAATGTACAGAACGTGCGCTATGCGGACTTCTCAGGCGGTCTGAACACGACAGATGCCGTCGAGAATATCGCCAACAACGAATTGTCGCAGGCAGTAAATGTTGAAATTTACAAGGGGCAGCTCAAGACAGTCGCAGGCGATAAGGCCGTATATAAGGACACGTCTGTAACATTCGACGGTATCATCTATGACAGCATTGAAAGCAAGACGCTCTTAGTGGACACAAGCCACAAAGTGTACTTGCTCGAAGACAGCAAGCTGACGGAGAAGGGCACGCTGACAGGTACGTCAGAGATGCAGTACGCGGCATGGGAAGACGGAGTGCTCATTGCGTCGGGCGGCAAGCTGCAGTACTACCACGGCGGCACGCTTGAGACTGTCACGAATTCACCGGACGTATCGCGCGGTGTGTTTATCAAGCAGGGCCGCGTCTGGACGTTCTACGATGATGTGCTGAAATGCTCGGGCGTCGGTGATGAAACAAATTGGACGCAGAAGTCAGACGATAATTCAAGCAGTCAGTTCTTGCAGATTGGCTACAAGGACGGCGGCAAGATTGTGGGCGTCAGCTCTCTTTCCTCGGACACGCTGATATTTAAAGATAATCATCATGCGTATAGACTATCCGGCACATACCCAAATTGGTCACTCGCTGAAATTGGGCGGCAGATTGACTGCAAGAGCTATCATGCCTGCATCGCGCTTGCTGACACTACAGGAGTGTTGGGCAAAACACGTATGCAGGCCATCACGACGACGACGGCCTACGGCGATATGATGGCAACCGATATCGGGCAGAAGATATATCAGGATATCGAAAAACTGCCGTCAAGCGTGCGGCTGCGCTTTATCCCCAGCTTGAATCAGGTGTGGCTCATTGACGGTACTGGCTCATTCCTTTTTTACGACGCGAACGTAAACGGATGGTTTAAACGCCGGTACAATGCCAACATCGTAGATGCAGTGGAGGCGGGCGGCAGTATTTACTTCTTGAAGCAGCACGGGCTCTATGTACTGGACGAATCTATTCAGGACGACGACGGCAGTGAAATGCTCTGGAAGTTCCAGATCAAGACACTGACTTCGAACCATGATATCCTTTTGAAGCACGTTTACGCGGACACGACGCCGATTCACACGAACTATGCGGACGAATATTTCCGCGCCGGTGATGTGGTCATTGGCATCCGTCAGCCGAACAGTGCAAACTGGATATACAAGAACAGCGAAGCCGTCTATCTTAGCACGCAGTCAGTCGCAAAGACGCCGAGCAAGGCTATCTTCACGAACTCGGAAGAAGTGCGTTTCAACTTTGAAGAGATTTACGAAAGCAGTATGCCGCTTGTATCGCAGGATGTTCTGCGCAGTGAGACGCGCTGCGTGGACCACGAAAAGAGCATTGCGGCGATGATGTGGGGGCGCGGCGGCGTGACCGTCTTTAACTCTCTCTCCTATGACATTGTGGAGGTGTAACAATGGCAAAACTAGCGGAAAAGAACGTGCTTGATTACCGCATCGGCGGCGACACGCTCAACGATTTCGCACTCAAATATATGGCAGAGATTCCACGAATCTATCAGTTTCTGAACAATCTGCGCACGCATGACAGCTCAGGCACAGAACAGGTAGAACCGGAAGCTTACCAGTTTAAGATTGAAGACGATAAATTCTATATCCGCAACAAGGCGAACGACGCATGGGTGTATATCATGGATGTTGCAGAGAACGGCGGCTTCCATGACGACAGCTTCGGCACGCAGCGTGCTGGCGCGATTGCAGACCGCCCGAGTACGGGCAACAGCACAGGTGATGTGTATTGGGATACGACAAACGGACGCGTGTATATGTGGCTCAACAATGCATGGTCGCTTATCCTGTCACTCAATGCGTCGGACCTTATCGGCTACGACAAGCTGCTGAAAGACAGCGACGTATCGACGCCGGAGACGGGCGCGGTCACGAACGAGGCAAACAAGCTCGTCAGAACGAACGCTAACGGCGTACTGCCGGTCGATATCCTCGGCAACGCGGGCAAGATTGCGGGCATCAAGAACGAGATTAACAATCTTGAAGACGGTCAGGTGCTCACGTACCGCGCGGCATCGAACAGCTGGAGAAACGAAAATAAGGGCGTCATTGGCTCGGGCAAAGAGCTTGCTATCAAGGACGGAGATAAGCTTATCGCTCAGTACTCCGGCGAAGAAGCAATCACGTATGATAATGGCATGACGGCACACAACACGAGTGACACGGCACATGCGAATGCTTTTGCGAAGCACAACACGGCGACAGACGCACATGCGAATATCTTCAAGAAGGTGCAGAGCATCGCGGCGGCAGGCATGTACAACTTCTACTATCGAAGCAACAAGTTTGCGGCAGACACGACGACGCGCACGGCCCTTGTCTCGCCAACGTATCTTCTGCTGAATGTGGGCGGAAGCGGCTACGAGCAGACGGCGGCAGTCACGCTCGATATCTCGAAGGATGCAGCATGGGATACTGACGCGCAAGAGTGGCAGGCTTCGCACGCTTATTCCGTAGGTGATGTGGTCTATCCTACATCCGGGCATACGACATACTATTACCGATGCATAACGGCAGGTACAAGCTCTACACTCACGCCGTCTTTCCCGACTACGCTCGGCAGCACGTACAACGATGGCAATGTTGTCTGGGAATGCCAGCTTGACTACACGCAGGCGGTGAACCGTAAGGGCAAGGACTTCTACGTGTACGCTTGCGCAGGAGACAGCGGCATGAAGCTTGTCGTCTCGCCGAACTCTACTGTACCGACGAAGTACACGGCAGAGAATTCCCGCAAGCTCGGCGGCTTCCATTGCCTCTGCGCTGATGTTGGCACGATTAGCGGGCATACGCTCTCCGGCTATGTGGCCGGTGATATCCTTCCTGCGTCTGTGTGGGATTTGAAATTCCGCGCAGAATCTGAGAATGAAGGAATGGTGTTCGACGGCCGAAAATGGATTGATATCTATCTGGCGTCGTGGGATGGAAGCAAGCTTGTCTCCGTAAATGGTGGCGTCATTGCAGATGGCGAAAGCTCACCCAAATGGCACGGCGAAAAGTTTGAGGAAGAATTTGCTAACGTTGGCAAGCATCTCCTGTCTCGTTCTGACTTCATGCATTGTATGAAAGGTATTCAGGAAGGCGTGAATATTAACGGTTCTGCCGACCCGAACACGACAGGCGGACATGTCAACACAAGCAGTCGCCGCATTATCAGCAACTATGGTGTTGAGGACTGCGCTGGTGTTTTGTGGCAGTGGGGAAGTGACCTCTTTGAAGCTATGTCTACTGGACATACGGGAACTAATACATGGAACGATGCGTACAGATGGTCTACACTCTCGGTATACAACGCCGACGTTGATAGTCAGCAGTACGGTTCCTGCATTGAGTTCTTGCTTCGGGTCCTCTTCGGCGGTGCTTGGAGCGATGGCGCGAATTGCGGCTCGCGTTCTGCGAATGGCAACGATTTCTCCGCGCGCCGCGGTGGCCGCAATGCGGGTCGCGGGTGTTCCGAGCCGAGGGCCGAAAAACCGTAATGCGAAACACAATGCGCAAAACAATATGAGATATAGAGCGGCCGCATTTTCGGCCTAACTATATATAGGCATACAGGTTATCTGGTTCCTGCATTGGGTTCTTACATCAGGTCCTATTCGGCAGTAATTGGAGCGATAGCGCGAATTGCAGCTCACGTTCTGCGAATTGCAACAATTTCTCCGCGAACCGCAATGGCAACAATGCAGGTCGCAGGTGTTCCGATACGATGTCATTTGTTATGGGTGTTCCGTGCCTAAAATTCCTTCGGCTGGTCTGTATGCCGTGGCGTCAGCCAAAACACACAACGGAAGCTGAGGTGGCTAGTAGCGAAAGCGAACGTCACCAAAGCAAATATTTTTAATGAAAGGTGTCTTATGAAGCGACATGGTAATCTATATCCCAAATTATGCTCTATGGAAAATATCGAGCTTGCTTACCGCAATGCGAGAAAGAAGAAAACGTGGCAGCGACAAGTTAAGAGAGTAGATGCGAACAAGGATGAGCTGCTGAAGAAATTGCAGGAATCCTTGATAAATCACACTTTCCATACTGCGCCGTACCGTACAAAGAAAATATATGAACCAAAAGAAAGACTCATATATATTCTTCCGTTCTATCCAGACCGCATTGTTCAACACGCTATCGTGAATGTATTATCCCCGATATGGGATAAGCTTTTCATATTTGATAGTTATGCGTGCCGAAAGGGAAAAGGACAGCATAAGGGGAGCGCACGATGTATGCGCTTTACTTGCCAACATGAATATTGCTTGCAAGGCGATATCTCTAAGTTCTATCCATCAATCCGTCATGACCTTCTAAAACGGGTGTGTCAAGAGTTTTGTGTAAATCGATTCAATAAGCAACATCGTATTGCT
>USAK01000002.1 GCA_900552565.1 uncultured Selenomonas sp. | reverse complement strand
CCCGCCGTACCTAAAGGTCTCTGTATCTGCATCTGGCTGCCAGCAAAACAAAAAGCGTTAGCTTGACTATTTTTGGATGCTGTTAGGGAGAAACAGGGGGCAGGGACGATATGAAAAAAATCCTGATTGTGGAAGACGACCGCGAGATTGCCGAACTTGAACGCGACTATCTGGAGGCTTCGGATTTTGAGGTCGCGATAGAAGGCGATGGCCTTAAGGGACAGCAGGAAGCGCTGAAGGGCAAATACGACCTCATCATCCTCGACCTCATGCTGCCGGGGCTCGATGGCTTCAATCTCTGCCGCCGTCTGCGCGAAGAGCTCGACATTCCGGTCATCATCGTTTCGGCGCGTCAGACGGATATTGATAAGATTCGCGGCTTTGGCCTTGGGGCTGACGATTACCTGACAAAACCGTTCAGCCCGAATGAACTCGTAGCCCGCGTCAAGGCGCATGTTTCGCGCTACGAGCAGTTGACGGCCAAAGAGCAGACGCGCATCGCGCAGCTTTCCTGCGGGCGGCTGACCCTTGAGGCCAAGTCGCACCGCGTATTTAAGGATGGCGAGGAAGTTCATCTGACGAACCGCGAATTTGAGCTGCTGCAGTTCCTCATGGAAAACCGCGGTCTCGTTTTCAGCCGCGAAACGCTGTTTGAACGCATCTGGGGGCTCGATGCCCTCGGCGACAGCGCGACTGTGGCGGTCCATATCAACCGCATCCGCGATAAGATTGAGCCGGACCCTGCGCACCCTTCGTACATCGAGACGGTCCGCGGCGCCGGCTACCGCTTCCATCGGGATTAAGCGGATGCATAGGACAGCATAGCGTATTAGACGTATGGATATATAAATAGAAGAGAAGAGGATTTGACGTGAAGATTTTAGTGACGGGCGGCGCCGGTTTCATCGGCTCGCATCTGGTGAGAAAATTATTGGCAGAGGGCGAGCAGGTGACGGTACTCGATAATTTCAGCACGGGCAGCCGCGCCAATCTGCCAGATGCTGCTCAGGGGCTTGACTGCATTGAGATGGATGTGAACGATGCGCATCTTGCCGAGGTGTTCACCAAGGGGCAGTTCGATGCTGTCGTACATCTGGCCGGCCAGACGACGGTCCATATCTCGATGGAGTCGCCGGAGCTCGACGGCCATGAGAACATCATCGGCTCCATCCACGTACTGGAGCAGGCGCGCCGCACGAAGGTCCAGCGCGTCATCTTTGCGTCGACGGCCGCCAGCTACGGCGATGTTGCCGAGGAGAAACTGCCGATTGTCGAATCCGAGCCTCTGCAGCCGATGTCTTTCTATGGACTGTCGAAAGTCACGGTCGAGCATTATCTGCGCCTGTATCAGCAGGCGTTCGGCCTCGACTTTGTCATCCTGCGTTTTGCCAATGTCTACGGCGAGCGTCAGGGCAACGGCGGCGAGGGCGGCGTCATCAGCATTTTTGCCAAGCGTCTCGCAGAAGGCAAAGGTCTCACGATTTATGGCGACGGCGAACAGACGCGCGATTTCATTTACGCCGGCGATATTGCCGCAGGCATTTACGCGGCGCTTTATACAAAGCACGTCAATCATGCGTACAATTTGTCTTCGCAGTCGGAGACGAGCCTCAGGGAGCTCGTATCTATTTTTGCGGATGTCTCGGGCAAAGAGATTGAGCCGGCTTACGAGAAAGCCCGTCCCGGCGATATCTATAAGTCCATGCTCGCGAACGGCCGCGCGCGCCGCTCGCTCGGCTGGGCTCCCGCCGTTCCGCTGCGCGAGGGCCTCAGACGTACCTACGAATATTTTGCCCAACAGTAAGACTTGAAATACAAAAAGAGGAAGATGCCGGCATGGCCGGGAATCTTCCTCTTTTTTATGTTCCGTGCTTTATATCAGTGCAGTTTATGACTCGGACGCAGGGAAAAGGCGATTTCGTTTACCTGCGTGACCTTCGGTCCTTCAAGAGGCGCGTCAACGACTTCGATCTGGTCAAGCATGTGGCGAACCTGCTCGCGGATGCTCGCAAGGTATTCCTGGCGCAGCATCTGCTGTTCCATGAGTTCAGTCTCGCTTAAACCGCTGCTGCGTTTCTTGCGGGAGAGCTCATTGATGCGGGCGATGAGTTCTTTCGTGATCATGTCGTGTTGTCCTTCCTTTTGCTACAATACACATTCTTTATTTTCATTATAATGAAATATGAAGGATTTGCAAGTTTTTTTGAACGCACCGCAATACTTTTTTGAACAGGCGCTGCGGTATTGCCTCTGTATTGCTTCATTGACAGTTCTTTCCCGTATTTGCTATACTAAGTCAGTAATCAATATATAGTGGTCAAAAAGAATTATTTTAAAAATATCTACTGTATCTGGTAGTTTGCGTCGACGGGAAGTTGACAGGAAGTAGTAGGAGCGGAGCATATGGATTGTACTGTTAAATCATCGGCATGGCAGAGTCTTTTGTCAAAATGCCGTGTAGATGGACTCGAAGCCTGCCTTGCGGGCATCGAGCGGGATTTTGCCGCGGATCAGGCCAATTTTGCTGAGCTCGTGGAAAAATACGAGGTGTTTGCCAAGCCTTCGCAGCGTCCGGAGGAAAAGCTGCAGGGGCTCATCCGCGCGGCCGTGGAGCTCGTAACGGCGCAGGAGCCGTACTGGGATAAGATTGCGGCAAGGCTGCGTTATCTTGAATTTTCGCTGCAGCTTGCGCAGGACGAGGCCAAGCGCGGCATCACGAATTTTGTGGCGAAGTTGCACTATCTCACGGCCAAAGGGCTTTATGGCAGCTACATCCTTGAGAATTACACGGAGCAGGAACTGCGGCAGGCGGCGAAATTCATGAAAGAGGAACGCAATTATCTTTATTCCTACGCCGGCCTCGACTTGCTGCTTTCACGCTACATCATTCATACACATCACGGCGTGCCATTGGAATCGCCGCAGGAAATGTATCTCGGCATTGCCCTGCATCTCGCGATGCTGGAAAAGGAAGACGTACGCCTCGACTGGGTTCAGCGCTTTTACGATATGCTGAGCCTGCAGCAGGTGACGATGGCCACGCCGACGCTTGCGAATGCCAGAAAACCGTATCATCAGCTCTCGAGCTGTTTTATTGATACGGTACCGGACTCCCTTGAAGGCATTTACCGCAGTCTCGATTCCTTTGCCAAAGTCAGCAAGTGGGGCGGCGGCATGGGCCTTTACTTTGGCAAAGTCCGCGCGACGGGCGCGGCCATCCGCGGCTTTGAAGGTGCGGCGGGCGGCGTCATCCGCTGGATTCGTCTTGTCAATGATACGGCCGTGGCCGTCGACCAGCTCGGCGTGCGTCAGGGGGCCTGCGCGGTCTACCTCGATGCCTGGCACAAGGATCTGCCGGAATTCTTGCAGCTGCGCACGAATAACGGCGATGACCGCATGAAAGCCCATGATATTTTTCCGGCCGTCTGCTACCCTGACCTGTTCTGGAAAACGGCGCGCGAAAATCTCGATGCCCCGTGGTATCTCATGGACCCGCATGAAATCGAGATGGTCATGGGCTACGCGCTCGAGGATTTTTGGGGTGAAGAGTGGGAAAAACGCTATCATGCCTGTGTTGCCGAACCGCGCATTGATAAGCGCGTGATTTCCATTAAGGAAATCGTGCGCCTCATATTGAAATCCGTTGTCGAAACGGGCACGCCGTTTGCGTTTTACCGCGATACGGTCAACAGGCTCAACCCGAATCCGCAGGCCGGCATGATTTACTGTTCGAATCTCTGTACGGAAATTGCGCAGAACATGTCGCCTGTCGAGGCTGTCAGCACGGAAGTCAAGACGAAAGACGGGGATACGGTCGTGCAGGTCACGACGCGCCCCGGCGATTTCGTCGTCTGCAACCTCGCGAGCCTCAACCTCGGCCGCATTCATGTGGAAGATGAGGAAGAGCTTCGTTCTGTCGTGCGTACGGCTGTCCGCGCCCTCGACAATGTCATCGACCTCAACGAGGCGCCGCTGGCGTATGCAAGACTCACGAACCAGAAATATCGCAGCATCGGCCTCGGCGTCTCGGGCTATCATCATATGCTGGCCAAACACGGCATCCGCTGGGAGAGCGAGGAACATCTCGCCTTTGTCGACGATGTGTTCTCGCGCATCAATTATGCCGCGATTGAAGCGAGTGCCGATATTGCGGCCGAAAAAGGCGCTTACCGCTGCTTTGCGGGCAGTGACTGGCAGACGGGCGTGTACTTCACAAAACGCGGCTATACGTCAGCAAAATGGCAGAAGCTTGCCGAAAAAGTCAAAACGCAGGGCCTGCGCAATGCGTATCTTTTGGCCATTGCCCCGACAAGTTCGACGTCCATCCTCGTCGGCACGACGGCCGGCGTCGACCCCATCATGAACCGTTTCTTCCTCGAAGAGAAGAAAGGCGCCATCCTGCCGCGTATCGCGCCGGACCTCAGCATGAAGACGTATTGGTACTATAAGAGCGCGCATACCGTTGACCAGAACTGGTCCGTGCGGGCCGCCGGCATTCGCCAGCGCCATATCGACCAGGCTCAGAGCGTCAATCTCTACATCACGAATGACTTCACATTCCGTCAGGTCCTCGCACTTTACATCAAGGCCTACGAAGAGGGCGTCAAGACGATTTATTATGTGCGCAGCAAGTCGCTGGAAGTCGAGGAATGCGAGAGCTGCTCGTCCTGATGAGGGAAAAGATAGGAAAAAGAGCAGCCAAGAAAGGATAAAAGGATAAGACCATGTCAGAATTAAAGAAGCGTCCGCTTTTTAACCCCGCGGGGGATATCGACGTGACGAAACGCCGTCTGCTCGGCGGCAATACGACGAATATGAACGATTTCAACAATCTGAAGTACAAATGGACCTCGGACTGGTACCGTCAGGCCATGAACAATTTCTGGATTCCTGAAGAAATCAACCTCGCACAGGATGTCAAGGACTACCGCCAGCTGCCGCCGGCGGAGCGCCGTGCCTACGACAAGATTCTGTCGTTCCTCGTCTTCCTCGACTCCGTGCAGAGCGCGAATCTGCCGAACGTCTCGGCTTACATCACGGCCAATGAGGTCGACCTGTGCCTGGCCATCCAGTCGTTTCAGGAATGCGTGCATTCGCAGAGCTACAGCTATATGCTCGATACCATCGCCAGCCCCGACGAACGTCAGGACATCATCTTCCAGTGGAAGAACGATGAGCATCTGCTGCGGCGCAATACCTTTATCGGCAATCTCTACAACGAATTCCAGCAGGACCAGTCGCGCCGGAACTTCCTGCGCGTGCTCGTCGCCAACTACATCCTCGAGGGCATCTACTTTTATTCGGGGTTCATGTTCTTCTATAATCTCGGCCGCATTGGCCATATGCCGGGCTCCGTGCAGGAAATCCGCTACATCAACCGCGATGAAAACACGCACCTCTGGCTGTTCCGCAACATCCTGCGCGACCTGCGCGGCGAGGAGCCGGACCTTTTCACGCCGGAAAATGAAGAGATGATGCGCGGGATGATTAAAGAAGGCGTACGTCAGGAAATCGCCTGGGGCAGATATGCCATCGGCAACGAAGTCGAGGGCCTCAATGAGAAGATGATTGAGGATTACGTACTCTATCTCGGCAATGCGCGCGCCGAAAGCATCGGCCTCGGCCCGCTTTACGAAGGCCACGCAGAAGAACCTTCGTCCATGCGCTGGGTCAGTCAGTACGCCAACCCGAATTTCATCAAGACCGACTTTATCGAGGGCCGCAGCACGGCTTATGCCAAGAGCACCGCGCTGGTCGATGACCTTTGATAATTGTCCTGTTTTCAGCAAATGTGATTTTTTCTATTTGCCTGTGTATCTTCTTATAGTATACTGGAGATGGGATTTTCAACATTGTTTTTAGAACAGGAAGGTGTTTTTATGAGCATTCGCATTGGTATTCTCGGTTATGGCAACCTCGGCCGCGGCGTAGAGTGCGCCGTTGAAGAAAATGACGACATGGAACTCGTGGCCGTCTTCACGCGCCGCGACCCGGCAAGCGTCAAAATCTGGTCCAAGGGCGTTCCTGTTGTCAGCGTCAAGGACGTCGAGGCTTGGAGAGACAAAATCGATGTCATGATTCTCTGCGGCGGCAGCGCCACGGACCTGCCGAAGCAGACGCCGGAATACGTTAAATACTTCAATGTCATCGACAGCTTTGATACGCACGCACGCATTCCTGAGCATTTTGCTGCTGTCGACAATGCAGCCAAAGAGAGCGGCCACCTCGGCATCATCTCCGTCGGCTGGGACCCGGGCCTGTTCTCCCTCGCCCGCGTCTACAGCAACGCCATCCTGCCGCACGGCAAGGACTACACGTTCTGGGGCAAAGGCGTCAGCCAGGGCCACAGCGACGCCATTCGCCGCATCAAGGGCGTAAAAGATGCCAAGCAGTATACCGTCCCTGTAGAAGCCGCCCTCGAAGCCGTACGTTCCGGCTCGAACCCAGACCTTACCACGCGCCAGAAACACACGCGTGAATGCTACGTCGTCCTCGAAGAAGGCGCCGATGCCGCTTACGTCGAAAACGCCATCAAGACCATGCCGAACTACTTCGACGAATACGACACGACCGTACACTTCATCAGCGAAGAAGAGCTCAAGAAGAACCACAGCGGCCTTGCCCACGGCGGTTTCGTCATCCGTTCCGGACGCACCGGCCACGAAAAAGAGCATAACCACATCATTGAATTCTCCCTCAAGCTCGATTCCAACCCAGAATTCACCACGAGCGTTCTCGTCGCCTACGCCCGCGCCGCTTACCGCCTCGCCCAGGAAGGCCAGACCGGCTGCCGCACCGTCCTCGACATCGCCCCGGCATACCTCTGCCAGCAGAGCGGCGATACTCTTCGTTCGACTCTCTTATAAAAATATCTCGTTTTCCGAGCGAAGATTATGCGATAGCAAAAAAACTGCCCTATGAGGGCAGTTTTTTTATGCCATAACCTGAAAACATTATTCGCCGCGGTAGAGGGCCAGACTGCTTTCGATAAATCCCTGCATCGCCTTTGTCCGGTATCCCCTGCGCTTTACCGCGAGAAAAATCTGCCGTGCGGCTTCTTCATCCTCGAGCTTGTAATAAACGAGTGCTTCATTCGGCGCCGACAGCCGCACGAGCGTATCTGTCAGGAATGTTGCCCCGAGTCCCTGCCGTGCCATATGGTACGCTGTCATGAGCTGGTTGAGGTAAAGCCGCACGCACGGGGTAAAGCCATTGTGCTGGAATAATTTTTTCGAGCGGCGGTACATATCGTTGCCCTTGCCGAGAATCAAAAAATCCGTTTCTTCAAAGGCCGCAAGCGGCACGGCCGGCATCTGCGGCCTTAAATGACGCCCCATGAGGATATCCTGCCGCGTCATGCGGTAATCCGGAAATTTTTCATTAATGGCATACGACGCCGGTACCGACAGCAGGATATGGTCCTGATAAAAAGGCACGGCTTCGAACAATGCCTCGTCGTAAATGCCGCTGTCAACGATGATATCGAGTTCTTCCGTTGTCAATTTATTGAAGAGGTCTGCCGAATCCGATTCCGTGACCGAGAGGGCGATATGCGGATGGCGCTGGCTGAATGCCTCAATCATCGGCGGCAGGAAACACGAAGCAAAGAAATTCGTGCCGCCGAGCTGCAGCGTGCCGCTCTCAAGGCCTGCGAGGTCATCGCAGTAGCTCTTGAGGTCTTTTTTGATGCGGAAGATGCGTTCGGCCGCTTCGATGTAGGCGCGGCCGGCATCCGTGAGCTGCAGCGGCGTTGTGCTGCGGTCGAAAATCGGCAGGCCGAGTTCTTTTTCGACCTTGCGCACCGAGGCCGACAGGGCCGGCTGTGAGACAAAGAGTTTGCGCGCGGCCGCCGAAAAACTTTTTTCCTGCCAGACCGCATAGACGTAATCCATTCCCTGCATGTGAATATATCTCCTTTTATGCCATAAAATATTTCGATAGATATTATATAATTATATGTATTTGTTTATATGCTATCACGATGCTATGATGATAACAAGAAAAGATTTTAACTGGCGCAGGGCGCCATAGCATAGAGGAGTGGTCACGATGAAGACGATTGGTATTATTGGCGGCATGGGCCCGATGGCAACGGTGGACCTTATGAAAAAGGTCATTCTCGCTACGGATGCGCGCGAAGATCAGGACCATATTCCTATTCTCGTGGACAACAACACGAATATTCCCGACCGCACGGCAGCTATTCTCGGCAAGGGCGAGAGCCCGCTGCCGGAACTCATGAAATCGGCTGAACGCCTGACGAATGCCGGCGCGGATTTCCTCATCATGGGCTGCAACACGGCACATTACTTCCTGCCGCTCATGCTGCCGCATCTCCGGATTCCGGTCATCAATATGATTGAAGAGACGGCGAAGTTCTGTGCCAAAGAGGGCTACCATAAAGTCGGCCTGCTCGCTTCGGCCGGCACGTGCAAGTCGGGCATTTACCAGCGTGCTTTAGCGCGTGCGGGCGTTGAAGTCGTGCAGCCGCAGGGCGAGGCTGAAGAAGCCGTGCACGGCATGATTTACGATGGCGTCAAGGCCGGCGACATGAGCTATGACACGGCGAATGTGCGCAAGGCACTGAAGAATATGGCCGATGAAGGCTGCGAAGCCTTTGTACTCGGCTGCACGGAAGTGCCGGTGGCTGTAGAGATGTACCATCTCGAGGGAAATTTCATCGATGCGACGGAAGTTCTCGCTGAAAAAGCCGTAGAAAAAGCCGGTGCCAAAGTTATCTCGCATCTGCCGCACAAAGCTGTCATGGCCTGATGCCGTTTGCTTTCGTTTGCCTTGTATTAAGCGTTTCCTTTGACATATTTGTCATAGAGGTCTCCCTGACGGGAGGCCTTTTTCTTTGGAAAGATTTGCCGCGTTTTTAGAAAGCTGATATAATGATATTTTAGAAGAAATCATGCATAAACTTGTGCCGCGTCCTGCGTGGTGCTGGAATCATAATGGAGTGTGAGAACATTGTTGGATATCAAATTTGTGCGCGAACATCTCGACGAAGTCCGTCAGATGCTCAAGAACCGCTGTAATCCGCTGAACCTCGATGACTTTGAAGGCCTTGACAAGAAACGCCGCGAGCTGCTGCAGGAGTCTGAGGCCCTCAAGAGCCAGCGCAACACGGTTTCTAAGGAAATCAGCGTCATGAAGAAGAATAAGGAAGACGCTGAGGCGAAGATTCTTGAGATGCGCACGGTCGGTGCGAAGATTTCGGAACTCGACAAAGAGCTCAAGGATGTCGAGGCTCAGCTGCGCGACATCATGCTCCACATCCCGAACATGCCGCGCGAGGACGTGCCAATCGGCAAGGATGACACGGAAAATCCGGAAGTCCGCAAATGGGGCGAGCCGACGAAGTTCGATTTCGAGCCGAAGGCTCATTGGGATATCGGTTCTGACCTCGACATCCTCGATGCTGACCGTGCCGCGAAAGTCACGGGCGCACGCTTCACGTTCTACAAGGGCATGGGTGCCCGCCTCGAGCGCGCCTGCATCAATTTCATGATGGACCTGCACGCCAATAAGCACGGCTATACGGAGGTGCTTGCCCCGTACATCGCCAACAAGGACAGCATGATTGGCACGGGCCAGCTGCCGAAGTTTGCCGAGGATATGTTCAAGCTCGAAGGTCTTGACTACTATCTCGTACCGACGGCTGAAGTCCCGATGACGAATTATCATCGCGACGAAATCCTCGATGGCAGCAAGCTGCCGGAGTACTACAGCTGCTACACGGCCTGCTTCCGCGCTGAGGCGGGCAGTGCCGGACGCGATACGCGCGGCCTCATTCGCCAGCACCAGTTCAACAAGGTCGAGATGATTAAGTTCGTCAAACCGGAAACGAGCTGGCATGAACTCGACACGATGGTTAATGCAGCGGAAGATGTCCTGAAGCTTCTTGAGCTCCCGTACCACATCGTCAAACTCTGCACGGGCGACATGAGCTTCACGTCGGCTACGACGTATGACCTCGAAGTCTGGTTCCCTGCCCAGAATAAATACCGCGAGATTTCCTCGTGCTCGAACTGCACGGACTATCAGGCCCGCCGCGCGAATATCAAGTTCCGCCGCGATGCCAAGAGCAAGCCGGAGTTCGTCCATACACTCAATGGCTCGGGCCTCGCTGTCGGCCGCACGGTCGCAGCCATCCTCGAGAATTATCAGCAGGCTGACGGCTCCGTCCGCGTGCCGAAAGTCCTGATTCCGTACATGGGCGGCGTTGAAGTCATCAAGAAACCGGAATAAGCCAATAAAAAAAGACTGCCAGCTGGCGGTCTTTTTTTGTAGGATTTTTGCAGTATTAACGGTATTTCATGGCCTCGCGCTTGGCGAGCACATCGCAGCGTTCGTTGAGCTCCACACCGACATGGCCTTTGACCCAGTGGAACGTCACATCGTGGCGGCTGTAGAGGGTGTCGAGCTTCTGCCAGAGGTCCTGATTGAGCACGGGCTGTCCGTCGGCTTTTTTCCAGCCGCGCCGTTTCCAGCCAGCCAGCCATTTCGTGATGCCGTTCTTAAGGTATTGGCTGTCGGTGTAAAGGGCAATTTTGGCCGGCTCTGGGGGAAAAGCGAGTGCGGCGATGGCCGCAGAGAGCTCCATGCGGTTGTTCGTCGTCGAGGGGCTGCCCTCGTGCAGTTCCGTGACTTTGCCCGTGGCGACGTCGCGCACGACGGCGGCCCAGCCGCCGGGGCCATCGGGATTGCGCAGGCACGAGCCATCGGTGTAGATGACAAAATCCTGCGCTTCATCGGGGCGCAGCGGCACTGCGGGCAGGGCAGCTTTTTGCCGCTGCGGGGCGGCAAAGCTGCGCCTGGCCGCTGACGGTGCTGCTGCTGATTTTTTTGCGTGTGGGATATCGCCGCCTGCGAGCCAGGCGAGAGCCTCCTGCGCACTCGTAAAGCTCTTGTAGCGTGCGGCGGGAAAGCCGTCGACCTGTTTTTTGCATTCGGCCCAGCTCGTAAAGATGCCGGAACTGCGGCCAACGCGTACGGCATATATTTTTTTCTGCATAAATTCCTCTCAATTCACGATAATATGCGGCTGTTTCTACTTATTATAAGGAAGATTGAGGATTTTCTGCAAGCACGGGCAAAAAAATTGCGTTCAAAATAGTAAACTTATCTTTACTATTTTGGAATTGCTTGCTAAAATCGTAACTATGGAGATTTATCTTGAAAGTCAATAGACAGAAGAAAAAATAAGATGAATCCTAGAGGGAGAGAAGAGAGAAAGGGGGAACATGATGCTGCTGCGGATTCTCAGTGCTATTGGTGCGTTTGTCCTGCGGCGTCTTGAAGAGCTCGGCACAATTGTCATGCTCTATGGCGAGACGTTCAGGGCTTTGACGCATAAGCCGCGCCTGCACCATATCATCGCCCAGATGTCGCGTCTTGGCGTCGATTCCCTGATGATTGTGAGCCTGACGCTGCTGTTCACGGGCGTGGTCATCACGCTGCAGACCGCGGATGTCTTGATTCGCTTTGGCGCGCAGGGGACACTCGGCGGCATTGTCACGATTGCCATTGGCCGCGAGCTCGGCCCTGTGCTCGTCGCCGTCGTCTGTGCCGGCCGCGTTGGTTCGGCCATCACGGCGGAGATTGCGACGATGAAAGTCACGGAGCAGATTGACGCCCTGCGTGTCATGGCCGTGAGCCCTGTCGACTATCTCATCGTGCCACGCATGCTGGCCTGCATGATTGTCGTGCCGATTCTCACGGTATTCGGCGATGTTGTCGGCGTTTTTGGCGGCTGGCTTATCGCGGTTTTCTACAAGGGTCTGACAACGTACAGCTATATGAATTCCATTCATGTCTTTGCCGACCTTTTCGATTTGACAGGCGGCGTCATCAAGGCAATTTTCTTTGGCAATGTCATCGCGGTGCTCGGCTGCTATTACGGCCTGCACTGTCCGGATGGCGCGGAAGGTGTCGGCCGGGCCACGACGCGCACGGTTGTGGCCTCTATCATCGTCATTTTTCTCTTGAATGCTGTGCTGACCTTCTTACTGTTTTGATGGAGCTGCGCTATGATTGAATTTATCGACGTATGCATGCGTTTCGAGGAAAAAGAAGCGCTGAGGCATATCAATTTGAAAATATACGATGGCGAGACTTTGGCTATCATCGGCGGCTCCGGCTCGGGCAAAAGCACATTCCTGCGCCTGCTCATGGGACTCATCAAGCCGACGAGCGGCCAGATTCTCATCGATGGGCAGGATATCGTGCCCATGGATGAAGCGGAACTCAATAAGATCCGTCTCAAGATGGGCATGGTCTTCCAGTATTCCGCACTTTTTGACTCGATGACAGTGGGCGAGAACGTCGCTTTTGGCCTGCGCGAGCATACAAAGCTCAGCAATGAGGATATCAAGGCCATCGTCAAGGAAAAACTCCATCTCGTCGGGCTTGACGGTGTGGAAGACATGATGCCAAATGAACTCTCCGGCGGCATGAAGAAACGCGTGAGTCTTGCGCGGGCCATTGCCGTGGAGCCTTCCATCATCTGCTACGATGAGCCGAGCTCCGGCCTCGACCCTTTGATGACCGAAAAAATTGATGAACTCATCGTGAATACCCAGAAGGCTCTTTCCGTGACAAGCATCGTCGTTACCCATGATATGGCCAGTGCGTGTCGCATATCCGACCGCATTGCCATGATTTATGACGGCGACCTCATTGCCGTCGATACGGTAGAGCGTTTCAAGAAGATACAAGACCCGCGCGTGCAGGCATTTTTCCGCACTTTGCGCACAGTGAAGGAGGACGAGACATGACGACAGAGGCAAAAGTCGGAGCGTTCACGGTGATTGGCGTGATTCTCTTCGCCGCCGTGGCAGCGCTGCTTTCGGGCGTTTCCCTGTCCGGACATAAAGGATATACATTGTATGCGGGCTTCAAGCAGGTCATTGGCGTGGAGCCGGATTCTGTGGTCCGTCTGTCGGGCGTGCCTGTGGGCAAAGTCAAGAGCATCCGCAACGACGGCGGCGGCGTCACCGTGTCGATGGAAATCACGGGCAATACCAAGATTCCGAAAGGGTCGCAGGTGACCATCGGCTCGTCGGGGGTCATGGGCGATAAATTCGTCAACATCCTGCCGGGCAAGGACCAGGGCATTTACCTGGGCGATGGCGACTACCTGATTGGTCAGGAGGAAGAGGGCATTGACTCCCTGTTTGCCAAGGCCGGCGATGTCATGGACCAAGTGCAGACGCTGCTGGATTCCATGAATCAGGTCATGGGCAATCCGGACTTCCAGAAGAATTTCCTGCAGATGGCCGTCAATATCCGTGATATGACGGCCCATATGGATGGGCTCGTCGCGGCAATGGAACAGACGATGCGCGGCAATCAGGGCAATATCAACCAGATGCTCACAAATCTCAATGCGGCTTCGGGCGGGCTCAACCGCACGATGCAGCAGGTTGAGGCCATGATGACGAATCTCGCTACGGTCGGGGCTGACCCGCAGACGGCTGAGAATCTTCGCCTGACGCTCGCAAATATCAAGGATGCCAGCGACCGCATCGCGAATATGGCCGAGAACATGAACAATGCCGTCGGCGACCCGCAGACGGCCGAGGACCTCAAGGCGACCATCCATAATGCGCGCCAGATGTCCGAAAAAGCAGGAAATATGATGGGCAAACTCGAAGATATCAAAGTCAGCCCTTCGGCCGATGTCCTGTACAGCGGTGCCAAAGATGACTGGCAGACGAATTTCAATGTCGATATAGGACCTGACAAGGGAAATTTTCTGCGGGCCGGCCTTGATGATATCGGGGACGGCAACCGCGGAAACTTCGAGATTGGCCGCCGCAGCGACCGTTTTGCCGTCCGCGGCGGTGTCATCAACGGCGACGTAGGCGTCGGCCTCGATACCTACGCAGGAAAACGCTTTGTTTTCTCCGCAGACGCGATGGACCCCAACGACCCTTCGCTGCGTCTGCGTGCTCAATATGAACTCAATAATGCCGGCACCTGGCTCATGGGCCAGTGGAATGATGTCAACGACAGCGATAAACGCGCAGCGTATCTCGGCATACGTCAGTCGTTTTGACAGGACATCTTTCTTTTGAAGCTCAAATGAGGATTTAAGAAAGAGATGTTACATTTCTTTGAGGAGGAACTGACCTTGAATAAGAAAAAACGCTTCTATAAAAAACTGACTGCCATCATTGCCATGGGCCTCATGACGGCCGCTGTGTCGAGCACGGCTTTCGCTGCTGACACCGTGCAGCTTGACCTGCATGACAGCGTGCAGATGGCACTTGAGAACAACCGCACGATTCGTCAGGCATTGACGGATGTCGACACGGCCAAGTGGACACTGTCTAAAGCACGCCGTACAATGGGCCCGACGGTGACGTGGACATCGAATGCAAACCGCATTGGCGGTGATTCGTTGGATACCGTACACAATCAGCATTCTGCCGGCCTTGTTGGCCCTGCTTATAATTATGCATGGAGCAATACGGTACAGGGGGTTATGCCTCTGTATAATGGTTCGGTCAAAGGACAGATCAAGCAGGCCCGCTATGGCCTCAATGAAGCTGATTTGGCCCTTGAGGAGACAAAACAGTCCATCCGCCTGCAGGCTACGTCGGACTACTATCAGATTCTGCAGTGCCGCAATCTCATCGATGTCGAGCAGGAGTCGGTCAATACGCTGCAGGAGCATCTCGACAACGTCAATGCCCAGTACCGCGTCGGCACTGTCGCAAAATCCGATGTGCTCGCTTCGCAGGTACAGCTGGCCAATGCCCAGCAGTCGCTCGTAACGGCGCAGAACAACTACGATATCGCTGTTTCGACGCTCAATAATGTCATCGGTCTGCCGACGGACACGGTGCTCAATATCAACGACCAGCTCAAATACACGAAATACAACCTGACCGAGGATGACTGCTTGAACTATGCCTTGGCCAACCGCGCTGATGGTATGGCGAAACGCTACGCAGTTAAAGCCGCAGAAGCGAATGTAGAAACGGCGAAGGCAGGCTATCAGCCGACGGTCAATGCTGTGGTAAATAAAGCCATTGCTGGTGAAAAACCATTTACGCATGACCATACGAGCAGCGACAGCTGGGCAGCTGGCCTCAATGCATCTTGGGATGTCTTTGATAATGGCCAGACGCAGGCCAGTGTCAATTCGGCGAATATGGCCCTCGCTAAGGCGAAGGAAGCCGCGGCTGAAACGGATGACCAGATTCGCCTCGATGTGCGCACGGCTTATCTTGCCCTGCAGGCTGCGGAAAAGAATATCCAGACGACGTCGGTCGCCGTGGCTCGGGCCGAAGAAGATTACAAGATTGCGCAGGTCCGCTACAGCGCCGGTGTTGGCACGAACCTCGATGTCATGGATGCCAACGAGAAGCTGACGACGGCCCGCACGAACTACTACACGGCTCTCTACAATTACAATACGAGCAAGGCAAAGCTCGACAAGGCTATGGGCATTCCTGTGGACCTCGATGTTGTCAAGTATTCGGAAGCAGAAGAAGCCGGCAAGACGGCGCCGAAGGCCCGCGATGATGCGAAGCTCAAAGATGATGCCATCTTTGAGATGGAGCAGCTGCAGAAGGCCCAGCAGGCAGAACAGGCAGCCGAGGCTGCTGATGCCCAGCAGGCCGCAGCTCAGACTAAGGCGGCAGCCGCTGACGCGCAGCAGACTGCCCAGAGCACCGCAGCTCCGGTGAACACGACAGGCGTCACGAGCGAGACGGTGGCTTCTGACATGGCAAACTAAAGACGCGGCACCTTCACTTCGTGCCCAGAATTCTATAAGGTAAGATTCAGGAGTGAATCATTGGGGAGACTATCATGAAACGAAAAACCATCGGGATAGGCATCGGTGTGCTTTTGGGCATACTGGCGCTGGTACTGGGCGGTATCTGGTATTACATACAGACCAGCGCTTTCATGGACAAAGTAGAACAGACTGCTTCTACTGTTGCCAGCGATACATTGGGCGTGCCCGTTTCCGTCGGTGCCATCAAGGTGAATTCGCTTCATGACCTCGAGATTCACGACCTCGCTGTTTATGATAAGCAGGCGGATTGCATCGCGACGGCCGATACGGCCAAGGTGGAATTCCGCCTGCTTTCTGCGTACAGGGACCCCGCGCACGCGGTCAGTGCAGTCACGCTGTCGGGCGTCGAGGCCAATCTCATCCAGCGCGATGATGGCAGCTGGAACGTTGAGGATATCCAGACGAAAAGCTCCGGTCAGGGTTCATTTTTTGGCAAAGTCAATGTAGAAGACGGCGGCCTGCACCTTGCTGCTCAGGGGAAGGAACTTTATGTTGGCGATGTATCGGGCTCGCTTGATTTTGCCGACTATCCGGTGCTCAAGCTCGATGCGAAGGGCAGCTGCCTTGGCGCAGATGCATCGCTTTCGGGGACGTACCGCAAAGAACGCCAGATTTTCAATGCCGAGGTGAAAGGACTGGACCTTGCCGAGGTCCTGCCGCTCGTGCCGGACGGCACCATCCCTGACGGCGTTGAGATTCTCGGCGGCAAGGTCAAGACGGCCAAGGTCTCAGGGCAGTATATGGGCAGTGTCCTGTCTTTTTCGGGTCAGGCCGAGTATGAAGACGGCGCCGTCAAGGTCAAGGATACCGAAGTTGATGATATCCATGGCTTTGCCTCATTTACTGATACTGAAGCCCTGATTTTTGCCGATGCGCAGGCTGCGGGACAGCAGGCGCACGTCGATGGCAAGGTCCGCTATGATACGGATGCGCCGTATCTCGACCTCAACGCTTCGTCGGATTCCTTTGACCCTTCGAAGGTCTTGAAGGATATTCCGTATGAAGGCGCGGCCGCGGTCAAGGCCCACATCACGGGCCCTGTGAAGTCCCCGTTCGTTGAGGGCGATGTCACAGTCGCTTCGGGCAGGGCCATGGACATTCCGTTCACGAATGCCCGCGCGCACGTCCGCTATGAAGACAACCTCGTGAACGTGCAGGACCTTTCCGTGGCTGCGTTTGGCGGTACCATCAGCGGCGAGGCGCAGTTCTCAGCAAGTGACCTCACGTATACGGCTCACGTGGTCGGCAAAGATATCGACGTGCAGCAGGCGGCTGTCTTTGTGCCGCAGCTTGCTGATATCACGGGACGCGTGGGCGTTGATATGGGACTCAGCGGCACGGGCACGGATACGTCTTCGCTGCAGGCTTATGGCAGTGCCAGCCTGCAGTCGGGCTCGTACAAGAATCTGCCTGTCGAGAGCCTCAATGCTTCGTTCTTTGTGCAGGGCAAAGACATTACCATCGATTATGCCAGCCTCAATCTGCCGCACCGCACGAGCCTTGGCATCGAAGGCAACATTAAGAGCGGCAGCGACCTTGACCTGGCGTTCTACGGCGGCCACGTCGACCTTTCGCTCATCAGCACGCTGATTCCTGAGGCCGATGTCACGGGTCTTGGCGATTTTGAAGGCACGGTCCATGGCGATATCTCCGACCCGCAGGTCAGCTTTAAATTTACGGCGACAAACGGCACACTCTTTAAACAGCCGTATGACAGCCTGAAATTCAACGCGGGCGGCAGTCTTGACGGCGTGACCATTGATGAATTCTCGCTTGTCAAGGATGGCAAACAGACCTGGTATGTCGATGGCTCCATCGGCCTGACGGGCGAACGCCGCATCAATATGCGCATTGACACGGTCGGGGCCCGCATGGAAGATATCGCGGCGCTGGCCTTCCCTGACCAGCCAATCACTGGTAATGTCGACAACACGATTCGCATCACGGGCACGCTCGACCATCCGAATGCCGTGGGTTACATTCATTTCTATTACGGCAGTTACAAAGGCATCCTGCTTTCGGGCATGGATGGTGACTATTTCATGGAAGACGGTGTCACGCGCCTGCAGGATTTCCATATCTTCTCACCCATGGTCGATATGGATGTCAACGGCACGGTGGACCGTGATATGAACCTCGATTTGCAGGCCAGTGTCCATGAAATCAACATGGAGCGCTTTGCCAGCAAATTCCCGTATCCGGTCAGCGGCAAGGGCACGTTCGCGGGCAAGATTGGCGGCAATCTCTCGAATCCGCAGTTCGACGGCACGCTCGATGCCCCGTCCATCACGCTTAATGACCAGGAAATCCGCGATGTTCATGGCATCGTCAATTACCGCGATGGCGTGGTCAATGTCAATCAGTTTGGCTTCCATCAGGGCGATGGTGTCTATCAGGCGGCTCTTTCCATCAATACGGATACGCATGATGCCAGCGGTTCGGTCAAAGTCACGGATGGTGATATCAACGCACTGACGGCCATTGCCAACCTCAAGAATAACATCGTTTCGGGCAAGCTCAGCAGCGACATCGAGATTGGCGGCACTTACGACAATCCGGATGTCACACTCAATGGCATCCTTGACAGCGGTCAGATTTCGGGCTACGACGTTCATGATGTCGAAGTCAATCTGCATCTGCTCGATAAAATCGTTTATATTGAGAAACTTTCAGGCATGCAGGGCACGGACGGCAGCTTTACGGCCAGCGGCAGTGTGGGCATCGACGGCCCGATTGCGGCGAAGTTCTCGGCGCATAACCTTGCCCTCGGCATGTTCACAAAGTCGGCCGGCCTGGAACGCACGGTGCATGGCACGGCCGATATCGAAGCAGAATTCGGCGGCACGACGGGCAATCCGTCGGCCAATGTCACGATTGCCGCGAATAACGGCGGCTTCCAGGGCTCGACGTTTGATGCGCTGAATGGCGAGTTCAAGCTGACGAATGGCCTTGTCAACGTTAAGGATTTCGCCGTGAAGAAGACCATCAACGGCAAAGAATATCAGGCGACGGCCAAGGGCATCGTGCCGTTGAAGGCCCTTTTTGCCAACAGCAATGAAGACCTTGACGACTACGAACGCATCAAGCTCGATGTCAACCTTGACCAGGCCGATCTTTCTATTCTGCCGTTCGTCTCCGACCAAGTCGACTGGGCACTCGGACCGACGAAAGGCACGCTAGAATTCACAGGCACGCTGGCCCATCCGCTTATCAATGGTACAGTTTCCCTGTCTGACGGCGCTGTCAAGTTCAAACCTTTGGCTACCCCTGTCACGAATATGAACGCCACGGTTGTTTTTAATGGCGATACCATGACAGTCAGCGACTTTTCTGGTAAAATGGGCGAAGGTAGTTATATAGGTCAGGGCACGTTGAAGCTCGATGGTGTGACGCCGTCGACGTACGATTTTTCGCTGACAGCGGACAAACTCGATATCCAGAGTGACTTCTTCAAGGGGCCGCTGAGCGGCAGTCTGCGCATCAACAACGCAGAGGCCTTCGGCAAGACCCTGCCGAAAATTTCAGGACAGATTGGCCTCGATAACTGCACGATTTCCGTGCCGACCATTCCGGACAGCAATGGCGAACTGCCGGATGTCCTTCTCGACGTGGATGTCAATGTTGGCGATAAGGTCCATGCCTACAGTTCGTATCTCTACGATATGTACCTCGTGGGCAAGGTTCATTTCGGCGGCACGACGCATCATCCGAAGACATCGGGCTCTGTCTCCGTCAAGCGCGGCGGCACGGTCAGCTACCTCAAGACGGAATTCAACGTCCGCGAGGGCACGGCCTACTTCAATCAGGTCGATTCGTTCCTGCCGAGCATCACGTTTACCGCCGACACGCGGCTGACGCAGGCCAAGGTGTTCCTGTCCATCACGGGCCCGCTGGACAATATGACGTTTAAGCTGCGTTCCACGCCGGAGATGAGCCAGACGGAAATCATCCGCCTGCTGACGCTGCGCAATGCCTACAAGGCTGGCGATGCCAATCTCGACGCAGGCGACCTGCTGATTGTGGGCCTGCAGATGAGCTTCCTGTCGGAAGTTGAGGACGTCATGCGCAATATGCTCTGGCTCGACCGCTTCACGATTGCACGCGGCAGCGGCTCGGCCTTTGATACGCACGATGAAGAGTCGAACAAAGACATCGATGTCTATCATGTCGAGATGGGCAAGTACATCACCGATAAAATCATGCTCAAGTACACGCAGCAGATTGGCGGCGATGATACGCACCGTTTTGGTGCCCAGTATGATATGAACGACCGCTTTGGCCTGTCGCTGGAGAAAGAGGCGCAGAAATTCATTGTCGGTCTGGAAGCACGGATTCATTTTTGAGGTAACAGGCAGATGAGGAGGTGAGGCTATGTGCCTGAATGACTATATAAAAGAACTCAGTAAAATAAAGACACTGGAACTGGCCGAGGAGCAAAAACTCTGGCAGGCGTTCCGGGAGCAGGGGGATGACAAGGCACGCCAGCGCCTCATCGAATCATATCAGCCGCTCGTCTTTAAGCAGGCGGTGCCGTTTGCCCGCCTCGACTGCATCATGGATGTCATACAGGAGGGGACCATCGGCCTCATTGAAGCCGTAGAACGTTTCGACTATACGCGCGGCGTGGCGTTCAGCCTGTTTGCCGTTCACCGCATCCGCGGCCGCATGATGGATTTCCTGCGCCGTGAGGGGCAGGTGGATATCGCGTGCATCGAAGAGGCTATGGAAGGAAGCTCTGGCAGCATCAAGGAAAATCTCGTGGATGTAGCGGCTTCCGTACCGGAACAGGCCGAAAGCCACGAGCTCGCGGCCAAGCTGCATCAGGCCATGGCGCGCCTGCCTGACAAGGAACGGGCGGTGCTTGAAGGCATGTACTGGAGCAGCGAAGATGCTGCCGGCATGGCGGACACGCTGAATGTCAGCTCATCTCATGTCTACCGCCTGCAGAAAAACGGCATCCGCCGCATCCGCGGCATGCTTTCGCGCTTTATGCACTACTGGTGAAAAAATAGAAAAGAAGTAGAAAGCATTTGAACAAAAAAGAAAACAGGAGCTATTTTCACGTCAGCCGTTAAAATGGCTGCATATGAGATGCCGCTATTTCATGAACGCTTTGGACTATAGGTTATAGGCCTGTGAATCTGAGCAGGCAGGAGGTGTATCATGAGAGACCGGAATCAGAAGCAGCGCCGTCATATACGGGCGGCGAGGGAATGGCTCGGTGAAGCGGAGCATTCTTTAGCGGAAAATCATAGGGTGCGCGGCGAACTCAAAGTCATGCTGGCCAAGGCAGAACTTGCCCGCGTGGAGGGAACGCCGGGGCACCGCCTGCTTAAGAAGTGGACGGCGCGGCTACTGCCTGCATGTGCAGCTCTTTTCATCGCCGCGGGCGGCTGGTGGTTCGTGCGCGGACAGGCACCGTCCGTTTCCTCTTCGTACCCTCCGGCGCCTGCCGTACAGGAAGCCCCACAGGAATCGGCGCCGCCGCAGGCAGCGCCCGAGGCCGTGCAAAGCAGTCCACCGGTTCATGATGATGCACCTTTGCCGGAAGCGAAAGCCGAGGCAGCAGTCCCTGTACATCCGCAGATGCAGCCGGTACAGGAAAGCACTGTGCCAGATGCCGTACCTGCTGAGCAGCAGGTGCAGCCCAAAGCGGCAGCAGCGGCTGCTCAGCCTCAGACGCCAAAAGTCCCGGATGACGGGATGCAGAAATTGATGCAAACCGCAGGCAAAACTTTGCGGAAATAATAGATATCCTTATATCCTTGTAAAATTCAGTGATGATGAAGATATCATATAGGAGGTTTGACCTTTGAAGAAACAGAAATACAGATCTCTTGCTTATGCTGTAGCCCTTGCTGTCAGCTGTGCTGCTGTGCCGGGGACGTCCTTTGCAGCAGAGGCTCAGCCGGCAGAGGCTGCCAATACGGCAGCGGCCAATACTGCTGCTGCTGAAGATACGGCAGCGGCTGCGAAAGCCGTGACGCAGGAAACTGCCAAAACGGAAACAGCTGTCAAGGCGGCAGATACTTCTGCCGCGGCTCAGGCCGATGCGGCGGCAAATTCGTCGATTGATGAACGCACGCAGACCTGGGCGAAAACGCGCCCTGAGGAAACGGCTATTGCCGATGGCATGAAGCAGTATGAAGGCCAGACTGTCGTTGACACGATTTTTGAGGGTACGTCGAAGGCCACGGAGGGCACGGCCAAAGCCGCGATTTCCATGAAGGCCGGCGATATGTTCACGGTCAAAGGCCTCGATGCCGACCGCGAGAAAATCTACAACACGGGCTACTTCTATGATATCTACCCGACGTTCGAGAAGGTGCCGGAGGGTGTCATCATCACCTATCATGTTCTCGAGAATCCGGTGCTCAAGGGTGTCAATATCACGGGCAATACCGTTGAGAGCAGCGATACGCTCAACAGCTTCGTCACGCTTAAGACCGGTGAAATCCTCAACAGCCGTGAACTCAACAAGGCAGTTACGGCCATTCAGGAGCAGTACCGCCGCGACGGCTATATCCTCGCTAAAATCACGGATATGAATATCGATAAGAACGGCATTCTGAACCTCAAAGTCAATGAGGGTATCCTTGAAGGCTATAAGGTCAAGGGCAACACGAAGACGAAAGAGCGCGTCATCCTGCGCGAGATGCGCCAGAAGCCGGGCGAGCCGTTCAACTCGAAGCTCGCACGCCGCAGCATGCAGCGCGTCTACAACCTCGGTTTCTTCGAAGATGTCAATATCAAGATGAATCCGGGCGTTGACCCGAATGCTGTGGTCATGGAGCTCGACGTCACGGAGAAACGTACGGGTTCGTTCGGCATCGGCGCCGGCTATTCGAGTGAAGACGGTGTCATCGGCATGGTTTCCATCGGTGATACGAACTTCCGCGGCACAGGCGATGCCATCAGCCTGACGTATGAGACGAGCGGCGATGACACGGATGCTCACGGCTACACGTTCTCTTACCGCCGTCCATGGCTCGACAGCAAGGAAACGGTCGGCACGTTCCGCATCTACAACCGTACGTATGAATACGATGATTACGATACGAGCGGCGACCTCAAGGAAACGTACATGCGCAAGTACTCTGGCGGCGAGATTGTCTTTGGCCGTCCGGTCAGTGAGTATTCGACGAATTACGTCACGCTGCGCAACCGCAAGGATTCTTATGTAAGACATGTCGATGACGGCAATATGGGCGACCGCAGTACGGATGCTTATAAACAGTGGCGTGACGATAACTTCGGCACGACGCGCAGCGTCACGTTCGAGCATGTCACGGATACGCGCGACAATGTCTACAATCCGATGAGCGGCAGCCGTCTGAGTCTTTCGGGCGAGTTCGCGGGCTTTGGCGGCGACTTCGACTTCCAGAAGTACACGGTCGATGGTCAGCGCTACATCCGCGCCGGCCGTTCGCAGGTCTGGGCTCTGCGCGCCCGCTACGGTATCGGCAACGGCGATATCTCTGAATTCAACCAGTACCGTATCGGCGGCCAGGGCTCACTGCGCGGCTACCGTGAAGACCAGTTCCGCGGCGACCGCGAATTCCTCGGCACGCTCGAGTACCGTTTCCCTATCATCAAGAAGGTACAGGGTGCCCTGTTCACGGATTGGGGCGGTGCCTGGGACAGCGGCCTGACGCCTGACAATATGCACGGCAGCGTCGGTGTCGGCATTGCCCTGACGACACCAATCGGACCGCTGCGCTTCGATTATGGCTGGGGCGACGACGGCGGCCGCGTACACTTCAGTGTCGGCAGCACGTTCTGATGAAATCTCCAGCAAAGAACAAAGGGCAAAGAAGGGATGCTGTTTGCTGATACGATGGCTGGGGCAGAAAGGGCGCTGTCAGGCGGTCTTCCTGCTCGGCATTCTGTTCTGCCTGCTGCCCCTGACCGCAGAAGCGGGCAGCCGCGTGGAAAATCTCGATGTCAGCGTGACGTCAGAAACGGGTCTGCCGCCTCTGGTGCAGCAGCGCATGGAGACGAGCGTGCGCGTCATTGCGGAGCAACTGCTGCTCGGCCTGCCGACGAGTACAGAGCCGGCAGAAGTCGCGCAGAAATCTGAAGTCATTCGTCAAGTCTTTGATAAGGTCCTCGTCGGCTATACGGTACGGCAGGTCAGCCTGACGCTTGGCAGCACTGCTGCGGTCCGCGTAGACCTTCTGCCATGGTCCGATCAGATTCAGACGATTGTGGTTGACACAAAGGTCGAGGGCATGCCGCCTGCGGTAGAAGCCCTGGCGCGCAGAGACCTCGCCGATGTCAACACCGTTTTTTCCGACGCGCTCTACGGCCTGCCCGTAGCCGCGGCGGACTGGACGAATGGCGTTCTGAAACATCATCTGAATGATTATCTCGCGGCGCATTTGCCGGAATTCCGCGGGGACTTCGATGTCGAAACGGATGGCAGTGCAGCCAAAGTCAGCTTGACGGTCTACCCGCGCCTGCCCGTGGTCCGCACGACGGACCTTTCCATGCGGTCGGATACCGTCCCGAATTTTACCCTGCTCAATCACCGCGAACTCATGCAGCAGCAGGTGGATTCTTTAGTCGGCGTGCCTGTGGCCTTTGTCGCGCGTCATCAGCACGATTTTGAGCAACAGTTTGCCAAAACGCTCGATGTGCAGCAGGATTTTCGGGCGCTGCGCATGAAGTCCGTCGTGACGATTGCACCGCAGGAGCGCATGGAAGTCATGAGCCGTTCCGATTCGGACCGCTATCGTGCCCGTTTGACGGGCTGGGTCGATATGGGACGCAGGGAAAGCAAATACGAAAACGAGATTGACAGCATGCGTTTCCGCCTGCACGCAGGCCGCATGATGACGTCGCGCGACGAAGTATTTGCCCAATTTGACTTCATGCCGCAGAAAGTCGACTGGGACTGGGAACTCGGCTATGGACACCGCGTCGGCACAGGCACGACGGGCCAGATTCGCTATGATATGCGCAAAAACCGCTTTGTGCTTGGTGCCCTGCAGGAAATTGCCCCGCGCTGGCAGCTCCGCTATGAATACCGTTTTGCCGACCAGCTCGGCGAAGCCGGTCTCTTGTATAAAGTTCATGATTTCCTGAGTCTTGAGTACGTCCTTGACAAAACACAGGGCTGGCTGAGACTCATCGGAAATTTCTAAGACTACGTCAGGGCAACTACTTCTTGTAGACCCCTGCGAAGTCTGCTATAATAAACGTGTTTCTTTGGAATCGTAAAAGGAGAAGATAAAATGGTTACTTTACAGAAGAAGCAGGTCAAAATCATCAGTGTTCTCATCGCACTCGTATTTGTTGGCTCCGTCGTAGCTCTCGCACTCACGCAGTCCGGTACGGGCATCGCCAATGCCGCAAGTTCGAACGTCGGTGTTGTCGACTACCGCCAGATTGCTCAGCAGAGCTCGCAGCTCCAGGACATTCAGTCTCAGATGCAGAAAGAAGTCCAGGATGCTCAGAAAGAGTTTGAAGAGAAATCGGCCAACATGAGCGATCAGGAAAAGAACGATTACTATCAGCAGACGCAACAGCGCCTTGCACAGAAGAATCAGGAGCTCATGGAGCCGTTCCAGAAGAACATTGAGGATTCCGTCAAGAGCGTAGCAGAAGCTAAAGGCCTCTCTGTTGTTCTCGAAAAGAGCTCGGTGGTTTACGGCGGCCAGGATATCACGCAGGATGTCATCAATAAGCTCAGCAAGTAAGCCTCTGAGGGTCATATGGAGCGTTGAGTACCGAGCGGTTGCGCTCGGTACTACTTGTAAGGAGGGCAGAGTCTGTGGCGGATCCGAATAAGGCGGCAAAGTCTTCAGACTCTGCCAAATCTAGTCTATGGAAGAAAAAGCGCAAGGAAATCATCCTCGGCAGTGCGGTGGCACTCGGGCTTGTTTTCCTTGGCGCTTGGGGGCTGCGCGCGCTGATGCCCGGGCATCAGCAGGTGCAGACAACAGAAGCCGCCAGTATCGGCCTTGTCGATATGCAGAAAGCACTCGAGGCACATCCCGACTACGATAAGCTCTTGTCCCTTCAGAAGGAGTACAAGAGTCTGGAACTTTCTCTCAAAGACACGGAGAAACTGCCGGAAATGCCCGTACAGCCTCCGCAGGTGGACAGCAAGCCGTTTGACGATTCCGTCTGGCAGAAGAATGCACAGACCGTCATCGGCGGACGCACCGAGCTTGAACGCGAAGCAAAAAGCGTGGAGAAGGCATACCGCGAGGCACATCAGGCCGAATATGACAGCCGGCGCAAGGCTGTTGACGAAGATTATCAGAATGCCATCTTCAATCTGAATCTCAAGATTGACAACCAAAAAGCGATGCATCATCCCTGGGCCAAACAGGAAGACCTTGATGCGGAAAAAGCCGATTGGGAAAATCAGCGCTCACTTCTGCAGCAGGAACGCGGCATGCGCCAGCAGGAACTCGCCAAAGAGTGGGAAAAAGAAGTCAACAGCTATGTGCAGTCTGTGATGGGGCCGAAGGTTGCGAAATGGCAAGAACAGGCCAAGACGGCAATGAACCAGCAGAAATCTGCGGCCGTCCGCAAACAGTCGGATGTGCAGCAGCGCGATACGCAGGCCATGGCAGTGCAGAATCAGCAAGATGCTGAGCTGAATATCCAGAAGCGCGTACAGATTAAGAAGCAGATGGCGGAAAAAGCCGAAGAGATTCAGGCTCTTGACACGCATATCCGCAATGATATTGCCGGCAAGGCAGCAAAAATCGCTATTCTGCATCACTTTACCCTGATCCTCGCCAATCCGGCAGAGGATCTCGTGTACAAACTTCCGCTTGACGTGCCGGACAGCATGAAGCCCAATCGCTTTATGCCCGTGGTCGGCTCGGATACGGAAGATGTCACCGATGAGCTCGTCGAAGAGATGGGGACGCTTTCTGCAAGCGATGAAAACAGCGCCGCTGCGTCAGACGGCTCAGCGCAGAACTCATAATCACTATCGTAAACGCAACTATCTTAAATCCTTAATTATCTATACATGTAGAAAGAAGAGAATCACAACATGAAATTACGTAAAAAAACCGTAGGCCTTTTGGCAGCAGCTTTTGCTGCAACGATGCTCATGAGTGGCTGCGGACAGGTCAAGATCGGCTATATTGAAGGTTCCCGCGTCATGCAGGAAGCTCCGCAGGTCAAGGCCCTGGTGGATGAAGGCAATCAGAAAATCAATGAGGCCCGCGAGGAAGCACAGAAGTCCCTGCAGGATAACCCGGACATGAGTCAAGAAGATGCGCAGAAGACACAGGCTCAGGCTCAGCAGAAGATGGCCAGCCTCAACCAGTCGTATCAGATGCAGCTGCAGCAGAAAGTCAGTGCGGCGCTGCAGGATATCGCAAAGGAAAAGAAACTCGATGTTGTCGTTGACAGCGAGAAAGAGCAGCCGACGGCCCTGTCGGGCTGCGTTGACGTGACGGATGACGTCATTGCCAAACTGCAGTAAGACGTAAAGATGCTATGGATGTAGGGATATAAGAATGTAAGGATGGGATTGTGACATGAAAAAGACCTTGCAGGAAATTGCGGATTATGTTGGCGGCCGTATCGAAGGCGATGCATCCATCGTCATCAAGGGCCTCGACAATATCGAAGGGGCGGGCGAGCATGACCTGACCTTTGCTGTGGACCCGCATATTGAAGAAGCGAAGACGTGCAAAGCGGCTGCTGTCATGCTGCCGGAGGGAATTGGGGAGTTCCCGAAGACGGCACTTTATGTGGAAGAGCCGCGCGCTGCCTTTGCCAAACTCCTCGAGCTGTTCACGCCGAAGCTCCAGTTCCCTCAGGGCGTCAGCGAGAAGGCTCATATTGGCAAAGATGTCAAGATTGGCAAAGACGTCATCATCATGCCGTTCGCCGTTGTCGATGACCACGCCGTCATCGGGGACCGCGTGACGCTGTATCCGCATACGTATATTGGCCAGTATGCAGAGATTGAAGAGGATACGGTCATTTATTCAAGTGCGACGGTCCGCGAGCACTGCCGTGTCGGCAAACGCTGCGTCATCCACTGCTCGGCTGTCATCGGCTCGGACGGCTTCGGCTTCACAACGCATGAAGGCGTACATACGAAAGTGCCGCAGGTCGGCAATGTCGTCCTCGAGGATGATGTCGAAATCGGCGCGCATGACGGCATTGACCGCGCAGCCATGGGCTCGACGGTCATTGGCCATGGTACAAAAATCGATAACCTTGTTCATATCGGCCATAACTGCAAGATCGGTCCGAACTGCCTGATTGTTGCTCAGACGGGCATTTCGGGCTCGACGATTGTCGGCCATAACGTCACGTTTGGCGGCCAGGTCGGTACGGTTGGCCATATCCATATCGGCGCAAATTCTGTTTATGCCGCCCGTTCCGGCATCATCGGCGATATGCCGGAAGGCGTGTTCTGCGCGGGCTTCCCTGTACAGAGTCATGCAGAGTGGCTGCGCATGCAGGCTTCGATGAAGCATCTGCCGGAGATGTACAAGAAATTCCGTCAGCTCGAGAAGAAACTCGCTAAGTACGAGAAATCCGAGAAGCAGTGATGCAGAACAGTCATCATACGTGATATTACGTGATATGATATGAAAGAAAGCCTTCCTGAAGATGGAAGGCTTTCTTGCTGAAAGGGGAGAAAAGCATGTTTTCTTATTATCTGCTGAAAATCATCAGCAAGATCTGCTGCCTGCTGCCGCGCGGTGTCTGTGAGGTCATCGGCCGCGCCCTTGGCGAATTTGCCTGGATTTTTGTACCGAAACGCCGCAAAAAACTCGCAAAAGACCAGATCATGATGTGCCTCGGCCTCGATGAGAAAGAGGCGGAAAAGCTCGCCAAGGCCAGCAGCGTTCGCTTTGGTCCGATGCTCATGGAAGTCCTGCGCTTTCCTATCATTAGCAAACACATCGATGAATACGTGCGCATCGAAGGGCTTGATAAGCTGCAGAAGGGACTGGCCCTTGGCAAAGGCTGCATCATTGCGGCAGCGCACAGCGGCAATTGGGAGCTCATGGGCGGTGCTTTTGCCCAGGCCGGCATTCCTCTCGTCGGTGTGGCCATGAAGCAGAAATCGACGGGCGCAGACCGTTTCATCAATGAATACCGCACGCTCATCGGCATGCACATTACGTATAAGACCGGCGTACGCGAGATGTTTGAGATGCTGCAGAAAGGCTGGGCCATCGGCCTCATCATGGATCAGGATACAAACCGTCACAGCGGCATCATCCTCGACTTTTTCGGCAGACCGACAAACTGTGTGCCGGGCGCTGCTTCGATGGCCCGCTTTCAGGGCGTGCCGATTTTCCCCGCGTTCATGCATCGCGATGAGCACGGCTTCCATACCTTGATTGTGCAGGATCCTGTTTTTGTCAAGAAAACGAAGGATAAGCGCGAGGATATCCGTGAAACGACGCAGATCCTGACGAAATGCATCGAAGACCACGTGCGCCGTTATCCTGAAGAATGGTTCTGGCTGCACGACCGCTGGAAGTCCATGAGGGAAGAATCCTGAACTTGCATCACAGACAATAGTTTTGTACAATATAGAAAGGCACATTACGGCAGGAGGTATGATTTTGCAGAAACAGAGAACATTGAAGACGGAAGTTTCTTATACTGGCATTGGGCTGCATTCCGGCCGTGAGGTTCATGCAGTGCTGAAACCGGCGCCTGTGGATACGGGCATTGTCTTTGTGCGCACAGATCTGCCGGGAAATCCGCAGATTCACGCTAAGGCACAGAATGTCACGTCGACGCTGCGTGCAACGACAGTCGAGGAAAATGGCAGTAAGGTCTTTACGATTGAACATCTCATGAGTGCGCTCCATGCACACCGCATCGATAATGCCTATGTGGAACTCGACTCTGAGGAACCGCCGGTCGCCGATGGCGCATCGCTCGTGTTCTTCGAGCTCATGGCCAAGGCCGGTATTGCGGAGCAGGAAAAAGAGCGCCGTGAAATTGTCATTGACAGGGTCTACCGTATCGATGACGAGAAAACGGGGCGTTTTGTCATGGTTGTTCCGTATGACGGCTTCCGCGTGAGCTTTACGTCGCTGAATCCGCATAAACTCATCGGCGTTCAGTACGAGGATTTCCATGTGGATGAAGATATCTACCATAAGGAGATTGCTCCTGCCCGCACGATTGCGTACGAAAAGGAAATCAATGCGCTGCGTGAGATGGGACTCGGCCTCGGCGGCTCGTTGGAGAATGTCATCGTCTATAATGATGAAGGCTGGCTCAACCCGCTTCATTTTGAGGATGAGCTCGTGCGTCATAAGATCCTTGATGTCATTGGCGACCTGCGCCTTGCCGGCATCATCCGCGGCCACGTCATTGCCGTGGCTTCAGGCCATGCGCTCAATACGCAGCTGGCCAAGCAGATTGCCGCTGCGTACGAAGAATAAATTTGGATAAACTTGCTTATCATAAAGAATTCCTGAATTTTTTCAGAGGAAGAGGGATATATCATGGTATTAGACATCAATGAAATCCAGAAGATTTTACCGCATCGCCCGCCGATGCTGCTTGTCGACCGCATCATCGAGCTCGAGCCGTTCAAATCGGCCACGGGCATCAAGAATGTTACGATGAATGAGCCGCATTTCCTCGGCCACTTCCCGGGCCATCCAATTATGCCGGGCGTGCTGATTCTTGAGGCTATGGCTCAGGTTGGCGGCGTGGCCATGCTTTATCCTGAGGAACACCGCGGCAAAATCGCGCTGTTCGGTGGCATGGAGCATGTCAAATTCAAACGTCAGGTCGTTCCTGGCGACCAGCTCGTCACGAAGGCAAAGCTTGTCCGCACGCGCGGTGATTTCGGTCTGCTCCACTGTGACGGTTATGTTGATGGCGAACTGGCTGCATCGGCAGATTTCAAGTTTGCCCTGAAAAAAGGCGAAGATCTTTGATTTTTGCCCGCATTAATTGTCTAAGTACATTTAGTCTTTGTTCAACTCGTAAAACGCCCAGATTTGCAGTCAAATGAGATACGAGAATGATGAGGGTATTCAGGAGTATATAAAAAAGGACAGAGCAAACTGGCCGGCAAAGCCGGCATTGGAGGAAGGTTAAGGAGTTGGAGCAGATGAATACGGACAATAAGGTCACTGCAAATATACATGAAACTGCTGTAGTTGCGCCGGGCGCGAAAATCGCGGACAGCGTTGAGATTGGCCCATACTCGGTCATTGGCGAGAATGTCGAGATTGATGAAGGCACGAAAATCGGTCCTCATGTCGTCATTCACGGCTGGACGCAGATTGGCAAGGACTGCCGCATTTTCCAGGGTGCCTCCATTGGTGAGGAACCGCAGGACCTTAAATTCAAAGGGGAAAAGAGCTATACCATCATTGGCGACCGCACGACGATTCGCGAGGGTGCAACCATTCACCGCGCTACGGGCGAAGGTGAGGAGACGCGCGTCGGCAACGACTGCCTGCTCATGGCACTGACGCATGTCGCCCATAACTGCGTTGTGGGCAATCATGTCATCATGTCGAATCTGGCAAGCCTGGCCGGCCACGTTGTCGTCGAAGACCGCGCAGTCATTGGCGGCATGGCTGGTGTTCATCAGTTTGTCAAAATCGGCCGCAATGCGATGGTCGGCGGCATGTCGAAGCTCACGCAGGACGTCGTGCCGTACACGATTGTCGATGGCCAGCCGGCAAAGGTTGTCGGACTCAATGCCGTTGGCATCTCGCGTGCTGGCATCAAGCTTGAAGCCCGCCGCAATATCAAGAAAGCATATAAACTGCTCTATCGTTCGGGACTCAGCCTGCAGCAGGCCATTGCCGTCATCGAGCAGGAAGTCGATTCCTGCGAGGAAGTCGAGCATTTCCTGCGTTTCCTGCGCAATGCAGAGCGCGGCATCTGCCGTGAGCGCAGAGAGCGTGACTGATATCGGTAGAGAATTTCGGGGGAATCGTTATGGAAAAAATCGGATTGCTGGCCGGTGCCGGCAAACTGCCGGTGGAGTGCGCTAAAGCAGCGAAACTCCTTGGTTATGAAGTCTATGCTGTGGCCCTGCTGCCGGAGACGGACGCAGAACTCAAGAACTGCACGGCAGACTGCCAGTCCATCAGCATCGCACATCTCGATGCTGTACTGAACTACCTGAAAGAACATCAGGTCAGCAAGGTCACGATGATTGGCAAGGTCACAAAGGAACTCCTGTTTTCGGGCAAGGTCCAGCCGGATGCCCGCATGCTGAAGCTCATCATGGAGCTGCCGGACCGCAAGGATGACACCATCATGATGATGTTCGTCCGTGAACTGGCGAAAGCCGGCATTCAGGCCTTTGACCAGACGGCGCTGATCCGCCGCCTCATGCCGCACCGCGGTGTCATCACGAAGCGTGAGCCGACGCCGGAAGAACGCAAGGACATGGAGTTTGGCTTCCGCATGGCGAAGGAAATCGGCCGCCTCGATGTCGGCCAGACGGCAGTCGTCAAAAACATGGCTGTCATGGCTCTGGAAGCCATTGAAGGCACGGATGCCTGCATCCGCCGCGGCGGCGAACTCGCCCGCGGCGGTGCTGTCGTGGCCAAAGTCGCTAAGCCGCAGCAGGATTCCCGCTTTGATGTGCCGACGGTAGGTCTGGCCACTATCCAGAGCATGGTTGACGTTGGTGCGACGGCTTTGGCGATTGAAGCTGACAAGACGCTTCTCGTTGAGCGCGAGGAGATGCTTGCACTGGCAGATGCCAATAACATAACGATTGCAGCCATCTAAGTATGTGATTGTGAGACGCGGCGGAACCAGGGATGCTGGTATCCACGCGTCTTTTCGACTTTCATTGGCCTGCTGTCATAAGGGCAGCAGGAGACCGGGGAAGGCAGGAATGGAAGGGAAAATAAAGGAGGGACGAGGATGAAAATCATGATGTCGGCAGGCGAAGTCTCAGGCGACCTGCACGGAGAACGTCTGGCAAGAGCCATTCATCGGCAGTCGCCGGAGACACAGCTCATCGGTTTTGGCGGCATCCGGATGGAAGCCGCTGGCGTGAAGCTGTTCCGCAATTTTGCGGACTACAACGTCATGGGCGTCTGGGAGGTCATCAAAAACCTGCGGCGCATCCTCAAGCTCCTCGATGACCTTTCTGCGTATATGGCAGCCGAACGGCCGGACCTTCTGGTCCTCATCGATTATCCGGATTTCAACTGGCGTCTGGCCAAGCGGGCGAAGAAACTCGGCATTCCCGTCTTTTCGTACATCCCGCCGTCGGCCTGGGCCTGGCGCAAAGGCAGGGCAAAAAAATGTGCGGCACTCGCCGATGAGTTCGTCGCGATTTTCCCGCATGAGCTGCCCGTCTATGAGGCAGCCGGCGCGCATATCTCCTTTGTCGGCAATCCTCTGGTCGATACGGTCAAGGCGGAGCTGCCGGAAGAAGAAGCGCGGGCGTTTTTCGGCATCGCGCCGCAGGACCATGCCGTACTGCTGATGCCCGGCAGCCGCCGTCAGGAAATCACGATGCTCCTGCCGGCCATGCTCAAGGCCGCAGAAATCCTCAAGGCCAGACGGCCGGAGACCAAGTTTTTCCTGCCCGTCGCGGCAGCTGCGTATAAGTCATTGATTCAGGGCCTCATCGCGCAGCACGATGTCGATGTTAAGCTGACGTATGAGAATCGGTACGCTCTCATGGGACTGGCTGATGTGGCCGCGGCGGCTTCGGGCACGGTCGTCATGGAAGCCGCGCTCATGGGGCTTCCGTGCGTCTCACTTTACCGGCTGGCACCGCTCAATTACATGATTGGGCGCGCTCTTGTGCATGTCGAGCATTTCACGCTCCCCAATATCCTTTTGGGAGAGACGATACAGCCGGAGCTGCTGCAGGACGAGGTGGAGCCCCATCGCATCGCGAAGGAGCTCCTGCGCCTTTACCGCGGGGAGAGCGCGCGCGATGAAACCACAGCCAAACTCAGGAAAGCCTGTGAGCGCCTGGGTCCGCCAGGGGCTTCAGACAGGGTTGCCGCGAAGATTTTAGCGGCCGCAAAGAGAAAACGGAATTCGGGAGAACAACATGAAGAATTATAAGCGGCTGCTTCAATACATGCGGCCATATGTCAAGCAGCTCATACTGGCGATTTTCTGCATCATCATGGCTGCGGCGGCAAATCTTTACCTACCGTGGATCATCAAGGACATGATTGATAAGGTGCTGGCAGAAAAAGATATGCTGATGCTCAACCTCATCTGCGTGGGCATCGTCGTGGTCTTCCTGCTCAGGGGCATCTTTTTTTACGGCCAGTCGTATCTCGTCTCTTTTATCGGCCAGAAGGTCATCATCGATGTGCGTGAAGTCATGTTCCGCAAATTCCAGCGCATGCCGATGGCCTACTTTGACCGCCATCAGACGGGCGAGGTCATGAGCTTCATCACGAATGATGTCGCGGCTATCCAGTCGGCTCTTGTTGACCAGCTCATCGAGATGGTCACGGAAGGCTCCATCCTCATCGGTTCTCTCGTCATGATGATTGTGCTGGACTGGAAGCTTTCCATCCTGACTCTCGTCATCATCCCGCTCGTCGGGCAGGCCATGAAGATCTTCGGCCGCAAGATCAAGCGCAATGGTACAGTCATTCAGGAACGCATGGCGGACATCACGTCGCTTCTGCAGGAGAGCATCTCCTCTATCCGCGTGGTCAAATCCTTTGTCCGCGAGAATTATGAAATCAAACGCTTCTGCCGTCAGAATGAGCTCAACTTCCAGGCGGCGATGAAGAATGTTCAGCTCACGAGCCTTTTGACGCCGTCGGTTGAGTTCCTCGCGGCCATTTCGGTCACGGTCATCATCTGGTTCGGCGGCTACGAGGTCGTCAACGGCCAGATGACGGCCGGTTCTCTGGTCGCGTTCCTCACTTACGCAGTCAACCTCGCCAATCCGGTCAAGCGCCTTTCGCGCGTTTACGGCAACCTGCAGCGTGCCATGGCAGCCGTCGACCGTGTCTTCCATGTCATCGACCTCAAGGAGACCATCACGGACAAGCCGGACGCCAAGGAACTGCCGAAAGTCAAGGGCCATGTTGTCTTTGACCATGTTTCCTTCGAATACAAGAAGGGCGTGCCGGCACTTTCGGATGTCAGCCTTGAGGTAAAACCGGGGCAGATGATTGCCTTTGTTGGTCCGAGCGGCGCCGGCAAATCGACGATTGCCAACCTCATTCCGCGTTTCTATGAAGTCACGTCGGGGTCCATCTCCATCGACGGCTTTGATATCCGCGATGTCACGGTTTCCTCGCTGCGCGAGCAGATTGGCATTGTGCCGCAGGAGACAATGCTGTTCTCGACGACGGTGCGCGAAAATATCCGCTATGGCCGCCTCGATGCTACGGATGAAGAAGTCGAGATGGCCGCGAAGGCAGCCAATGCCGATACGTTCATCCGCGAACTGCCGAACGGCTATGATACGAAAATCGGCGAGCGCGGCCTGAATCTCTCGGGCGGCCAGCGCCAGCGCATGGCCATTGCGCGTGCCATCCTCAAGAATCCGCAGATCCTGATTCTCGATGAGGCGACCTCGGCACTCGATACAGAGAGCGAGAAAATCGTGCAGGCGGCACTTGATAAACTCATGGTCGGCCGTACCTCGTTCGTCATCGCCCACCGCCTCTCGACGATTTTCAATGCCGACCAGATTTATGTCATCGACAACGGCCATGTCAAGGAACACGGCACACATGAGGAGCTCCTGAAGCTCGGCGGCCTTTACAGCTATCTCTATAATATCCAGTTCAGCAAGAAAAATGGTTAAGAAGGGAAGATGTTATGCAATTACTCTATAATATAGCGGCCATCATCATCGTGATTCTCGTCATCCCGATGTTCATGATCCGCTCGGTGCGCGAGAAGGGCTTTGTTGAACGCATCCGCCAGAGCTTTGGCTTCTTCCCCGAACATGCTCTCGATAAAGTGGAGAAGAAGGACTGCATTTGGGTCCATGCGGCGTCCGTCGGCGAAATCGTTGCGACGAGCCCGCTCATCAAGGAATTCCGCAAAGAATTCCCGAAAAGCCCGATTCTCGTCTCGGTTGTCACGACGAGCGGCTATGAGATGGCGAACCGTATCATCAAGGATGCGGATGCCATCATCTATTTCCCACTGGACCTGCCGTGGCTGGCCGGCCACGTGCTGCGCCGCATCCGTCCGCGCGTTTTTCTGCCCGTCGAAACGGAGCTTTGGCCGAACTTCCTGCGCACGGCGCGCCGCATCCATGTCCCTGTCATGATGGTCAACGGCCGCATCAGCGATAAGAGCGTCAAGCAGTACAAGCATCTGCACAGCCTGCTGCGCGATATGATCGGTACGGTCAAGCTCTTTGCGATGCAGTCGCCGATTGATGCGGAGTACATCATGCGCCTTGGTGCACCAAAGGAGCTCGTGACGGTCACGGGCAACACGAAATTCGACCAGACATATACGGATGTCAGCCCAGAGGAAAAGAAAAAAATCATTGAGAATATGGGCCTGACGAAAAATGACGGCATTTTCCTTGCCGGGTCGACGCACCGCGGCGAAGAAGGGCCGGTGCTGCAGGCGTTTGCTTCGGTGCGCAAAACGCATCCGCAGGCACGCCTCGTCATTGCGCCGCGTGAACTTCTGCGCACGACGGAGGTCATCCACCTCTGCCGCAAGGCGGGCTTTACCGTCACGACGCGTACGACGCTGCAGCATGAGCCGTCTCATGACGAGGATATCGTCATCCTCGATACGATTGGCGAGCTCGGCAAAGTCTACAGCATCGGCGATGTCGTTTTTGTCGGCGGCAGTCTCGTGCCGCATGGCGGCCACAACATCCTCGAGCCGGCAGCTCATGGCAAGGCCATCATCGTCGGTTCGCATATGTTCAACTTCAAGGATACGTACGCCCTGTTCAAGAACCGCGATGCCTGCATCACCGTGCACAACGGCGATGAGCTCGCACAGGAAGTCACGCGCCTCTTCGATGAACCGGAGCACCGCCACCGCATGGAAGAGGAAACGCGCGCTATCGTCAGTGAGAATAAAGGTGCTTCGCGCAAATCGGCCATCCTGCTTCATCAGATGCTCGATGCCTATGAGAGCAGCCCGGAAAATCATCACCGCGTGCGTTCCACACAGAAAATCACAAACTTCCAGACCTATTTCATTGACCTCGTACATAGTAAGGAAGTCGATGGGATCTTCCCGAATATCATCATGGGCATCCTCTATGTGTTCTCGCTGATTTACGGCCTGCTCGTCAACATCAAGCTGGCCGGCTATAAATACGGTGTCTTCAAGAAAGAAAAGCTCGACTGCTTTGTCATCAGCCTCGGCAATGTCACGGTCGGCGGTACGGGCAAGACCCCGACGGCACAGCGCCTCGCGCGTGATATCCGCGATATGGGCTACCGCGTCGTCATCCTCAACCGCGGCTACCGCGCCAAATGGCATGGGGAGGTCGGCATTGTCTCGGATGGCAGGAGGCTGCATATGGATGCGGCCGAGGCCGGCGACGAAGCTTACATGCTTGCTAAACATCTGCCGGAAGTCCCCGTGCTCATCGGCGCGGAACGCGCCAAGACGGGGCGTTATGCAATGGAGCATTTCGGAGCAGAGGTTGCCATCCTCGATGACGGCTTCCAGCACTGGCAGCTCATGCGCGACCTCGACATCCTGCTTGTCGATGCCGTCAACGTCTTTGGCAACGGCTACATTCTGCCGCGCGGCACGCTGCGCGAGCCAATCTCGCATATCAGCCGTGCCGACATCTGCCTGATGACCAAGGTCGACCAGGCGGCAGCTGGTTCCTGTGATTACATCCGTGAAACGGTGCACCGCTACAATCCGCAGGCCCGCATCGTCGAAAGCATTCATCAGCCGCGCTGCTTCATCCCGCTGACCGAGTGGTACGTCAATATCTCCAGTCAGGGCATCGACATCGCGAAAATGCGCGGCAAGCGCATCATGGCCGTATCGGCCATCGGCAATCCGGCCTCGTTTGAACAGACGCTTTCCGACCTCGGAGCCGTCATCATCGAGAGCCTGCGCTATCCGGACCATCACGACTACGCGATGTCGGAGATGACCGATATCTTCCAGCAGGCAGAAAATGCCGGCGCAGAAGCAATTGTCATCACGGAGAAAGACGCCGTCAAGATTCCCGCGGATGTGGCCCGCGAGAAATGGTCGATTCCCATTTACGTCATCTGCGTTGAAGTGACCTTCCAGAAAGGCAGTGAGGGCCTGCACGAAATGCTGCAGCAGCGGCTGGCTGAACACCTCGGCCCCCGTTGAAATCCTCGTTCCCTCTATATATAATAGAAAAATAGAAAGGATAGAAAGTTCATGAATGTTCTCTGTGTCATTCCGGCGCGCTATGCATCGACGCGTCTGCCGGGCAAACCCCTGAAGGATATTGCCGGAAAGCCCATGATCTGCCGCGTCTATGAGCGTGCGGCCAAAGCTGCGCGCGTCGCGGAAGCCCTTGTGGCCACCGATGATGAACGCATCTACGAAGCTGTCCTGCAGCATGGCGGGAAGGCAGTCATGACGCGCAAAGACCATCCGACCGGCACGGACCGCCTCGCCGAGGTCGCTGAAAAATATCCGGATGTTGACCTCATCATCAATGTACAGGGCGATGAACCGCTCATCGAGCCGGCGCTCATCGACGAGCTCGCCGCTGCTTTTGACGGCGACGCGGACCTGCAGATGGCAACGGTCTGCACGGAAATCACGGATGAGGCAGAGACAAAGAACCCCAACAATGTCAAGGTGGTCATGGACAGGAAGGGCTATGCCCTGTATTTCTCACGTTCGCTGCTGCCGTATCCGCGCCATACAGGTACGCCGGTTTACAAGCACATCGGCATCTATGCGTACAAGCGGGATTTCCTGCTGCAGTATGCGAAGATGGCAGAAACGCCTCTTGAACATGCCGAGAGCCTTGAGCAGCTGCGGGCCCTTGAAAATGGCTACCGCATCAAGGTCATCAAGACGCCGTACCGCTTCGTCGGCGTCGATACGGCGGAGGATCTCGCCAAAGTCAATGAGATCTACCACCAGATGATGAAAAAATAAATATGAGAAGCAGAAGATTTTTTAGCACAGAAAGTGGAAGGTGAATCGTATGAATAAGGTCAAGGTTGGAAATTTCATGATCGGTGAAGGCGAGCCGCTGGCACTCCTCGCCGGCCCATGCGTCCTTGAGGGCATGGACCGCTGCCTGCTCATCGGGCGTACGATCAAGGAAATCTGCGGCCGTCTCGGCATCAATTACGTATTCAAGGCTTCTTTTGATAAGGCAAATCGTTCCTCCTATCACAGTTTCCGCGGTCCGGGGCTCAAGAAAGGCCTTGAGATGCTGAAGGAAATCAAGGAGACGCTCAATGTCCCCATCGTGACGGACATTCATGAGACGACACAGGCTGCATCGGCGGCAGAAGTCGCAGACATCCTGCAGATTCCGGCCTTCCTCTGCCGTCAAACGGATCTTCTGCATGCAGCGGCTCAGACGGGCCGCGTCGTCAATGTCAAGAAGGGACAGTTCCTCGCACCTGAGGACATGCGCAATGTCGTTGACAAACTCCATGAATGCGGCTGCGAACAGATGCTTCTGACGGAGCGCGGCGCTTCGTTTGGCTATCACAACCTCGTTGTCGATATGCGCAGCCTGCCCATCATGCGCAGCTTTGGCTATCCGGTCGTCTTTGATGGCACGCACAGTGTCCAGCTGCCTGGCGGCAATGGCACGACTTCCTCGGGCAACCGCGAATTTGTTGAATACCTCGTGCGCGCAGCCGCAGGCGTCGGCATCGATGCGCTGTTCCTCGAGGTACACGACAATCCGGAAGAGGCACTCTCGGATGGCGCCAACATGGTTTATCTCGATAAACTCGAAGACCTGCTGAGGGATGCTCTGGCCATCCACAAGGTCATTCGTCATCAGGCATGAGGAGGAGCAGCGTGAGCAACGAGAAGAATATCAAGGCAAGAGCCGTTGAGACTCTGGATATTGAAGGCAAGGCAGTTCTTGCTCTCAAGGACCGCATTGGCGATGAATTCGTTAAAGTTGTCAATTGTATTCTGGCCTGCCCCGCACGCGTCGTCGTCACGGGGATGGGCAAATCCGGCCATGTCGGCCGCAAGATTGCAGCGACGCTCGCCAGCACGGGCACGCCGGCCTTTTTCCTGCATCCGGCCGAAGCTTTCCACGGAGACCTCGGCATGGTCACGGAAAATGATGTGGTTATCGCTATCTCGAACAGCGGCGAGTCGACGGAAATCGTCAATATCCTGCCGATTATCCGCCGCATTGGCGCGACGATTGTCGCCATGTGCGGACGCCGTGAGTCGCAGCTCGGCAAATTCTGCGATTACTTCATCGATATCAGCGTGGAGCGTGAGGCCTGTCCGCTTGGCCTTGCACCGACGGCCAGCACGACGGCAACGCTCGCCATGGGCGATGCCATTGCCATGGCGCTGATGTCGGAGCGCAACTTCACGAGTCAGGACTTTGCGATGTTCCATCCGGGCGGCGCGCTGGGCCGCCGTCTGCTGCTCAAAGTCGAAAACGTCATGCATACGGGCAAGGACAACCCGCTGATTCACTGCGGCAAGACGGTCAAAGATGCCCTGTTTGTTATGACGGATAAAGGCCTCGGCGCTGTTTCGGTCATCGATGACGACGGCAAATTCGTCGGCCTCATCACCGATGGCATCATCCGCCGCGCCCTTGCCAAGGATTATAAATTCCTTGACGAGGCCGTGGAAAAAATCATGTTCACGGAGCCGCTGACGATTGCACCGCAGCAGATGGCTGCGGCCGCTCTTTCCGTTATGGAAAAGCACAAGCCGCGTCCGGTCACGGTCCTGCCGGTCATCGACGACAAGGGCATTCCTGTCGGCATCGTTCATCTGACCGACCTTTTGCGTCAGGGGGTTGTCTGATATGGAATTTCGAGCGGATGCAGTCGAACGCGCCAAGAAAGTCAGGCTCATCATCTTTGATGTCGATGGTGTGCTGACCGACGGCGGCATTTATATCGGACCGGAAGGCGAGCTATTTAAGCCGTTTTTCTGCCGCGATGGTCTGGGCATTACACTGTCTCACCGCGCGGGCCTCAAGACGGCCATCATTACCGGCCGTGAGTCGAAGCAGCTCTTGTATCGTGCCAAAGAGCTTCATATCACGGAAGTATTCCAGGGCAATCTCGATAAGAGAGAGGCCTATCGGGAGCTCAAGGCACGTACCGGTCTCGCTGATGAGGAAATCGCTTACATCGGTGATGACCTCGTCGACCTGCCCATCATGGGGCAGGTCGGCTTTCCTGCCGCTGTGGGCGACGGCGTGCAGGAAGTGCGCGAGGCTTCTGCGGTCGTTTCTGCCTATCCAGGCGGCCGCGGCGCCGTGAGGGAAATCATCGAATTCATCCTCAAGGCCCAAGGCAAATGGCAGAAGCTTTTGGAAGGCTTCAAAGCGCCTGAGCGTATGGATGGTCTCGCCCAGTAATTTTTTGAAAGACATTGGAGGCATTTTTCCATGCAGTATAAACTCGTGATGTTCTTGAGCAAGGTGGCCTGCCACACGCCGTACCGGCTGCTGATGGCCATTGGCTGGGTGCTCGGCAATCTCTATTATCTCCTCATCAAGAAGGAAAGGGAGCGCGCTGTTTCCCAGATGATGCCGGCACTCGGTATCGATGAGGCCAAGGCCCGCCATCTCGTGCGGGAGTCCTTCATCAACCTTGCCCGCAATGTCCTGGAAATCCTCTATATGCCGCATCTCAATGAGAAGAATTTTGGCCAGTATATCGAGATTGACCATCTGGAACGCCTGAAAGCGGCTCTTGCTGAAGGTCATGGCGTGGCCATCATCACAGGACATATCGGCACGTGGGAGTGGCTGTCAGCGGCCTTTACGCTCAACGGCCTGCCCGTTACGGCCATCGCCAAGCCGCAGCCGAACATGCAGTACACATATGCACTCAACGATTTGCGCAAGACGATTCATGTCGAGATTTTCTCGCGCGGCACGAGCGAGCTCATCGCTGCGGCCCGCGCCCTGAAGAGCGGCAAGATTTTAGGCTTCCTCGTCGACCAGGATGCCGGCCCGGGCGGTGCGTTCCTGCCGTTCCTTGGCAAGATTGCCGCGACGCCGATGGGACCTGCCGTTTTCGCGCGCAAATTCAATTCGCCGGTCATCCCCGCCTTCATCCTGCGTCAGCCCAATGGCAAACATAAGGTTGTCGTCGGCGAGGTCATGCGATATCATGATACAGGGGACACGGATAAGGACCTACTCGACTTTACGGCCCGCATGACCAAAGTCGTCGAGCAGATCATCCGCGACAACCCGACGCAGTGGCTCTGGTTCCAGAAACGCTGGAACACGAAGCCGGAACAGCAGAAACTCGGCAAGCATCATACCGTAAGGGGGCAGGAAGAGAAAAAATGAATGGCAAGCAGAAAACCCTCGTGGCACTCGGCCTTATTTTCTTTGCCTGCGTTGTCATCTGGGCGGTGCGCACGGTGCCTGAGACACCGAAAGTCGACAATTCGCAGGATGACCAGCCGCGTGTCATGACGTACGACAACAACACGATCAGTGAGGAAAAAGACGGCGTCAAAATCTGGGACCTCACGGCTGACCATATTGAAGTCGATATTGATTCACGCAATGCAGAACTGACAGGGCTCACCGGCCATTTCTATCAGCAGGATGGCCGTTCTGCCGAAGTCACGGCAGAGCATGGCTCTTATAATAATGAAACGAAGGACATCCAGATTGATGGAGATGTCACGATCACGACGAGTGACGGGGCAAAACTCACGAGCGACCAGCTCTTATGGACAGCGAAGGAAGGCATGCTCTCGGCCATCGGCCAGGCCAATGTCTCAAATGATACCATCAAGGCCTGGGGCGACCGCATCGACAGTACGGATGGCTTCAAGAAAATCAAGATTTCCGGCAAAGCGCATATTGAAAAACTCGCGGAGGGGGCAGAACAACAATGAAGAACAAAAAGATGAGAGGCGTGCTCGCAGCCGTTGCAGCCGCTCTGTCCCTGCAGATGGGGACTATTTATGCGGCGGCGGACAGCGTGCCGGCATCGCTTGATGCCGATACGTTGGAATACGATATGAACACGGGCGAGGCTACGGCCACGGGCTATGTACTTTTGACACGCGGTGATTCCAAGGTTACGGGTGCCCGCGCGACGTACAATTCCAAGACGCAGGCGGCCACGGTCGATGGCAATGTCATTGCCGTTTATCAGGGAACGCGCCTGACGTGCGACCATCTGATGTCCGACGGCCAGGAACACATGATGGCCACGGGCAATGTCCACGGGTCGCGCGATGACAAGACATTCTCGGGCGAGCAGATTGACTATTTCCCGCAGCAGAATGACTACATCGTCATCGACCGCGGCGGCCAGCTGACGAGCGGCGATGATACATTCACGGCCGACCGCATTTACGGCTGGCTCAAGGATGAGCATTACATCGGCGAGGGCAATGCCCATGTCGTCAGCCCGTCGCGGGCCATGGAAGCCGGCGGCGACCAGATGGATTACTACGGCAAGGAACAGGGCAAGGCCGTCATTACGGGGAATGCCTGGGCTGTACAGGAAAATAACACGATGCGCAGCAACCGCATGACGATTTATCTTGCCGATGATGGGTCAGCTAAGGTACAATAAAGAGATAGATTAAACGGGAATCTGCGTATTTTGGAGGGCACGATTTTGCATATCGAGGCAAGGAATCTGGTAAAGACATTCAAGAAGCGCACGGTCGTAGACCGCGTTTCTCTGCGTGTGAATAAAGGAGAGATTGTCGGCCTGCTCGGACCGAATGGTGCGGGCAAGACCACGACATTCTATATGATTGTGGGGCTGGAGCGTCCGACATCTGGCGAGGTGTTCCTTTCGGACATCAACATCACGGATGAGCCGATGTATCACCGGGCGGCGCTCGGCATCAGCTACCTCACGCAGGAGCCTTCGATTTTCCGCAAGCTTACGGTCGAGGAGAACATCATGGCTATCCTCGAGACGACGAAGCTCTCGAAAGCCGAGCAGAAGGATAAATTCGAGGAACTGCTCGAAGAATTCCATATCGGCCATGTGCGTGAGCGCAAGGGCACAGAGCTCTCGGGCGGCGAGCGCCGCCGCGTCGAGATTGCCCGCTGCCTGGCACTTGAGCCGCAGTTCATCCTGCTCGATGAGCCGTTTGCCGGCGTCGACCCGCTGGCCGTGGCCGATATCCAGGAAATCGTCCAGTACCTCAAGGAGAGGGGCATGGGCATCCTCATCACGGACCACAACGTCCGCGAGACGCTGCAGATTGTCGACCGTGCTTACATCCTGAACAGCGGCAAAATCCTCCTGGAGGGGGACAGCCAGACCATCGCGAACAGCCCAGTGGCCAAGAAGTTCTATCTTGGCGATAATTTCACACTGTAACGGAGAATCAGCAATGCATATCAGAATCTTGGACAAGTACATATTTCGGGAGGTCTTCAAAGCCTTCATCTTTGGCATCTGCGCATTCTCTGCTGTATTCATCGGTTCCGGTACGCTCTTCAAGATTGCCAAGTACATTACGGATTACGGCGCGTCGCTTTCGGCCGTAGTCAAAATCTTTATTTTTGGTCTGCCGTCGGTCATTATGTGGACGTTCCCGATGTCCATGCTGCTCGCAACGCTTCTGACGTTCGGCCGCCTGTCGAGCTCAAGTGAGATCACGGCCATGAAATCGTGCGGCATCGGTTTTTACCGCATCGCTGCACCGGCCGTCATCATGGGCCTGCTCGTCAGCATCGGCGCCATCGCGTTCAACGAATACGTCGTGCCGTGGGCCAATACGGCTTACCGCAATGTCCTCTATTATGAGATTCAGGGCAATAACGGCATGAAGTCGCAGGAGCACATCATCCTCAAGGATATCAAGGATGGCCAGATTCAGCGCCTCGTCTACGCGCGGCGCTACGATGGCGATACGCAGACCCTGCAGGGCGTGACCATGCAGGATTTCAACAGCGACGGCAAAGTCAGCCACGTCGAGAATGCGGAATACGCCGAGTACAGCATGAATAAATGGATCATGCACAACGGCATGCTTTACGATATCTCGGAGGGGCAGAGTGAGCACAGCATGCGTTTTGATACGCAGGTGCTGCCGATTGCCGCAAACCCGAAACAGATTGTGCGCGAGCAGAAAGACCCGGAAGAACTCACGATGAAGGAACTGCGCGCACAGATTAACATCATGAAGTCGCAGTATGTTGATACGAACAAGCTGGAGGCAGAACTCTATCAGCGCATTACTGTGCCGATGGCCAGCCTGATTTTCGCGCTCATCGGCGTGCCTTTGGGCCTGCAGCCGACGCGCAACAGCTCTTCGGCTGGCTTTGCCATGAGTGTCATCATCATCTTCTTCTATTATGCACTGATGACGATGGGCAATGCCCTTGCGCGCAGCGGTGCTGTTGCGCCGCTTCTCGCGGTCTGGATTCCGAACATCGTTGGCCTTATCGCGGGCTTTATCCTCATACGCAGGGCTTCGCGCTGACCCATAGGCAGGCTGTATCAGTATTTTTATCGTTGGATTTTTTCAGGAAAGGTGGTAAATACAGGATGTATGGTGTCCTTCTCATCGTCGTACTCATCATCACGGGTGGAGCCATTGCGTTTATCGGTGACCGCCTCGGCTCGAAAGTAGGTAAGAAAAAGCTTTCGATTTTCGGCCTGCGTCCGCGTCATACATCCATCATCGTCACGATTTTCACGGGCGTATGCATTACAACCCTGACGTTCGGCGTCATGGCTGCGGCGTCGCAGAATGTGCGTACGGCACTTTTCGGCATGGAAAAACTCAACCAGAAGATGAAGACGACACAGGCTAATCTCGACCAGGCCAATGCCGACCTGCAGACGGCGCAGCAGCAGCAGGAAGAGGCCAATGACGCACTCGACCAGTCGCGCAAGGACGTCGAGACGCTGAAACAGCAGCAGCAGGAACTCGAGGCCGAGTCTCAGCGGCTGCAAGAGGGCAACCGCCTGCTCGAACTCGCCAAGGCCGAACTCATGCAGCGCAATGATGCACTCTCGGCACAGAACAGTCAGCTGGGCCAGCAGAACAGCCAGCTCGCTTCGGCCAATTCCTCGCTGCAGGGCCTGAATTCCGCGCTGACGGGCAAAAATCAGGAGCTCACGGGTAAGAATGCGAGCCTGACGGCTGACAATCAGGACCTTGAGAAGCGCAATAAAGATTTGCGTGACGGTCTCATCACGATTCGCGAAGGTGATATCGTATTCCGTGCCGGCGAAGTCATCGCCAGCGGCGTCATCCGCGGCAATCGTCCGGAATCTGAGGTCAACACCGACCTGCAGGCTTTGGCACAGCTCGCCAGCCGCAATGTCTCCACGCGTCTCGGACAGAATGTCTCGGACAAGGATGTCTGGATTTATAAGCCGGAATATGAATCTGCCGTACAGACGATTGCCAAGAGCCCGCAGGATATGGTCGTGCGCATTGTCGCGGCCGGCAACCTCGTGCGCGGCGAAGAGGTCCGCGCTTCGCTGGAACTCTACAAGAACAGCATCATCTACAAGGACCGCGAATTCATCCTCGCCCGCCCTATCCAGCTCAAGGGCACGGGCAGCGGCGAGGCCGAGCAGGCCGTCATGAGTTTCCTCAAGGAAGTTAACGCGGCGGCATCGGCTAAGGGCATTCTGCCTGACCCAATCCGCGGTTCCATCGGTGTTATGGATGGCGCACAGTTCTATGAAGTCGTCAATGCCATCAACGGCATGCACGGCACGGTCGTGCTTTCCGCTTATGCGCGGGGCAATACAGATGCACTCGGACCGCTGCGCCTCATCATCAAGGAAGAGCAGCTGCCTGACTCGCAGCAGTAAGAAAGTTTCAGGGCTCTGCAGGCCTAGCGCCTGATGCAGGGTCCTGTTTTTGTAAGAAGGTGTTTGTATGGAATGCATTGCAGGGCTTGACCCCGGCCGCGATAAATGCGGTTTTGCCGTCCTTCAGCGTGATGGCAAAGTGCTGTGGCAAAAAGTCATCGAGACAAAAGCACTCGAAAGAGAAGTGAGGGCCGCGCAGGAAAAGTACGGCTTTACCAGACTTATCGAAGGCAACGGCACGACGAGCAAAGAGGCCCATGCACGCCTCACGAGGGCTCTGCCGGAGCTCATCATCAACGTCGTCGATGAGTACCGGACGACGGATCTGGCGAAAAAAGCATACTGGCGGGCGAAGCCGCCAAGAGGCTGGCGCCGGCTCATTCCCGTGACCATGCAGGTGCCGCCGGAACCCGTCGATGATTTCGTCGCTGTGATCTTAGCGACGCGGTATATAAAGGAGAACTATCATGAATGAGAAACAGCAGCGTCCGGACTGGACGGAATATTTTCTGGATATCGCGAGAGCGGTAGGGCGCCGTGCGACCTGCCTGCGCCGCCGCTATGGCGCCATCATCGTCAAGGATAAAATTATCATCAGCACCGGCTATAATGGCGCACCGCGCGGCGAGGCCAACTGCATCGACACGGGCATCTGCGAACGCGAACGCCTGCATGTGCCGAAAGGACAGAATTACGAGCTCTGCGTGGCCGTTCATGCCGAGCAGAACGCCATTATCAACGCAGACCCTGCTGTCATGGAAGGTGCGACTATTTACATCGTCGGCATCAATGCCGACGGGACACTGGCTTCCGGCAAGCCGTGCCTGCTCTGCCGCCGCATGCTCCGGAACGCAAAACTCGCGAAAGTCGTCTACTATGAGACGGACGGCAGCATCGTGAGCTGCCGTCCCGATGAAATCCATGATTGATTTTCAGCGCGGCGGAGAACAGGGCTTTTGATTGACACGGCACGGCCCGTGCGTTAAAATAGGTTTGTTATAATGGTTGTTTTCTAAGTGTGTGTGCTTTTTTGCGCGTCATGAGGAAAGCAGTTGTGTATTCGAGAAAAAGGAGTGCGCTTGTATGCCAGTCTATATGTTGGCGTTCGTCATTGCTGCCGGTGTGGCACTCTTGGTGACGCCAGGTGTCATCTGCCTTGCAGGAAAGACGGGGGCCATGGATACCCCGGATGCGAGAAAGGTCCACAAGAAGCCGATTCCGCGTATTGGCGGTATTGGCATTTATTTTGCGTTCATGGTGGCGATTCTCAGTGTGATATCGTTTACGGATGTTCCGCCCGATGTATTCTATGAGACCGTCGGCCTGCTCGTCAGCGGTTCCATCATTTTCTTCGGCGGTCTGGTCGATGATTATGTCAATCTGCCCGCCAAAGTCAAGCTGTTGATTCAGATTATCGCGGCCTGTGTGCTCGTCATTGCCTTTGATGTCCGCATTGACTTCATCACGGACCCGTTTGGCGACTATCTCTATCTGGAGTTCCTCGCCATCCCTGCGACGATTTTCTGGCTGGTAGGCCTGACCAACACGGTCAACCTTATCGATGGCCTTGATGGACTGGCCGCTGGCGTTTCGACGATTGCGTCCATCACGATATTTCTCGTGGCCCTGCAGCAGGGCAATCTCGTCGTCGCTGTGCTGACGGCTGCCCTGGCCGGCGCGGCGTTTGGTTTCCTTTACTATAATTTCAATCCGGCCAAGATTTTCATGGGCGATTCCGGCAGCCAGTTCCTCGGCTTTATGCTCGCGGGCATTTCGGTCATCGGCGCGGTCAAAAGTGCTGCGACGATTGCCCTCATCGTGCCGATTCTGGCTCTTGGCCTGCCAATCCTTGACACGACATTTGCCATCGTGCGCCGTTACCGCGGCGGCGTGCCGATTTTCAAGCCGGATAAGGGACATCTTCATCATCGTCTGCTGGATCTCGGTTTCTCGCAGCGTCAGGCCGTGCTCCTGATGTACGTCATCAGTGCACTTCTTGGCCTGAGCGCTGTGGCCCTGACAGAAGTCAGCAGCCAGATTGCCATTGCGATTGTCTGTGTTGTCGTGGTGGTCGTACTGGTCGGCGCAAAGAAATTGGGAATTTTCCATATGAAGGATTCTGCAAATCAGCATTAAGGCACTTAAGGCATTAAGGAGGTCTTGTAGTGGAAAAGAAGAAGATCAAGGTCATGACTGTCTTCGGCACGCGTCCGGAGGCCATCAAGATGGCACCGATTGTTCTGGAACTCCAGAAACATCCGGAGACGATTGAGCCGGTAGTGGCCGTCACCGCCCAGCACCGCGAAATGCTCGACCAGGTGCTCAGCCTCTTCCATATCAAGCCGGATCATGATCTCAACATCATGGCGGCAGGTCAGACGCTTTTTGATATCACGACGAGAGCCATGATGGGCCTCGATAAGGTCCTGACGGAGGAGAATCCGGACATTGTGCTCGTTCATGGCGACACAACGACGACATTTGCCGGCGCACTCGCTGCCTACTATCATCAGACGGCTGTAGGCCACGTCGAAGCAGGTCTGCGCACGCACAATAAGTATTCGCCGTTCCCGGAAGAGATGAACCGCCGTCTGACGGGCTGCATCGCCGACCTCAACTTTGCGCCGACGAGCACGTCGGAGGCCAATCTGCTTGCGGAAAATGTTCCGCCGGAGTCCATCTTCGTCACGGGCAATACGGTCATCGATGCCTTGCATCATACGGTACGCGATGATTTTGAATTCAACGATGCCTCGCTGCAGGATGTTGACTTTGCGCATAAACGCATCATCCTCGTCACGACGCACCGCCGCGAGAATCTCGGCGAACCGATGCGTCATGTCTACAAGGCACTGAAGCAGCTGACAGAGGAATTCGACGATGTGGAAATCGTTTTTCCTGTTCATAAGAACCCGAAGGTCCGCGAAGTGGTCAATGAAGAGCTCGGCGGCCTTGAAAAAGTTCACCTGATTGACCCGCTCGACTACGAGCCGTTTGCCAACCTCATGCACCGCGCTTATCTCATCCTGACGGATTCGGGCGGCGTGCAGGAAGAAGCTCCGGCCCTTGGCAAACCGGTCCTTGTGCTGCGCGATACGACGGAGCGTCCGGAAGCCGTCGACGCCGGCACGGTCAAGCTCATCGGCACGGACCGCGAGCGTGTTTACGAAGAGGCGAAACAGCTGCTGACGGACAAGGCAGAATACAGCCGCATGGCTGAATCGGTCAATCCGTATGGTGACGGTCAGGCCGCAAGGCGCATCATTCAAGCGATCCTTTATCATTACGGACTGGCAGATGGCCGTCCGGATGTTTTCGAAGGCTGACGTCCATTTGAAAGCTCTCCTGTCAAGGAGGGCTTTTTTATTATAAGTAAATATGATTGCAGTGCATGCTCAGTCAGACATATGCATATTGTACTTTTTCTAAGAAAAACGATAAAATAGAAGGTAATAGGAGAGAGTTTATGACGGATAAAAAAAAGAAGCCTCAAAAACCTGATGATTCGCATGATACGATGCGGGACGGACTGCGTCAGGCATTCAAGGCTTTCGCCCTGCTGGGCAGCATGGGAATCTATATTGTCGTGTTTATCGGCATCGGCATTTTTTTTGGCGATTTGGCAGACCAGTATCTTGGACTTGGCGTAAAGGGGAAGCTCGTGGGCATCGTCGTCAGCATCCCCGGAGCTTTTTACACGCTGTTTCGTCAGCTGCGCCGCAGCGGTCTTTTGTGAGAGCCATTCTTATCTGTCCATGTGTTTCATATATGGACTTAATAAATAAGCGTTATTCTTATTGTTTTCGAAAAAAAAGGCTTGAATTTCTACAATCAGGTGTATATAATATAAAACATGACGATAAATGATAAATATATGCCTTACTATTAATATGATATTATAAATATCATTTATTGTTTATCTGCTACAGATGTTCGTATGCAGGCAAAAAAGTTTTCGAAACGATAAGAGGGAATCCATTTCCTTGTGTCGAAGTAAGCAAGAAGAGGTTTTTGCTGTTTTATGGAGGCAGAACATGTTTGAAGTGTTTCACAAGGTGCGGGGGCATCTGCTGCGCAGTGTGACAGGTTTCCTGCTGCTGGGGACCGGAGGCCTGTTCCTCTGTGGCCTGCCGCATCTTGCCGGCGTATTCATACTCGGCGTGCTGGCCGCCTGCTTTTGCTTCTGGTCGCTGTCGGCACGCTTATGGCAGATTGCCAGCGGCCGGACGGAAGGAGCGGGGCGCCGTATGCGCTGGGGGCTCTTCCTGAGGCTCGTCATCGCAGCTATTACATTTGCTCTGGCCGCGAAGGTCGGGCATGGAGCAATCTTAACGGCGGCCGCAGCATTCTTAGGAGCCTGGGGAATGTTCCTCGTAATCCTCGTGTTGTCACAGCTTCGTGCTGACAATATAAATATTTAAGATAGGAGGTAATGTGCTATGGAGGAAATCGGTGTTCGCGCACTCGCTCACTTCGGCGGGTTCACGTTTGACATCGAGACACTGGAGATGACATGGCTGGCAATGGCAATCGTCATCATTGTTTCTTATCTGGGCACACGGAGCTTGAAACTGGTACCTTCAGGCTGTCAAAACATCATTGAGATGTTTGTTACCGGCATGGATGGCCAGGTCAAGGTCATGATGGGCGAACGCGGCAAGATGCTGGCACCGTTCATTGTTTCCCTGTTCATGTTCCTGCTCGTGTCCAATCTTCTGGGACTTATCCCTGGGTTCTCGTCTCCGACGAATGACCTCAATACGACGCTGGGTCTTGCAATCCTCGTCATTGGTATGGTTCATGTCATCGGCCTCAAGAATCAGGGGATGGGCTGGATTGCTCATTTCTTTAAACCGATGGCATTCCTGTTCCCAATCAACCTCGTTGAAGAGCTCGCTAAGCCAATCACACTGGCCTTCCGTCTCTTCGGCAACATCCTGGCTGGTGAGATTCTGATTCTCATCCTGCTGGACCTGACCAGATGGTGGATCATTCCTAGTGTTCTCTGGCTGGCGTTCAGTATTTTTATCAGTTGTGTTCAGGCGTTCATCTTCACGATGCTTTCAACGGCGTATCTTGCAAATGCCGTAAATGAGCCGGAAAAAGAAGACGCACAGTAACTATCATCCGAATCTATATTCAATCAAGGAGGATTATTCAATGGAAAATGCAATCATGATCTTAGGTGCTCTTGTCGGTGCTGGCCTTGCTGCCGGTCTCGCTGCAGTCGGTGCTGGTATCGGTGATGGTCTTGTCACGGGCCGTTTCATCGAGGGTATCACGCGTCAGCCGGAAGCAAAGAACACGCTGTTTGTCAACACACTGATTTCCGTCGGCCTCATCGAGGCAATGGCTATCATCTCGGTCGTCGTTGCCTTCATCATGCTTTATGCAAATCCGCTGATCAAATAAGATTTGCCTGATGCAAGGAAAAGATGAAGGAGGCATGAAGGTTGATTGATTTAAACGCTACATTCTTTGCGCAGATCGTCAATTTCCTGGTGCTCGTGTTCATTCTCAAGAAGCTGGCTTATAAACCGGTCAAGAAGATCCTCAAGGAACGTGAGGATAAGATTGCAGAAAGCCTTAATAAGGCTGATGCCGATGTGGCAGAGGCACAGGCTGTTCTCGAGGAACGCCGCAAAGCGCTGGCAGAGGCGCGTACAAAGGCGGAAGAGATTGTCAAGGATGCGGAGAAGCGCGCCAGCGAGACGCGTGAGGACAGCATCCGCGAGACCAAAAATGAGATTGCGCAGATGAAAAAGGCTGCTGCTGCTGAAATCCAGAGAGACCGCGCACGCGCTATGGAACAGCTGCGCGCAGATGTCATATCTCTTTCCATGGCCGCTGCAGGCAAGATCATCGAGAAGAATATCGACAAAGCGCAGAACGAGCAGATTATTACAGAATTTGTCAATAAGCTGGACAAGGATAAGGTTGGGGATCTGCCATGCTAAACATACAGCTTGCACGGAAATATTCCCGCGCTATCTTCGAGATTGCGCAGGAAGAGGATAAGCTTGTGGAGTATGGCAAGGAACTTTCTGAGGTCCGGCAGGGACTGGAGTCTGTGCCGCAGGCCATGGCATTCTTGTCTAATCCGCAGGTCGACCAGAAGGTGAAGAAGGATTTTCTCAAGAAGATTTTCGAGGGAAAAATCTCAAAGGACATGTATCACTTCCTGATGCTGCTGGTGGATAAGCGCCGCTTTATGCTGCTGGGAACGATTGATGACCAGTACCATGCTTATGCCAATGAAGCCAGAGGCATCTTGATCGCAGACGTGACGACCGCCATTCCGGCAGGCAAGAAACAGCAGAAGGCAATAGCCGAGAAGCTGGAGCAGGTGACGGGTAAGAAAGTGGAGCTTCGTCTCCATGAAAATAAGGCCCTCATCGGCGGCGTGGTTGTCAAGATTGGCGACCGCCGCATTGATGGCAGTGTCGCTGGCCGTCTCGAAACGCTGAAGAATGAATTACTGGCAAACAAGTGATGAAACTGGGGTGACAGCGAAGTTATGAAAATGAATCCGGAAGAAATAACAGCCATCATTAAAGACCAGATCAAGAATTACGATCTCGATCTTAATGTCGATGATGTTGGTTCCGTTATCGAAATCGGTGATGGTATCGCTCATATCCATGGTCTCGAAAAGGCTATGGCTGGCGAGCTTCTCGATTTCGGCGATGATATTTATGGTTTGGTCCTGAACCTTGAGCAGGACAATGTCGGTGCCGTTATCTTAGGCGGTGAGACGAAAATCAAAGAGGGCTCGCAGGTAAAACGCACGGGCCGCATTATGCAGGTACCAGTCGGTGAAGCCATGATTGGCCGCGTTGTCGATGCACTGGGCCGTCCTATCGATGGCAAGGGCAAGATTGAGACGACGGAGACGCGTCCTGTTGAGTTCCATGCACCGGGCATTGCCGACCGCAAGCCGGTAAAAGAGCCGCTGCAGACCGGTATCAAGGCTATCGATGCCCTCGTACCAATCGGCCGCGGCCAGCGTGAGCTCATCATCGGCGACCGTGGTATCGGTAAAACGGCCATCGCCGTTGATACGATCCTTAATCAGCATGATCAGAATTGTATCTGCGTTTATGTAGCTATCGGCCAGAAGGCTTCGACGGTTGCACGTGTCGTCAAGACGCTCGAAGAACGCGGCGCCATGAAGTATACGATTGTTGTTGCTGCTACGGCTGCTGACAGCTCGCCGCTTCAGTACCTTGCACCGTATGCAGGCTGCGCTATGGCTGAGCATTTCATGTATCAGGGCAAGGCCTGCCTCTGCGTCTACGATGACCTCACGAAACACGCAGCTGCTTACCGTGCTATGTCCCTGCTGCTCAGAAGACCGCCAGGACGTGAAGCATATCCGGGCGATGTCTTCTACTTACATTCCCGTCTGCTCGAGCGTGCAGCCAAACTCAATGATGAACTTGGCGGCGGCTCCATCACGGCTCTGCCAATCATCGAGACGCAGGCCGGCGACCTTTCGGCATATATCCCGACGAACGTTATCTCCATCACCGATGGTCAGATCATGCTCGAGACGGACTCCTTCTATTCTGGTATCCGTCCGGCAATCAACGTTGGTCTGTCCGTATCGCGTGTCGGCGGTTCGGCTCAGATCAAGGCTATGAAGCAGGTTGCAGGTACCCTTCGTCTTGACCTTGCTCAGTACCGCGAACTTGCAGCGTTCTCGCAGTTCGCTTCTGACCTCGATAAAGCTACGAAGGCACAGCTCGACCGCGGCGTTCGCGTTGTAGAGACACTGAAACAGCCGCAGTACAGCCCGATGCTTGTACAGGATCAGGTCATGGTCCTTTACACGGCTGTTCATGGTTATCTCGCGGATATCCCTGTCGAGAAGGTTGTAGAGTTCCAGGATTCCTTCATTAAATTCATGAAGACGACGCATCCGGAAGTCGGCCAGAAGATTATTGAGCAGAAGAAGTTCGATGATGCGCTAGAGTCCGAGCTCAAGAAAGCGATTGAGGAGTTCAGAGATACGATTTCGTATAAAATGGCATAAGGCAGCGAGGTGATTCTTTTTGGCTAGTTTACAGGATATTCGCCATCGCATCAAGAGCGTAAAGAGTACCAAGCAGATTACGAGTGCCATGAACATGGTCGCTACGAGCCGTCTGCGTCATGCCAAAGAAGCTGCAATTGCAAACCGGCCTTATGCAGAGAAGGTTGCTGAAGTCGTAACGCAGGTCGCAGCCAATGCCGGCAGAGAATTTTCTCATCCGCTGCTCGATTCGCATCCTGAGGGCAAACGTCTTGTCCTGCTGATGACAGCAGATAAGGGGCTGGCTGGTGCCTATACGAGCAATGCCTGCAAATTGGCAGAGAGCCTTGCAGAGGATAAAGCCAATACGCAGTTTGTAGTTGTCGGCCGCAAGGGTGCTGGTCATTTGAAAAATCGTGGCTATGATGTAGTGAAGAGCTATGTTGGCGTCAGCGAGCGTCCAAGTGTCGAGAAAGCCCGCAGTATTGCACTGGATATCATCGAACGTTTTAAGACAGGCGAGATTTCCGAAGTGCAGATGGTCTATACGAAATTCATTTCGGCAATCAGCTGTGAACCCCGGGCAGGGAAGCTGCTGCCATTCAAGGCACCAGAGGAACAGGATCATAAACCGCATGCCGAGTACATCTATGAACCGGATGCAGCAACTGTCCTTGGCTTTCTGCTCCCGCAGTTCATCTTCACGACAATCTATGCAGCCTTGTTGCAGTCGGCTGCCAGCGAGCTGAGTTCCCGCATGAATGCGATGAGCAATGCTACGGACAACGCAGAGGACCTCATCAACAAGCTCGATATCCATTACAATAAGGTACGTCAGGCAGGTATTACCCGCGAGATCACTGAGATCGTGGGCGGTGCCGAAGCGCTCAAGTAAAGGCATCGTAAGGAGGTTTCCCATTGGCAAAAGGTAAAGTCGTACAGGTCGTCGGACCTGTCGTAGATATTGAATTCCCGGCGGGTGAACTGCCGGCAATTCTCAACGCCGTCACCATTAAGGGTGAGACGAGCGTAAAGATTGATATCGTGGTCGAGGTCATGCAGCACCTCGGCGACAACGTTACGCGCTGCATTGCTATGAGCTCGACAGACGGTCTCATGCGTGGCATGGAAGCTGTTGATACGGGCCATCCAATCATGGTTCCAGTCGGCACGGAATGTCTCGGCCGCGTATTTAACGTCCTCGGTCAGACGGTTGACCACAATCCGGCTCCTGTGGGCAACAAGGAATTCTGGCCGATTCACCGTCCGGCTCCGAAATTCGATGAGCAGGAGACGAGCGCCCAGATTCTCGAGACGGGCATCAAGGTCGTCGACCTCATCGCTCCGTATTCTAAGGGCGGTAAGACTGGTCTGTTCGGCGGCGCCGGCGTCGGCAAAACGGTCCTCATCATGGAGCTCATCCATAATATCGCTACAGAGCACGGCGGTTATTCCGTATTCGCCGGTGTCGGTGAGCGTACCCGTGAAGGCAACGACCTTTGGGGTGAAATGACCGAGTCGGGCGTCATCGACAAGACGGCTCTCGTTTACGGCCAGATGAACGAGCCGCCAGGAGCACGTATGCGCGTTGCCCTGACGGGCCTGACGATGGCTGAGTACTTCCGTGATGTTCAGCATCAGGATGTGCTGCTCTTCATCGATAACATTTTCCGTTTCATTCAGGCAGGTTCCGAGGTTTCGGCACTCTTAGGCCGTATGCCGTCGGCCGTTGGTTATCAGCCGACACTGTCCACGGATATCGGTGCCCTGCAGGAGCGCATCACGTCGACAAAGAATGGTTCCATCACGTCGGTTCAGGCTGTCTATGTCCCGGCCGATGACCTTACAGACCCGGCTCCGGCTGGTACGTTCACCCACCTCGATGCCACGACGGTTCTTTCGCGCCAGATTGCTGAGCTTGGTATTTACCCAGCAGTAGACCCGCTCGATTCCACGAGCCGTATCCTGAGCCCAGCTGTCCTTGGTGAAGAACATTACAAAGTCGCCCGCGGTGTACAGGCTGTCCTGCAGAAGTACAAAGAACTGCAGGATATCATCGCCATCCTCGGTATGGAAGAACTTTCCGATGAGGATAAGCTCACGGTATCGCGCGCCCGCAAGATTCAGCGTTTCCTCTCGCAGCCGTTCTTTGTTGCTGAGGTATTTACGGGTTCACCGGGTAAGTATGTTCCGCTCAAGGAGACGATTCGCGGCTTCAAGGGCATCCTCGAAGGCAAGTATGATGACCTGCCGGAGAATGCATTCTACATGGTCGGCACGATTGATGAGGCTATCGAGAAAGCGAAGAAGATTAAAGAAGAGGAGGGATAATCGATGGCGACTATCAAGCTAGAGATTGTCTCTCCAGATAAAATGGTCTACACGAATGACATCAGCATGCTGATTGTCCGTTCAACGGGCGGCGAGCTTGGTATTTTACCGCATCATGCGCCGCTGGTTACGGGCCTTGTGCCGCATGCCATGCGTGTTCGTCTTGGCGCCGGTGCTGACCGTGATGAACAGCTCATCGCAGTGGCGGGTGGCTTCATGGAAGTCACGCCGGAAAAAATTACGGTACTTGCGACTGCTGCTGAAAAGCCAATTGATATTGATATCAACCGTGCTAAGGAAGCAATGGCCCGTGCTAAAGCCCGTATCGCCGCTTTCCATCAGGGAACGCCTGAAAGCGAGAATATCGATATTGAACGTGCAGAGTTTGCTCTGCGCCGCTCGATTGCACGTTTGCGCGCAACAGGTACAAGTTACGACGAATAAGACTCATATAGAAGAAGCCTTGCAGTTTATCTGCAGGGTTTTTTCTTTTGTGGGTTATGATTTCGCCTGCTTTGCGGTATTATGATATAATGAAAAATATCTGACGCAAAGAAAGGACGTTTTTCATGGAATTATTGGACATCAATACACTGACTTTTCTCGTGTTCTTTGGCTTTATGGCGGCGTTCATCGATTCGGTGGTCGGCGGCGGCGGTCTTATCTCGATTCCGGCGCTGATGTGGACGGGCCTGCCGCCGCTTACGGTGCTTGGCACGAATAAAGTCGCGGCCGTTATGGGGGCTTTCACGAGTTTCGTGACGTTCGTGCGCTCCGGCAAGGTCGATGGCTGGCTGATTCGCCGCCTTTTCCCGATTTCCCTCATCGGCTCAGCGGTCGGCGTGCTGGCCGTGCGGCAGATTCCGTCGGAATTCCTGCGTCCGCTCGTCGTCGTCATGCTGATTCTCGTGCTCATCTACAGCGTCCTGAAGAAGGACTGGGGCAAAGAGTCGACATATCAGGGTATGAGCATGCGCCTTTTGCTGCTCTCGGCTCTCGTGGCTTTTACGTTCGGTTTTTACGATGGCTTCTTTGGTCCGGGCACGGGTTCGTTTCTGCTGTTTGCGTTCCTGATGGTCGGTTTTGACTTCCTCGGTGCTGCGGCCAATGCACGTGCCCTGAATTTTGCGAGCAATATCGCAGCGGCAATTCTCTTCAGTTATTTTGGCATTGTCGACTTTTCCCATGCCATCCCCATGGGCCTCGCGATGATTGTCGGTGCCTGGTGCGGCGCACGCATGGCACTTTCCAAAGGGGCTGGCTATGTGCGTCCGCTCTTCATCATCATGACGACTGTGCTCATCGGCAAGCAGCTCTTCGAGCTCTTTAAATAAGAAGCAAATAAGAGACAAAAAGAAAGTCAGCTTGCTTTTCTGCGCCATTGACCTTAAAATAGAAGAGTATTTATCTTATAAACCACAATGAAGGGTGATTGACATGAGCGTTTTCTCACGTTTCCTGCCGAAGAAGAAACCGGTAGAGATCAAAAATAATATTCCGAAGGAAAAAGCCAATATCCGCAAGACGTTCGGCATGTACTGCAACAGCCATCATGGCACGTCGGACGGCAAGCTCTGCCCGAAGTGCACGGCCCTTTTAGCTACGGTCATGACGAAGATAGACCGCTGCCCCTACGGCATCACGAAGCCCATCTGCGACCGCTGTGAGCGTCCGTGCTTTGGTGCAAGACAGACGCAGGAGTTCCTCAAGATTATGAACTCGACGGGCAAGCGTATGTTTCTGCGCCATCCGATGATGAGCGTCAAGCACAAGCTCGCGAGCATGGGTGTTGACTACGCGAAGTATCAGCAGCAGAAAAAGATTGACGATAAGGTCAAGGCGAAGGAAAAGGCTGCGAAGGAACGCGCGAAGGAGCGCAAGGGCAAGAAATGAACAAGCAGCTTCTATCAAAGCTCTCGAAATTACTCGTCGCGGTGCTTGTGGGCATTGCCATCTGTGTAAAAGTAGAGCAGGGCGGTTCGGAGACGCTGTTCACGAAGCATGATATTGCTATCGTCGTGGGCTGCGCGGTACTTTTGCTGGCCATCCTCTTCGTACGCCGTCAGCAAAAACGATAAAATGCAGCATGTGGATAACTTGACGTTTTTTAGCGGAGTTATCCACATTTTTATGCACATTTTCAACAGGGACAGTGGATAACCTGTGAAAAACTGCGGAAGGGAACGGTGAAACCGTGGAAAAAGAGAAGGCGAAATACCTGAGAGCGCCTATAGCAGAAGCGATGAAAGCCTATGCGGCCGACGGGGCCATGGCATTTCATACGCCGGGGCATAAACAGGGACTCGGGGCACATCCGCTGCTTCGGGATTTAATCACGGCAGAAGGGCTGCGCGAGGAAGTCTCCCTGATGGAGGAGCTCGATGACCTGCACGAGCCGACTATGTGCATCAAAGAAGCACAGCAGCTCGCGGCAGAGCTTTACGGTGCCGACGATGCGTTCTTCATGATTAATGGCACGACCGGGGCGATTCATACGATGCTCATGGGGGCCCTGAATCCCGGCGATACGGTCCTCGTACCGCGCAATGCCCACCGCGCAATGATTGGCGGCATCATTCTCGCCGGTGCCAGGCCGATATTTCTGCAGCCGGAAATCGATGAAAAGCTCGGCATTGCGATGGGGATGACACTGACGGCAGTCGAGCGTGCTGTAAAAGAACATCCGGAGGCGAAGGCGCTGGCTCTTGTCTATCCGACGTATTACGGCGTGACGTTTGACCTCAGGAAAATTGCTGATTTTGTCCATGACCATGGCCTGCTGCTGCTCGTCGATGAAGCCCACGGTCCGCATCTGCGTTTCTCGGAGGAGCTGCCGCCGCAGGCTCTTGACTGCGGTGCGGATATGGCCGCGCAGAGCACGCATAAGATTCTCGGGGCCATGACGCAGACATCAATGCTGCTCGTGCGTGAAGGCCGCATCAATCTCGAGCGCGTGCGCGAGGCTGCGAGTCTCCTGCAGTCGACAAGCCCGAATCAGCTGCTGCTGGCCTCCATCGATATCGCACGGCTGCAGATGGCCGAAAATGGCAGGGAAACGGTGGCAAGGGCTGTCCGGCTGGCAGAAAAGCTGCGCCGTGACATCAATGAAATCGACGGCCTCTGGTCCTTTGGCCCTGAATACATGAACCATAATGGTGCGTCGGGGCTTGATACGACAAAAGTCACGGTACAGGTCACGGGCATCGGCCTGACCGGTGTGGAAGCCGAGTACATTCTGCGCCATACGTATAAAATTCAGTGCGAGCTCTCTGATGCGCGCAATCTGCTGTTCATCATTTCGTATGCGGATACGGAAAAACAGACGGCGTATCTCCTGAAGGCCCTGCAGGGGCTCGCACAGGAACACCGCCGCCCGGCACTGCCGCAGGAAAAAATGGACGACTGGCAGCTGCCGGCTGTGCCAACGCAGGGGATGACGCCAAGAGAGGCGTTCTTTGCACCCAAGGAAGATGCGGCCTTTGCAGAAGCAGAAGGACACATCGCGGCGGAACAGCTCATGTTCTATCCGCCGGGCATCCCCATTCTTTGTCCGGGGGATATCATCGACAGGGAAAGTCTGCAGTACATCAAGGCCATGCAGGAGCTCGGCCTCAAGGTTGTTGGCCCGCGCGATGCTTCGCTGCAGAAACTGCAGGTTGTCCGTCAGCGCTGAGATAGGAGTGTATCATGACGAAAAAAGGAAAACTCATCATCATCGAGGCCGGTGATGGCTCGGGCAAGGCCACGCAGACCAAGGCCCTTTATGAACACCTTGTGCGTGACGGCCAGCGCGTACACCGCATTGAATTTCCCGATTATGCGTCGGATTCTTCGATGCTGGTGCGTATGTACCTGCGCGGCGACTTCGGCGGTCATGCCGAGGATGTCAACGCCTATGCGGCTTCGACGTTCTTTGCCGTCGACCGCTACGCCTCATTCCGCATGAAGTGGAAAAAATATTATGAGGCCGGCGATATCATCCTGGCGGACCGCTACACGACATCGAATATGGTGCATCAGGCTGTTAAAATTACGGATGCGAAGGAACGGGAGACGTTTCTTGACTGGCTCTGGGATTTTGAATTCTGCAAGCTCGGCCTGCCCGTGCCGGATAAAGTCGTCTTCCTCGATATGGCACCGGAGGTCGCCGACAGGCTGATTGCCGCAAGGGCTGCAGAAACGCTGACGAAAAAGGATATCCACGAACGCGATACGGATTATCTGCACCGCTGCCATGCGGCTTATGAGGATTTGACGAAAAAATACGGCTGGACGCGTGTGGCCTGCAGCGAAAACGGCGAGCCGCGCAGCATCGAGGCCATTCACGAGGATGTCTACCGTGCGGTCAGGCCGCTGCTTTCCGCGCAAGCCTGAAGCATAAAAATAAAACCAGCATATAAGATATAGATAGAAAGGAATTTTATGATTAAAGAAGTTTTGGTGGTCGAGGGCAAGATGGATGTCGTCGCCATCGACAAAGCGGTCGAGGCCGACTGCATCATCACGGAGGGGTTCAACCTCAAGCCGCAGGCCCTCAAGAATATTGAACAGGCCTATAAGAAGCGTGGCATCATCATCATGACGGACCCGGATTCTGCCGGCGAACGCATCCGCAAGTACCTCTCTCGCCGTTTTCCTGAGGCCAAACACGCCTTTGTGCCGGTAGAAGAAGCAACGGCCAACGACGATATCGGCATCGAACAGGCTAAGCCTGAAGCCATCCGCAAGGCCCTTGCGAAGGTCCGCACGCTCGACTGGGAGCCAAAGAAGATTTTCTCGGGGGCTGACCTCATCCTGCACGGACTTTCCGGAGCTCCCGAAGCTTCGGCGCGCCGTGCCCGTCTCGGTGAAAAACTCGGCCTTGGTTTTGCCAACGCTAAGACATTTTTGACACGCCTCAATCATTACGGCGTGACGCGTGAAGAATTTGACCGCGCTGTCGGAGAAATGGAGCACGAAGACGAAGAGAAGACAAAGGGGGAGACGAAATGAACGCAGAAGACGAAAAGCTGCTGCAGCCCAAGATTGCCAGCCGCGAAGTGACCACGCATATCCTCAAGGCCTTTGGTCTGCGCATGAGCAAGAAGCTCGGCCAGAATTTCCTTATCGATGCGCGTATTGTACAAGGTATCGTTGATGCCGCGGAGATTCAGCCGGGTGACCGCGTGCTGGAAATCGGTCCGGGTATCGGCACACTGACGCAGGGACTCGCCGAAGCCGGTGCCGATGTCACGGCTGTCGAGCTCGATAAAAAACTGCCGGCCGTCCTTAAAGAAACGCTCAAGGCCTATGACAATGTGCGCATTGTGCCGGGCGATATCCTCAAGGTCAATATCCCCGAAATCATGGGAGAAGGTCCGTTCAAGGTCGCGGCCAACCTGCCGTATTACATCACGACGCCAATTCTCATGACGCTTCTCGAACGCCATCTGCCGATTACGCGGATGGTCACGATGGTGCAGAAGGAAGTCGCGGAACGCATGACGGCAAAGCCGGGTTCGCGCATTTACGGCGCTCTGTCGGTTGCCGTACAGTATTATACGGAGCCGGAAATCGTGCTTGACGTGCCGCCGCGTTCGTTTATCCCGGCCCCGGAAGTCATGAGCGTGGTCGTTTCGTGCCGCGTGCGCAGGGAGCCGGCCGTGAAGGTCAGCGATGAGAAGCTCTTCTTCCGCGTGGTTAAAGCCGCTTTCGGCCAGCGCCGTAAGACTCTCATGAACGCACTCAAGGGCGGCGGCTTCCCGAAAGAAGCGGTGCGCGATGCCCTGGAAAAATCTGGCATCGACCCGACGCGCCGCGGCGAGACGCTGACGCTTGAAGAATTTGGCCGCCTTGCCGATGCCTTTGTCGCGCAGAAAAATGCATAAAATATTTGCTACTATAACGATTATGTTATAGAATAGGTCTGTATCGAAAAAATTTATCAAGAAAGTAGGTAGGATAATGGCAGAATCAGCCTGGTCCGTGCTGCCTCCGGTCATTACGATTGTACTGGCACTCTGGACAAAAGAGGTATACATGTCCCTGATCATCGGCATTTTTTCTGGTGCCCTGTTGTTCACGGGGGGCAATATCCTCGAATCTATTCTCACGATGTTTGCGGTCATGGCCGATAAGGTCGGCAGTAACGTCAACATCCTTGTTTTCCTCGTTATCTTAGGCATCCTCGTGGCGGCCATCAGCCGCTCGGGGGCGACGCGCGCTTACGGCGAGTGGGCGTCAAAGACCATCAAGGGGCAGAGAAGTGCGCTTTTGCTGACGGCCCTTCTCGGCATTGTCATTTTCATCGATGATTATTTCAACTGCCTGACGGTCGGCACGGTCATGCGTCCGGTCACGGATAAGCTCAAGGTCGCGCGCACGAAGCTCGCCTACATCATCGATGCGACGGCCGCACCGGTCTGCATCATCGCACCGGTCTCGAGCTGGGCCGCTGCCGTCGGTTCCTCGCTGCCGGAGGACAGCACGATTGATGGCTTCAGCCTGTTCCTGCAGACGATTCCGTTTAATCTCTATGCCTGGCTGACGATTCTCTTCATGCTGTTCATCATCTGGACGGGCCGCGATTTTGCCGCCATGGGCAGAAGCATTGTCGAGAACAACAAGAAATTCGTCATTCCGAAGGAATATCAGGATGCTGAAGAAAAATCGGCTGAGATGGAACTCGGCCATGGCAAAATCCTCGACCTCATCCTGCCGCTCATCGTGCTCATTGTAGCCTGCGTTTACGGCATGCTCTACACGGGCGGCATCCACGAGGGCAAGACGGTTGCCGAAGCTTTTGCCAACTGCGATTCGGCGAAATCCCTCGTACTCGGCTCGTTCATCGCGTTTGTGTTCACGGGCCTTCTGTATCTGCCGCGCCGCATCATCTCGTTCAATGCGTTCTGCGACAGCTTTGGCTGGGGCTTCAAAGCTATGACACCGGCCATCTTCATCCTTTGCCTTGCCTGGACGCTTTCCGGCATCTGCAGTAAGGATTATTTGAATCTTGGCGGTTTTGTCGGCGCTATCGTCAGTGCCCATGCTTCTATCGTCATGTTCCTGCCACCGATTTTCTTCCTTGTGGCTGTGGGTCTTGCCTTTGCCACGGGTACGTCGTGGGGCACGTTCGGCATCCTCATCCCGATTGCCATTGCAGTTCTTGGCATGAATGACCCGAGCATGCTCGTCGTCTGCGTAACGGCCATTCTGTCGGGCGCGGTCTGCGGCGACCATGCTTCGCCAATCTCGGATACGACTATTCTGGCGTCGGCCGGTGCGCAGTGTCATCATATCGACCATGTCAGCACGCAGATTCCGTATGTCATTGTCGTCGCGACGTGCAGCTTCTTCGGTTATATCGTTGACGGCTTGACCGAGAACGGCTGGCTTGGCCTCGTGACGGGCATCATCTGTCTTGCCATTGCGATGATTTACATCCGTATGAAAGTTCCTGTACTCGATAGATAATTCTGTTTGCTTGTTTGGAAAGTTTGGAAAGGAAGAAGACTCATGTCGGTCTATACCTATAAGACAAAAGGCACGTGCTCCAAAGCTATCATGGTAGAGCTCGATGGCAAAAAAATCAAGCACGTTGCGTTTGAGGGCGGCTGCAATGGCAACCTCAGCGGCATTTCGAAACTCGTTGAAGGCATGGACATTGATTTTGTCATCAGCCGTTTTGCCGGCAATACCTGCGGCCCGCGTCCGACATCGTGTCCGGACCAGCTCGCACATGCCTTGAAAGAAGCCTATGAGGCAGGAGCGAAAGCCTGAGGTGCATCATGATTTTTGACAGTCACAGCCATACGGAATTCTCGGCAGATTCCGAGATGAAAGCGGAAGATGCCCTGAAAAAAGCAAAAGAGGAAGGCGTAGGCCTCGTCTTCACCGAGCATCTTGACCTCGATTATCCCGGAGATATGGATTTTACGTTTGACTCGCAAAAATATTGGCAGTCCTACGAAAAATACCGCGGCGATACGCTGCGGCTCGGTGTCGAGATTGGCATGAACGAAGCCATCTGTCAGCAGAATAAGGCTTTTGTGCAGGAAGTGCCGTTTGACCTCGTCATCGGTTCGCAGCACATCGTTGACGGACAGGATATTTACTATCCTGCGTATTATGAAGGCAAGACGAAAAAAGAGGCCTTTCACCGCTACTATGAACTCATGGCAGAGAATCTGCGCCGTCATGGTGCGTTCATCGACGTGCTCGGCCATATCGACTACATCAGCCGCTACGCGCCGTACGATAATCCGGAAGTTTCCTATGGGGAGTTCCATGAGGACATCGATGCTGTCCTGCGTGCGGCTGTTGAGACCGATACTGTTATGGAGCTCAACACGCGCCGCCTCGGCAGCCGCCGTGCCCTAAAAGAGCTCATGCCGGTCTACACGCGTTATAAAGAACTTGGCGGCAAATTCCTTATGCTCGGTTCCGATGCTCATGTGGCAGAGAATGTCGCGATGAATTTCAAAGCCGCGGCTGAACTTGCCGATATGGCAGGACTGCAGCTTGTGACGTTCAAGGAACGCCGGCTGGAATACTGCACAAAGTAAATTTACAGCATACGAAAAATTCCCTGCGGGGTGGTCTTGAGACCTTCCTGCAGGGAATTTTTTATTTTTCTTTGTCATCTGCCGCAAAATGCAGCGGCGAGGAAAGGGCGAGCAGCGTTCGATAGATACTTTCTTCCAGCGGCGGCACGGCGAAAGGCGGCTCAGCTTCCTGAAAGGCCCTGAACTGAATCGGGGAAGGGTCGGCAAGAGGATAGACGCTCGTGAGGAAAAAAAGCAGCGACGCCACGTAGTATGTAATATCTTCTGTGCTGTTCGTCGGGCAGTGATAATTGAGGATTGGCATGAAATTGGCAAACGTGCGGAAAGACTCGCGGTTAAACGCGACGAGCAGCTCATACCGTGATAATGGCTCAAGCTGCGTGTGATGGATGGAATAGAGCCGCAGGGGATACTTATGGGACAGGACCCATTCGGCGAGACTATGGCAGAATTCTTCTCTGGTCATCAAGTCCCTGCCGAGAAAACGCCGTTCCAGTTCTTTGCGGAACGATTTCATGCCATAACGCAGGCAGTCGAGCAGGATTTCCTCGCGTGTCTTGTAGTAGGTGTAGATGGTCGGCCGCGTGAACGTTGTCTTTTTGGCGATATTCGTAAATGTTACGGCAGACAGGCAGCCTTCTCGATACAGTTCAAAAGCAGCCTTGCGGATCTGCTCCTTGCGTTCTTCGATTTGTGCGGTGTTGCGGGCGCGTTGAAATTTCATGGAATTCCTTCTTTATCGTATTTTGGCTTATGTGAATAGGTTAAGTCGTGTTCAAATAAAACCTTAAGTATATTATAGACAGGAAAAGGCACTCGAACAATCTTTTCTTACAATCTTTTATTTTATTAGCAAATTCATGATGCAATTTAATTTACAGAGAGTAAATTAATAATTGACATTATGTCGATTAATGTTATAATAGAACATGTCAGGAGAATAAAAAAGTAATAAGGAAACACGGAAACTTATAGCTTTTGAATCTCCTGAATCGGTTATTTGTTTTTGGCAAGGAGGAGATTCTTATGAAAAAGACTCTTGTTTCTGCACTGACGGCAGCTCTCGTGGTTGGCGCTGCCAGCACGACGTTCGCTGCTGCAAACCCGTTCTCTGATGTTCCGGCTGACCATTGGGCTTACGATGCTGTTTCCCAGCTCGCTGCTGATGGTGTCATCGAAGGCTACGGCGATACGACGTTCCGCGGCAACCAGAGCATCACGCGTTATGAGATGGCCCAGATGGTTGCAAAAGCCATGGCTAAGACGGATGTTTCTGCAGCCGATAAGGCCCTGATTGACAAACTTGCTGCTGAGTTCTCTGATGAACTCAATAACCTTGGTGTCCGCGTCAGCAACCTCGAGCGCAATGCCGACATGGTAAAATGGAACGGCGAGGCTCGTTACACGTATAAGAGCCTGCGCACGGAACATGCTGATGACAATGGCAAAGACCGTGACAACTCCGATAAGCTGCTCCTGCGTCTCGAACCGAGCGCTGAAGTCAACGACCATTGGCATGTAAACGCACGTCTCGATGCCACGACGGAAATGTCCGATGATAAGGGCTCGGGCAAGAACCACGATGAAGATAAAGTCGACCTCAAGCGTATCTACGCACAGGGCGACTACAATAACTTCCAGGTAAAACTTGGTAAGATGGGTCTTTACACGCCAGAGCAGGGCCTTGTCTTCGATGATGAGTTCTCCGGCGGTCAGGTTACGTTCGGCAACAACCTGAAAGCAACGCTGATGGCAGGCCGTCTTGATGTTGATGACCAGAAGGGTCATACGTCAATTCGCGGCGATCAGGATGGTATTGTTGGCGATACGGCAAACTTCCAGGGCATCACGCTCCAGTACGCAGCTCCGCAGGCCAGCAAGCTGACGGGCGGCGTAGGCTACTATCACCTCAATTCGAATGATTTTGTCGGCTTGAAAGATGACTTCAACAAGGGCGAAACGTATACGAACGGTAAGAACGATGAGGATAATGCCAACATCTGGTCGGCAAACCTTGGCTACCGCTTCGATAAGACGAATGCACTGTCCGGTGCTTATGCAAACAACACGAGTGCCGACAATCTCGATAAATCTTGGCAGGTTGTCTACAACTATAAGGGCGCAGAGCCAGCCAACAAGGGCACGTGGGGCGCTTATGCCGCTTACCGTTACCTCGGCACCTATACGTCGATCTTCGGCACGGAAGATGCCCAGGTTGTCGGTGCTAAAGGCTGGGAGATCGGCGCGAACTACGCACCATTCCACAATGTCCTCGCTACGGCGAAGTACTTCAACGGCAAGGGAATTGACTCCGACCGCGATGCAGATACGCTTTGGGGCCGTGTCCAGTTCTTCTTCTAATCAACTGAGGGCCTGACGACAGGCCGCTCCCTTTCTCTCATTATCGATTCTCTTTTTGGCATCACTGTCTTCCCTGCAGGACGGCAGTGATGCCTTTCTTTTCAAAAAATAAGTTCTTGCGAAGATGTCCGAAAACGGATAAAATAAAAAGAGATATGATTTTATCTAGTTAGGAGGGCTGACGATGAAACACATCAAGACGGTCAACAAACCTTCGATGCAGGCTTCGCTCAAGACGGGCGGCTGCGGCGAGTGCCAGGCATCCTGCCAGTCTGCTTGCAAGACTTCCTGCACGGTAGGCAATCAGGTTTGCGAGAAATAATTTTTCGTAAGAGGCCTTCCCATAAGGGAAGGCTTTTTCTATGAGATAAATCATGTTTTCTTGGTAAGGAGAGACAATGAAAGCAAGAATCCATAAATTTGAACAGGGCGGGCATTATATCCTGCTCGATATCAACAGCGGCGCGGTCCATGTCATTGACAAGATGATTTACGATATGATGGATACCTTTGACGGCACGAATGATGAAGAAGTCGTTGCCAGACTCAAGGATACGTATTCTGAGGCAGACCTGCGCGAAGCCCTCGGCGAACTCCATGAGCTCATGAAGATGGGCGAGCTCTTCGCCCCGGACATCGACGTACCGCCGACGTTCAAGCAGAAGGGCCTCATTAAATCCATCTGCCTCATGGTGGCACAGGACTGCAACCTGCGCTGCAAGTACTGCTTCGGCGATGGCGGCAGCTACGGTCAGGAACGTGCCGTCATGACACCGGAAGTCGGCAAGCGCGCCATCGATTTCCTCATTGAGAGCTGCGGCCCGCGCAAGCACTGCGAGGTCGATTTCTTTGGCGGCGAGCCGCTCATGAATATGAAGACGGTCAAGGCCGTCACGGAATACGCCCGCCAGCGCGAAAAGGACACGGGCAAAAAATTCAAGCTGACGATGACGACAAACGGCATGCTGCTGAATGACGAAAATATCAAATGGCTCAATGACAATGACTTTTCCCTCGTGCTGTCGCTCGACGGCCGCAAGGAAGTCAACGATGCCATGCGCCCGGATGCCGGCGGCCACGGCACGTACGACCGCATCGTGAAGAATTTCAAGAAATGCATCGCGAGCCGTAAGGGCGGCGACTGGGATTACCGCGGCGTCTATACGTACCTGCGCGGCACCTACACGCACAACAACATGGACTTTACGAATGATGTGCTGTCGATGGTCGATGAAGGCTTCAACATCCTTTCGGTCGAGCCGGTCGTCATGAAGGACAGCCCGTTGGGCTTCACCGAAAAAGACCTGCCGCGCATCCGCGAAGAATACGACCGTCTGACAGAGGCCTATATGAAGCGCCACCGCGAGGTCAGGGGGTTCTGGTTTTTCCATTTCAACATGGACCTCTCAAACGGTCCGTGTGTCGCCAAACGCCTGTCGGGCTGCGGCGCCGGCCATGAATATGTTGCTGTCTCTGAAAACGGCGACCTCTATCCGTGCCACCAGTTTGTCGGCCGCGAGGGCTACAAACTCGGCAGCATTTATGAAGGCATCACGAACACGGAACTGCCGGCGTACTTCCGCGAGAGCCATGTGCTCAACAAGCCGAAGTGCCGTGACTGCTGGGCCCGCTTCTTCTGCTCGGGCGGCTGCCACGCCAATGCGGACCTCTTCCATGGCAATATCCGCGAGCCGTATGAAGTCGGCTGTGAAATCCAGAAAAAACGTCTGGAGTGCGCCATCCTCGTACAGGCACTTCTTGCCCTTGAAAAAATGGAAAAGGAAGAGCAGGGCAAAGCGAATGCTTAATGGATAAAGTATAAATTCTATTTATGTATACTTTTGCGGCTGACAAGTATTTTTACTTGTCAGCTGCTTTTGCTTTAGGGGCAGAAAGTTATTGTTTATCAGTATTCCAAGGGATTTATCATAAAAATCATCTTGTTGCGGATTTAAAAGGGAATATTTTGATAATATGTATTTTTTCTGCTACTGTAATTGCTTCAATTTATGATAAAACCATTGACATTTCGGCGCCGTTTATTGTATCATTAGAGCTGTAAGAACTGAAACTTCTAAGAATATTTAGGGGGTAATTTTCAAATGGCAGTAAAAGTTGCTATCAATGGTTTTGGCCGTATCGGTCGTCTCGCATTCCGTCAGATGTTCGACGCTGAGGGTTATGAAGTTGTCGCTATCAACGACCTCACGAGCCCGAAGATGCTCGCATACCTTCTGAAGTACGATTCCTCCCAGGGTAAGTACGAGTATGCTGACACGGTTGAAGCTGGCGAAGACAGCATCACGGTAAACGGCAAGACGATCAAGATCTATGCTGAGAAAGATGCTGCTAACATTCCTTGGGCAAAACATGATGTTGATGTTGTCCTCGAGTGCACGGGCTTCTATACGTCCAAAGAGAAAGCTTCCGCTCATCTCAAAGCTGGCGCTAAGAAAGTCGTTATCTCCGCTCCGGCAGGCAAAGACCTCCCGACGATCGTATTCAACACGAACCACAAGACGATCCCGGCTGGCACGCAGATCATCTCCGCTGCTTCCTGCACGACGAACTGCCTCGCTCCGATGGCAAAGGCTCTGAATGACCTCGCTCCGATCCAGAGCGGCATTATGCAGACGATTCACGCTTTCACGGGCGACCAGATGACCCTTGATGGCCCGCAGCGCAAGGGTAACCTCCGCCGCAGCCGTGCTGCTTCTGAGAACATCGTTCCGACGTCCTCGGGTGCTGCAAAAGCTATCGGCCTCGTTCTTCCGGAACTCGATGGCAAACTCATCGGTGCTGCACAGCGCGTTCCGACCCCGACGGGCTCCACGACGCTCCTCTATGCTGTTGTTAAGGGCAACGTCACGGTTGACCAGGTTAACGAGCAGATGAAGAAAGAGTCCACGGAATCCTTCGGCTACAACACGGACGAAATCGTTTCGAAGGATGTTGTCGGCATGCGTTATGGCTCCCTGTTCGATGCAACGCAGACGATGGTTAGCCCGATGGCTGACGGCAACACGCTCGTACAGGTTGTTTCCTGGTACGACAACGAGAACTCCTACACGAGCCAGATGGTTCGCACGATCAAATACTTCGCTGAGGAAGTTAAGTAATTGAATTAAGAGCTCTCAACTGAATACAGTAGAAGATCTCTTGAGGTCCGGCCGTTTGTTTGGGCCGGACCTCATTTATTATGAGAAAATAAACCCTGGAGGTTTTACGATGAACAAGAAAACCATCAAAGACATTGACGTAAACGGCAAAAAAGTATTTGTCCGCGTTGATTACAACGTTCCGTTTGATGATAAGATGAACATCACGAACGATACGCGCATGGTCCGCACGCTGCCGACCCTGAACTATCTGCTCGACCATGGTGCTGCTCTCATCATCGCCTGCCATATCGGCCGTCCGACTGAGGCACGTGAAGATAAATTCTCCACGAAATACCTCGTTAAGCACCTTTCGGAGCTGCTCGGCCGTCCGGTAGAGTGGGCTTCGGACTGCGTTGGCAAAGAAGCAGAGGAAAAAGCTGCTGCTCTGAAGCCGGGCGATGTCCTGCTGCTTGAGAACCTCCGTTACCACAAGGAAGAGAAGAAGAACGACCCGGAATTTGCCCGCCAGCTCGCATCGCTTGCTGATGTTGCTGTTGACGATGCTTTCGGCGTTTCCCACCGTGCCCATGCTTCGAACGCTGGTGTTCCGAAGTACATCGAGACGGTTGCAGGCTTCCTGATGGAAAAAGAAATCAATTACATCGGCAAAGCTCTTGAGAACCCGCAGCATCCGTTCGTTGCTATCATCGGCGGCGCTAAGGTTTCCGATAAGATCGGCGTCATCACGAACCTGCTCGACAAATGCGACACGATCATCATCGGCGGCGGCATGGCTCATACGTTTGATGCAGCCAAAGGCCTGCCAATCGGTGATTCCCTCTGCGAGCCGGATAAATTCGACCTTGCACGCGACATCCTCAAGAAAGCTGAGGAGAAGGGCGTTAAAGTCGTTCTGCCGGTTGACCTCGTCATCGCTGACAAATTCGCTGCTGATGCCAACACGAAGACGGTTGACGTCGACAAAGTACCGGATGGCTGGCAGGCACTCGATTCCGGCGTAAAGACGTCGGAAGAGTACACGAAGGCACTCGCTGGCGCTAAGACGGTTATCTGGAACGGACCGATGGGCGTATTCGAATTCGACGCTTTTGCTAAAGGCACGCTCGCTGTTGCTCAGGCTGTTGCCAAGGCTACGGAAAATGGTGCTGTCTCCATCGTCGGCGGCGGCGACTCTGTTGCAGCCCTCAAGAAGACGGGTCTGACGGACAAGATCTCGCACGTTTCCACGGGCGGCGGCGCTACGCTTGAATTCCTTGAAGGCAAAGAGATGCCGGGCATTGCAGCACTCGCTGACAAATAAGGTCCGCGCATTTTAATAAGAATCTTTTAGATGAATATACAGGAGGTATTTTTCAAATGGCAAGAACTCCGATTATTGCAGGCAACTGGAAAATGAACAACACGATCGTCGAGGGCAAGAACCTCGTTCGCGGTCTGGCTCCGCTCGTCAAAGACGCAAAGGTAACGGTCGTCGTATGCCCGACGGCTACGGCTCTCGCTGCTGTTGCTGATGCTGCTCTTGGCACGAACATCCATGTTGGCGCACAGAATGTTCATTGGGAAGATCACGGCGCTTTCACGGGCGAGATTTCCACGGGCATGCTCAACGAGATCGGCGTAGACTACTGCGTCCTCGGTCACAGCGAGCGCCGCGGCTACTTCGGTGAGACGGATGAGGGCGTCAACAAGCGTGCTCATGCAGCTTTCGCTGCCGGCATCACGCCGATCATCTGCTGCGGTGAGTCCCTCGAGCAGCGCGAAGCCGGTGTTTACCTCGACTTCGTCGCAGGTCAGGTCAAGGCTGCTCTCGCTGGCTTCAAGCCGGAAGAAGTCGCTCAGCTCGTCATCGCTTACGAGCCGATCTGGGCTATCGGCACGGGCAAGACGGCTTCGTTCGACCAGGCTGAGGAAGTCTGCGCTCATATCCGCAAGACGGTTGCAGCTGAGTTTGGTCAGGAAGCAGCTGACAGCATCCGCATCCAGTACGGCGGCAGCGTCAAGCCGGCTACGATTAAAGACCTCATGAAACAGCCGAACGTCGATGGCGCCCTCGTTGGCGGTGCATCGCTCAAGGCTAAAGACTTCAGCGAGATCGTAAACTACTAATTCGTTTCCTTTAGAAGGAGTAGTAATCTATAATGGCAAAAATCAAACATGCACCGGTCGCCCTGATCATCATGGATGGCTGCGGCCTCGGTGGCAAGCTCGATAAGAGCAACGCGGTGGAAGCTGCGAAGACTCCGGTCCTCGATGGTCTCCTCGCAAACTATAATTCGAGTCATCTGCAGGCTTCCGGCGAATTCGTCGGCCTGCCGGATGGCCAGATGGGCAATTCGGAAGTCGGTCATACGAACATCGGTGCCGGCCGCCTTGTTTACCAGCAGCTCACGCGCATCACGCGTGACATCAAGAACGGCGATTTCTTCAAGAATGAAGTCCTCGTCAAGAGCATGCAGGATGTCAAGGCAAATGGCGGTGCTCTGCACCTCATGGGCCTCGTTTCGCCGGGCGGCGTACACAGCTTCCAGGGCCATCTGTATGCACTGCTTGAAATGGCTAAGCAGCAGGGCATCAAAGACGTTTACGTCCATGCCTTCCTCGATGGCCGCGATGTGCCGCCGCAGAGCGCACAGCCGTACCTTGAGGAGCTCGAAGCAAAGTGCAAGGAAATCGGCGTAGGCAAAATTGCTACGGTCGCTGGCCGTTATTACGCCATGGACCGCGACCATCGCTGGGACCGCGAGCAGAAGGCTTATGAAGCCATCGCTCACGCAGAAGGCGTGGTTGCCGATGATCCGGTAGCAGGTCTTAAGGCAAGCTATGAGAACGGCGTCAACGATGAGTTCGTTGTTCCGTTTGTCGTCAAAGGTTACGAAGGCATGAAGAATGGCGACGGTGCTATCTTCTTCAACTTCCGTCCGGACCGCGCCCGTCAGCTCACGCATGCTTTCGTCGATGAGAAGTTTGACGGTTTTGAGCGCGATGAGAACCTTCACATCCCGTTCACGACGTTCTCTCAGTACGAAGACGGCATGAACGCAGCTGTTGCTTTCCCGCCGGAGCACATCGACAAGACGCTCGGCGAGATCATTCAGGACAACGGCCTCACGCAGCTCCGCATCGCTGAGACGGAGAAGTACGCACACGTTACGTTCTTCTTCAACGGCGGTGTTGAAGAGCCGTACAAAGGCGAAGACCGCATCCTCGTTCCGAGCCCGAAGGTCGCAACGTATGACCTCAAGCCGGAAATGAGCGCTGTGGAAGTCACGGATAAGGTCTGCGAGGCCATCCGTTCCGAGAAATACGACTTCATCATCCTCAACTATGCAAACTGCGACATGGTTGGTCATACGGGCGTCTTCCCGGCAGTCGTCAAGGCTGTTGAGACGGTTGACTCCTGCGTTGGCCGCTTCGTGGCAGCCATCAAGGAAGTCGGCGGCGAAGTCTGCATCACGGCAGACCACGGCAATGCCGATAAGATGATGGACTACGTCAACAATCAGCCGTTCACGAAGCACACGACGAACGCTGTGCCGTTCATCGTTGTTTCCGACCGCGTCAAGTCCGTCAAGGACGGCGCTCTCTGCGATATCGCACCGACGCTTCTGACGCTGGCTGGTCTTGAAATCCCGAAAGAAATGACGGGCAAGAACCTCGTAGAGCTTTAATAGCGAGTTAGAGGCAGCATTCCCTTGAGCAGGGATGGGGCGGTTTCCGCCCCTCAATGCTGGCCCCAAAGTGAATGCACCTCAGTATTATATTTTAGAAAAGAGAGGAATACGAACAATGATTGCTTATTCACAGAAAGTGGAAGACATGGCATGCGTAACTCAGGAAGTACATCATGGTGCTGCCCCGATTCCTGAAGAAGGTAAATGGGTTAAATCCAAGAATGTACAGGACATCAGCGGTCTTACCCATGGTGTTGGCTGGTGCGCTCCGCAGCAGGGTGCCTGCAAACTGACGCTCAACGTCAAAGACGGCATCATCCAGGAAGCTCTCGTTGAGACGGTTGGCTGCTCGGGCATGACGCATTCCGCTGCTATGGCTGCTGAAATCCTTCCAGGCCTCACGGTTCTCGAAGCACTCAACACGGACCTCGTCTGCGATGCTATCAACACGGCTATGCGTGAACTGTTCCTGCAGATCGCTTATGGCCGCAGCCAGACGGCATTCTCCGATAACGGTCTGCCGATCGGCGCTGGCCTCGATGACCTCGGCAAAGGCCTCCGCAGCCAGGTTGGTACGCTCTACGGCACGCTCAAGAAGGGCCCGCGTTACCTCGAACTCGCTGAAGGCTATGTCACGAAACTGGCTCTCGACAAAGAAGGCCGCATCATCGGTTACGAAGTCGTACAGCTCGGTAAAGTCATGGAAGCTGTCCGTGCCGGCAAAGATGCCAATGAGGCTATCAAAGCCAACACGAGCACGAAGGGCCGCTTCGCTGACGGTGTCAAGTTCATCGATCCGCGTGAAGAGTAATCTCTCTGCGTGACGAGATTCCGAGTTTCAAGGTAAAAGGAAGGAATGAATAGAATGTTATTATTCGAAGGCTATGAGCGCCGTATTGATAAAATCAACGAAGTCTGCAAACAGTATGGTCTGGCTTCCATTGAAGATGCTAAGAAAGTCTGCGATGAGAAGGGCATCAACCCGTATCAGATCGTAGAAGACCTCCAGCCGATCGCATTCGAGAACGCAAAATGGGCTTATACGCTCGGCGCTGCTATTGCGATCAAGAAGGGCTGCAAGAAGGCTGCTGATGCTGCTAAAGCTATCGGCGAAGGCCTGCAGGCTTTCTGCGTACCGGGTTCTGTTGCTGACCACCGCAAAGTTGGTCTTGGCCACGGCAACCTTGGTGCTATGCTTCTTTCCGAAGAAGCTGGCTGCTTCGCTTTCCTCGCTGGCCACGAATCCTTCGCAGCTGCAGAGGGCGCTATCGGTATTGCTAAGACGGCTAACAAGGTTCGTAAGAACCCGCTGCGCGTCATCCTCAACGGCCTCGGCAAGGATGCTGCTCAGATCATCAGCCGCATCAACGGCTTCACGTATGTCGTAACGGATTATGATTTCAAGGCTAACAAGCTCAACATCGTTGAAGAAATCAAATACGGTACGGATCCGGAGCGTGCCAAGGTTAAATGCTACGGCGCTGATTCCGTTCAGGAAGGCGTTGCTATCATGGAGCACGAAGACGTTGATATTTCCATCACGGGCAACTCCACGAACCCAACGCGTTTCCAGCATCCGGTTGCCGGCTGCTATAAGAAAGCCTGCGTTGAAAAAGGCAAGAAGTACTTCTCCGTTGCATCGGGCGGCGGCACGGGCCGTACGCTCCATCCGGATAACATGGCAGCCGGCCCGGCTTCCTATGGTATGACGGATACGATGGGCCGTATGCACAGCGATGCTCAGTTCGCAGGTTCTTCCTCCGTTCCGGCACACGTTGACATGATGGGCCTCATCGGTGCAGGCAACAACCCGATGGTCGGCATGACTGTTGCTGTTGCTGTTGCTGTACAGGAAGCAATGAACAAATAATTCGCACACGCGAATCTTGCATAGCGAAATATTTCAAAAGAAATTTTTCAGGCAGTAAAAAAGCCGCAGTCCAAAAGGGCTGCGGCTTTTTGCTGCCTGTTTTTTTCTTTCTGGGGAATCCTCAGGAATGTTTATGGCGCGTGCGGTGATGAAGCAGTTTTTGCTCGTACATCAAGCGGTCGGCACGGGCAAGAACGGGATCGACATTGTCGATTGGTGTGGCGGCAGCAGCGCAGCCAAGAGAGAGGCTGACTTTTGCTGCGGCAAATTTGAAATGAAAAGAATGTATTCAGGCCTCACTTTTTTCGCGCAGCATAGCGATTTCGCGGGCATAGCCAGCGGCGTCATTTGGCGTTTCGAGAATGAAGGGCAGGTCCTTAAGGGCCGGATGGCGGATGACGCGCACGAGTGCTTCAAGGCCAATCTTTCCTTCACCAATGCGGGCGTGGCGGTCTTTATGACTGCCGCGCTCGTTTTGACTGTCATTGAGATGAACGGCCTTGAGACGGCCGAGGCCGATGACGCTGTCAAATTCCGTCAGGACCTCATCAAGATGCTCCTGAATGTCATAGCCGCCGTCCCAGACATGGCAGGTATCGAGGCAGACGCCTAGTTTTTCCTGATGGTTGACGCGGTCGATGATGGCGCGCAGTTCCTCAAAGCTGCGTCCGACTTCCGTGCCTTTGCCTGCCATGGTTTCGAGGAGCACCGTTGTCTGCTGCTCTGGCCGGATGACATCGTTGAGCTGCTTGGCAATAAGTTCAATGCCTTTTTCTGCGCCCTGTCCGACATGGCTGCCCGGATGGAAGTTGTAGAGATTTCCCGGCAGGTGCTCAAGGCGTGCAAGGTCGTCGGCCATGGCGTTATGCGCAAAAACGCGCAGATTTTCCTTGGCCGCACAGGCATTCATCGTATAGGGCGCATGGGCGACGAGCGTGCCAAGACCATGTTCTTTTTTATAGGTAAGAAAATCAGCGACGTCTTTTAGGTCAAGTTCTTTAGCGCGGCCGCCGCGCGGATTGCGTGTAAAGAAAGCAAAGACGTCAGCATCGAGTTTCACCGCTTCTTTGCCCATGGCGAGGAAGCCCTTGGCCGAAGAAAGATGGCAGCCGATATGAAGGTTCCGCTGGTCTGTCATGATATGTTTTATTCCTCCAATAATATAATGAATTGTATTTCGTTAATAAAAATTTTCCATATCTATTGTAGCACCATTCTGGGAAAAATAAAAAGTCATCTGCAAAATCGAAATTCTGCAGATGACTTTTTATTGTGACCATGTCTTGCGGTATTTCCCCGGCGGCATGCCGACGATGTTGCTAAAGACGGATTGGAAATAGTTGGAGTTGTTGTAGCCGCACTGCATGGCGATGTCTGTGATCGTCATGTTCGTGGTCAGCAGCAGTGTCTGGGCTTCGTCAATGCGGCGGCGGATGATGTACTGCATCGGTGAGGACCCCGTGAGGTCCTTGAACGTATGCGAGAGGTAGTAAAGGTTGATGTGCAGGGCTTCGGCAATATCCGGCAGCTTGAGGTCTTCAAGGTAATGGGCATCGATGTATTCCTTGATGCGCGTGCCCATATTATAAGAAGCATTGTCTTCGCCGGCTTCGTTGGCCTCGGAGGCGAGCTTCACGGCCGTGAGAACCAATGCCTGCAGCAGGCAGGCGGCAATCTCAGCTCGTTCGGGACTGTCGTCATTGAATGCTGCATAGAGCTTGATTTCCCTGAGCAGGCCGCGCAGGAAAGCATGCTGTCCTTCCTGCGACAGGTGGAGGACGAACGGCTGCGGTGCTTTTGTGAGCTGTCCTAAGGGCAGGCCGCAGAGCTGCAGTGAGCTCAGGTGCATGGTGAAGGCCATGAACGAGGTGCTCACCTTGAAGTCGTGCAGGACGTCGCTGTTAATCATTACGAGGTCGTCCGTGCGCAGCTGCAGACTGCCATCTTTGAGCAGCAGGCGGCCATGGCCTTTTTCGATGAAAAGCAACTCGGCTATATCGTGATGGGAACGAAGCGTGCCAAAGGACGTGATGTTATTGAGATTTTCAACAGATTCAAGGTAAGGCCGCCGTCCAAGCTCGAATTGTGATTGTTTGGGGCTGCCAAAAGGTATGATGGGCATAATACTCGACCTTTCTGCGCCGGAATACTAGTAAATACGTCAGGAAAAACAAAAATTATAAGTTTTCGCACAATGCTGGCCAAGAAAACAGAGAAACTTCTTGGTAGATTCCGGTATAATAAATTCCAGAAAGATCAGTTGATGATAATTTGATGGTTGGCTGTTGGGAAAGTTAAACTTCATATTTATTATTATACTGATAAATCACAATAAAATCCAGTCTTTTCCGGAGAGATTGGGAAAAACATCAAGAACTTATAGTTTCTTTCGGTTTTAGAGGAAAGGTAAGGTGGAAGAAATGCTGAAATGGTTTCTGACAGGACCAGATAAGCCTCGGATTCAGGATAAGGCTGTGGTCAAGAAGATGTATCATACAGCACGTGTTCAGGCCGTTACGGCCATGATTCTTGGCTACGGCATGTATTACGTCATGCGCATGACGCTCGGCGTTGCGAAAAAGCCAATGCTTCAGGATGGCTTCACGGCGACTGAACTTGGCATGATGGGTGCGGGCATGCTTGTTGCCATCGCTATCGGCAAATGCGCCAACGGCTTTATCGCCGACCACTGCAATATCAAAAAAAATCGTACCTCTTGGCCTGCTCGGTGCCGCTATCGTCAACGCCATTCTCGGTATGAGCAACACGACGTGGGTGTTCATCGTACTCTGGGCCGTCAACGGCGTGTTCCAGAGCATGGGCTCGGCGCCATGTATCGTTTCTCTGTCCCAATGGTTTGCAAAGAGTCAGTTAGCTACCTATTACGGTGTTTTCAGTATCGCCCATTACGTTGGTGAAGGTGCTACGTACCTCGGCACTTCGATGATCATCGCGGCCCTCGGCTGGCATGCCGCCTTCTTTGTACCAGGCGTCTGCTGCATCGTGCTCGCCTTCATCATGTACCGCTTCATGCGTGACCGGCCAGAGACTTACGGCCTGCCGTCCGCTAACGAATTTGAAGGCGAAGTTGCCCAGGAAAAGAAAGAGCAGCAGGTTTCCACGAAGGAAGCACAGCTCATGGTCATCAAGAACCCGTATGTCTGGCTGCTCGCTGCTGCCGCGATCTGCCTTGGTATTTCCCGTTATTCCATTTCGAGCTGGGGCGTTATCTTCCTGCAGGAAGCAAAGGGCTTTGACCTTGTGACGGCCGGCAGTATCATGTCGCTCTCGCCAATCCTCGGTGGTGTTGGTTCCTTCTTCTCCGGCATCATCTCCGATAAAATCTTCCATTCGCATCATTCCGTTACGACCATTGTTTTCGGCATCATCATGCTGATTGGTATTGCAGGTGTCTGCTATGTACCGGCTGGCGACCCGACGCTCACTTCAATCTGCGTTGCCATCTTCGGTTTCGGTCTTGGCGTTATCCTCTGCTTCGTCGGCGGCCTGCTCGCTGTTGACCTTTGCCCACGCAAAGCAACTGGTGCAGCCATGGGCGTCATCGGCCTGCTCGCTTATGGCGGTGCAGCCCTGCAGGATATCGTCAACGGCATCCTGGTAGATTCCGCGAAAGTTGTTGTCGATGGTGTCACGACGTATCATTTTGAGACCATCACGACCTTCTGGATTGCTTCGGTTGCCATCATGACGATTCTCATCGTACCGACGCTTTGGGCAAAGAAGCATAAAGATACGGACGAAGAAGCTGAATAAGATTTGAAAAATCATTCTTTCTCTACTATTATAAGAATAAGCGTAGGGAAAGAATGATTTATGTTGAAGAACAAATGTATTAATGAACTTTATGAAGTAAATGACCTCAGTCCCTTGGTGTACCGTTTGCCGGTTTTATGGTGTGGATGGCTGCAGCTGAAATAAGGATCATAGCAGGTCTTGGAGGAGATCATATGAACAAGAACATCATCAATGGGCCCTATCTGTTGGACCCGCGTGCCACGCAGATCACCGTAGCCTGGGAGACAGCTGCGCCACAGGATTTTCAGGTCACGGCGAGAACTGCGAATGGACAGGAATATCAGGGCAGTGTTTCCTGTAAGCGGGAAGAACCCTGCCAGGAATATCCAGCAGGCGCCTGCATGTACACGGCCGTCATTACTGGCCTGCAGTCGGATACGGAATATGCCTATACGGTGTCGGGCGGCGGGGAAGTCGCGGCAGCATCCTTTCAGACGCTGCAGAAGAACCCCAAGAAACTCCATCTGCTGACACTCTCGGATTCGCATCTTTTTCATAACAGCGAATTCTTTAAGAAGATGATTGCCGAGGAAAAGCCGGAGTTCATCCTGCACGGCGGCGATATTTCGTTTGGCACGGGCTATCAGCACGACCAGTACAAGGACAACTGGTTCCATAAGATTCCAGAAATCCTGGCACGCATTCCCGCGTATTATATCCACGGCAACCATGATGATGGCCCGTTCTATGATGATTTCTTCACGGCTACGCAGGGCCGCACGGTCCATACGGCCGACGGCGGCAATACGTTCTCGTTTGACTATGGTCCTGTGCATTTCACGCTTGTGGACAGCAACCCATGGGGCCTGTTCGAGATGAATGCGGTCAATTCCGAGATGCCGCTCGATGCTAAGACGCGCCGCCGCATTGACGATACGCTGAAATGGATTGAAGATGATTTAACGAGTCCGGCGGCCAAAAAGGCGAAATGGCGCATCCTCATGATGCATCATCCGTATACGGACCCCCTGAATAACCGCTACATCGTACCCATCGCGGAACGCTGCGGTGCACAGCTCGTGCTTGGCGGCCATCTTCATTACTATATCAAATCGGTTTCTGTCAATCCTGAAGTCGGTGCCCGTACGGTCTACATCTGTGAAGGCAGCGCACAGGACCCCGAAGCCGAATATCAGGAAAGTGCCGGCGAGAAGCGTCTGCTGAGCGAATTCCCGGAAGTCATTGCCACGGGTCACAGCAACTACGGCATTCTCGATGTCAGCGATGATGCCATTGACTACCGCATTTACGGTTTCTTAGCCGATGGCACGCGCAAACTCGTCGATACCATCCATCTGACCCACGATGAACCCAAGGTGGAACTCACGGATGTCGAACTGCGCCGCCTTGATAACAACGGCAATGTCGAGATTCGCGCCTTGGCAGAGAATCAGGGCACGGCACTGGCTGAAGTCACGATTGACTTGCTGGACAATAAGACGGAGCATACCATCAATTTGTTCGGCAGCGAGGAAAACAGTCAGGTCGTTGTGCTGAAGCCAGGGGAGAAACGCAAGGTTGCAGCCGTTTATCAGGCCGTACAGCCGGGCGAACACACCCTGCGTGTCGGTGAGAATGAACTTAAGCTTATCGTCTTTGAGCCGACGCAGCTTTCTTATGCACACATGCGGGTCCGCGCGGGCAAGGGCGAGGCAGCCGACTGCCTGATTGCGGGCATTGAAGCGACGAATAACTTAGATCATGAAATTTTTGTCTCGGTACCGCTTTATATCAATCAGCGCATTGCGGAGACGAAAAGCCTGTTCTTCCGCGGTCATGAGAAACGCTACATCGAATTCCATTACAAATTCCAGCAGGGCGGCGAGTATCAGGTCAGCATTGCCGACCAGCTGCCCAAGGAAGTCTCCATCGAGGGCGGCATCCGCATCATCCCGCGCATTCTCGACAAATCGGGGCATGGCCATACGGCCTTGCTGCACGGTTCGCCGAAAGTCCGCGAAGTCGATGGCCATATGGAAGTTGCACTCGAGCAGTACGGCGACTATATCGAGATTCCCGCCAGCCCTGACCTGCGGGCACCGCAGGGCTTTACGGGCATGGTCTGGGCCGAGATTGACAGGCTCGCACGGCCGAGTGAGATGGGACATAATCCGCTGATGGTCCGCGGCAAGTCGGTCGGCTGGGGCGCAACATACTGCCTGCGCATGGTCGTCGAACGCAAGGGCGGCCTCAAATGGGGCATCTGCCATGATATCACAGAGTATTCATGGCAGGGCGGCGAAGCGAAAATCGGCGATTGGGCCCAGTACACGATGACCTTTGACAAGAAAAAAGGCGGTGACTCGTACTGCGACGGCCAGCCGCTCGCCCATGTCGCCGGCATTTCTGAGGACAGCCAGATCCGTCAGTGGGATGACCAGCCGCTTTTTGTCGGCTACTCGTATATCGGACATGTCATCCCGGAACTTGGCCGTCCGAAATACTTCACGCATCTGCCCGGCCGCATCGGTCAGGTCCGTTTCTACAAGAAGGGGCTGACGACAGAGGAGAACAAGAGCATTTATGACCATCCGGAAGAAAAAGGACCGGAGAGCGAAGATTTAGCCGTCTGGCTCGATTTCCGCAACATCCTCAAGGTTGGTACACATACGACGGAGTGGCGTCATCCAGCTGTTTATGACCCAGCGTTCAAGACGCAGAAAAAATACTGGCGCTTTACGCAGCTCAAGGCAAGGACACATCTGCCTTTGCAGGCCGGTCTGCGGGCGACGGTCGAAGTATCCGACGATATGGCGACCATCAAGGGCAGCCGCCAGATTGTGCTGAAAGATGGTACGAATTATGTGGACCTCTCCAATCTGCCCGAAGCGCAGTATCTGCGCATCGTGACGGAATTCTCGGCTGAAGTCGGGCCGGATGGCACGTTTGTGCCGGAGCTCCTGAGCTATCAGGTCATCGCTTCGAATGAACGCGACTTCACGGATATGTTCTGGTCGACGCGTCCGGATTGGGAACGCGGCCGCTTCACGGGGGCCGTTGGCTTCCCGCCGGTGGACCGTCTGCGCGATTATCCGGAGTACACGGATGTCATCCATGGCTGATCCATTCAGGCCAGTATCAAGACCTCTCCCAGAGGGCAGGATTTCCTGTCCTCTGTTATTTTTTACCTAAAAGCAGAGCACAAAAAAGACCGGCATGGCTGCTGGTCTTTTTTGTGCGCAATTGGAGCGCTCTTATATTATATATGGAAGGAAACCTCTCAATCGAAGTTCATGATGACGGTCTTTTCTTCCGTGAGTTCGCGGATGGCGTATTCAGGACCTTCTTTGCCGATGCCGCTGTCTTTGACACCGCCGTACGGCATGTTGTCCATGCGGAAGCTCGAGCCGTCGTTGATGACGACACCGCCGGCCTCGATATGCTCGGCAGCGTAATGCGCGATGTAAAGCGAGCTCGTGAAGACACCGGCCTGCAGGCCGTAGCGCGAGTTGTTGACACCGGCGACTGCTTCTTCAATCGTATCGTACGGGATGATGGAGAAGACTGGGGCAAAGGCTTCGTTCTTGATGACGTCCATATCCGGCGTGACATTGGTGAGGATGGTCGGCTCATAATAGGCACCATGACGGTGGCCGCCGGTCAGAATCTTGGCACCGGCAGCTGCGGCATCATTTACCCAGCCTTCAATGCGGATAGCTTCTTTTTCGGCAATCATCGGGCCGAGGCAGGTCGATGGGTCTTTGAGGTCGCCTGTCTTGAATTTCTTAGCGAAAGCGACGGCGTAATCGCAGAATTCCTCATAGATTTTGCGCGAGACGTAGACGCGCTGGCAGGAAATGCAGACCTGACCGGCATTGAGAAAGGCGTATTTCGCACAGAGCTCAGCGGTCTTTTTAACGTCGCGGACGTCTTCATGAACGATGTTGGCAGAGTTGGAGCCAAGCTCAAGCGCACAGCGGCGGAAGCCGGCTTCCTGCTGCAGGGACTTGCCAACCGGCACGCTGCCCGTGAACGAGAACATGCGGATGCGGCTGTCCTTCGTCAGATATTTGCCGACGAGGGCACCGGGGCCGGTCAGGAGGTTGAGGCAGCCGGCGGGCAGGCCGGCATCGCGGAAGACATCGCAGAGCAGCGCTGCCGTCAGCGGCGTTGCCGATGCCGGTTTATAGACTACCGTATTGCCGGCCGCGAGTGCCGGACCAATTTTATGCGCCGCGAGGTTCACTGGGAAGTTGAATGGCGTGATGGCACAGACAACACCGAGCGGCTGGCGAATCGTGAAGGCGAGCTTATGCTGGCAGTTCGGTGCACCGGCAAGAGGAATCGTCTCGCCCTTGAGACGTTTTGCTTCTTCTGCGGACAGGATGAGCGTCTGATAAGCACGGCCAATCTCGCCGCGGGCATCGTGAAGCGGCTTGCCCGCTTCTGCCGACAGGGTGCTGGCAAAGTCATCGATGCGTTCGCGCATGAGGTTGGCTGCCCTGAGGATGATTTCATAGCGCTCGTACGGCGAGAGCTTCACTTCATGGAAAGCCTTTTCCGCGGCATCGACCGCGGCTTTGCACTCGGCTTCACCGGCTACAGCGATCGCAGCGATGGCTTCATTCGTCGCCTTGTTATAGACGGGGCGCGTTTCCTCCGTCATGACTTCCTTACCGCCAATGTATAATGGCTGTTTCTTCATCATGCATTCCTCCTATATATAATGTATGGATACGTCAGCCTCAGCGCAGGGCAGCGATTTTCTGGACCTCGCTCTGGCGCAGGGTGTCTGGCGTTATCAGCTTGATGTGATTGGCCGTGCAGTACGAAACGTATTTTTCCGGCGGCATCTTGTTCGTCACGATGTATTGGACTTCCTTGAGCGTGCAGTAGCTCATGAGGGAGGACACATCGAATTTGGAGTCATCGACGAGCAGGAAGTGGTCACAGTCTTTCTCGATAAGGCAGCGTTTGATTTCGCATTCGAGCGGCGAAGCGTTTGTGGCGCCGTGCTCGAGGGAAATGCCCGTGCTGGCAAGAAAAACCTTCGATATATTATAGCGGCGCAGCACCTGTACAACCTGAGGCCCGACAAAGGCCTTGGAGGGGGAGAACAGCGAGCCGCCCGTGGCGAGTACATTGAGATTGCTGTAATTGGAAGCCGCATTGATGACATGGACGCTGGCCGTGACGATGGTCAGATGATGTTTGTCCGTAAGATACGGAATCATATGCATGGTCGTCGTGCCGGAGTCGATATAGATGACATCGCCATCGTGTACAAAATCCGCTGCCATGCGCGCAATTTGCTTTTTGGCGTCGGCATTGCGTCCTTCGCGCGAAGCAAACGGTTCCGGATCGCCAGATGGCTCGGCCAGCACGATGCCGCCATACACTTTCTTGATGACGCCCTGCTGCTCGAGTTCGGCGATGTCGCGCCGGATGGTGTTTTTGGATACTTGGAATGTATCGCAGAGGTCATTGATGGAGATGTTGTGCACATTCTTCAATAATTCATGGATACGATTGATTCGATCGATTTTCATGAGAGATCACCCGCTTTAACTGCCTGCGGCATTTTGACGCATCGAATCTGACCGCGAAAAATAACCAACAAGCATTCAAAAAATAATCAGTTTGTGAGTATATTTGATAAACTTATTATAATAGAAATAACATGGAGAAACAAGGGTAAACGCAAAAAAATATAGTATCAATTACACAATTAACCCACATTTATTATAGATAGCACAAAGATTACTCATGATTATCAGAAAAAATAAAATTCCGCAAAATCTTGCCAAAAATCCCAAAAACATATTGACAACCTGCCGAAAAAGTATTAAATTAGAGCCATAAGGTAATCAAAAGGTTATCAATAACAACGTCAATAACATCATCAGAATAGGAGAGTGGACAATATGGGTTATACTTTCATGGTTCCGGCAAAGATCATTTCTGGCACGAACGTCATTGAAGAACTTGGTGAGCACATTCAGGGCAAAGGCACCAAAGCCCTGATCGTCACGGATCAGTTCATGGTTAAGTTTGGCAATGCTGCTAAGGTTGAGAATGCACTTGCCAAAGCAAATATCCCGTACGTCACCTTCGCTGGTGCTAACTCGGAGCCGACGGACAAGATCGTTGAAGCTGGCCTGAAAGTTTACCGTGAAGAGGGATGCGACTTCCTCGTAGCTCTTGGCGGCGGCAGCCCGATGGATACGGCAAAGGCCATCATGTTCATGTCGACGCAGCCGGAAGGCAAGAAGATCAACGAGTTCATGCATGTCAACATTGACATGCCGGTACCGTATCTCGTAGCTATTCCGACGACGGCAGGCACGGGCTCTGAAGTCACGAAGAACACGATCATTGCAGATACGGAGAACAACGTCAAGATGCTGCTCGGCGGCCCGTCGATCATCCCGGCACTCGCTGTTGTAGACCCGACGTTCACGATGACGGCTCCGCCATCTGTTACGGCTGCTACGGGCATCGATGCTCTGTGCCATTCGATTGAAGCTTACACGTCCCGCAAGGCACAGCCGCTGACGGATACGTTCGCACTTTCCGCTATCAAGAAGATTCATAAGAACCTGCCAATCTGCTACAAAGATGGCAAGAATGTGGAAGCCCGCCTGCAGATGAGCATTGCAGCTACGGAAGCCGGCATTGCCTTCAACAATGCTTCTGTTACGATTGTCCATGGCATGAGCCGTCCAATCGGTGCTCTGTTCCACATCGCACATGGTGTTTCGAACGCCATCCTGCTGCCGGCCTGCATGAAGTTCGCTATTGAAGAGAACACGGCCCGCTTTGCTACGATTGGCCGCATCATGGGTGTTGCCGATGACAAGACGCCGGATCATGAAGCAGCTGAAGCATTTGTTGCTGAGGTTACGCGCTTCTGCAAGGAAGTTGGCATTCCTTCGGCAGAATCCCTGCTTGAGCAGCGCGGCTTCAAGAAAGAAGACTTCCTCGCACAGCTCGACAAGATGGCTTCCGATGCTCTCGAGAGCGGCAGCCCGCAGAACACGATGCGCATTCCGACGAAGGAACAGCTCATCGAGATCTACAAGGAACTCTTCTAATATATACCGCGACAGATAGGAGGGGTGGTCATGCCACTCGTACATTTGACAGACCTGATCAATAAACCGGATAACACGTACGCCATCGGCGCTTTCAATGTATCCGATATGGAGATGGCCATGGGTGCCATCAAGGCGGCAGAAGAGCTCCATGCTCCGCTGATTCTGCAGATTGCAGAAGGCCGCCTGCGCTATTCGCCGCTGGACCTTCTCGGCCCTGTGATGGTAGCCGCAGCTAAGAAGTGCAAGATGCCGACAGCCGTTCATCTTGACCACGGCGGCACGATGGAAACCATCAAGCTGGCTCTGGACCTTGGCTTTACATCCGTCATGTTCGACGGTTCGAAATATCCGCTCGATGAAAACATCGCCCGTACGAAAGAAGTCGTCAAGCTCGCTAAGAGCTACGGTGCTGATGTCGAGGCCGAAATCGGCCGCGTCGGCGGCGCTGAAGGCGACTACAAGAGCGTCGATGTCCTCGTCACGAGCGTTGAAGAAGCAAAGCGCTTTGCTGAGGAAAGCGGCATTGACGCTATGGCCGTAGCTATCGGCACGGCTCATGGCAATTACAAGTCGACGCCGCATCTGCGCATTGACCGTCTCAAGGAAATCCACGAGGCCGTCAAAACGCCGCTCGTACTGCATGGCGGCACGGGCCTGACGGAGCAGGACTTCAAGAACTGCCTCGCTAACGGCATCCAGAAGATCAACATTGCCACGGCTTCGTATGATGCCTCGGCAAGAAAAATCAAGCAGGTCGCTGCTGCAAATCCAGAAGCGAAATACTTCGATTTCAGCGATGCAATCGTGCAGGGCACCTACGAAAATGTCAAGAAACACATGCATATTTTCGGTCTTGAAAATAAGGCATGAGGAGGATAAAGAACATGGCACTCATTACCTTTGATGAAAATAAAAAACGCGATGTCGTCCTGATCGGCCGCGTTACGCTGGATTTCAATCCGAATGAATTGAACCGCACGCTTGACAAGGTCAAGACGTTCTCGATGTATCTTGGCGGTTCGCCGGGCAACATGGCCGTCGGCATCAACAAACTGGGCAAAAAGGTTGGCTTTATTGGCTGCGTGTCCGACGACCAGTTCGGCGATTTCGTCCTCAATTATTTCAATGAGCGCGGCATCGACACGACGCAGATGACCCGTGCAAAACACGGCGAGCGCATGGGCCTGACGTTTACGGAAATCAAGAGCCCGACGGAGTCGAGCATCCTGATGTACCGCGATCAGGTCGCTGACCTCGAAATCACGCCGGAAGATGTCGATGAGCAGTACATTGCTGACAGCAAGATCCTGATTGTCTCCGGCACGGCCCTTTCGAAGAGCCCGTCGCGTGAGGCCTGCCTCCTCGCTGTCCAGTATGCAAAGAAGCACAACACGCGCGTCATCTTCGATATCGACTATCGCCCGTACAGCTGGCGCAGCAAGAAGGACATCCAGATTTACTACTCGCTGCTCGCAAGCATGGCCGATGTCATCATCGGTTCGCGCGATGAGGTCAACCTCACGGAAGGCCTTGATGAAGAGGCTACGGAGCCTGCAGATCACGTCATCGCTGAGAAGTACATTGCTCAGGGTGCCAAGATCGTCATCATCAAACATGGCAAGAAAGGCTCGATTGCTTATACGGCAGACAAGAAGGCCTATAAGGTTGAGTCGTATCATATCAAACTGTTGAAATCGTTCGGCGGCGGCGACGCTTACGGCAGCGCTTTCGTCTATGGCCTGCTCGCAGGCTGGACGGTACCGCAGGCCCTGCAGCATGGCACGGCTCATGCCGCAATGGTCGTTGCCAGCCACAGCTGCTCCGATGCAATGCAGACGGTCGAGCAGATCGATGCATTCATGCAGGAACACAAAGATGAAAAAGTCATTACGGAACTCGATTGGGAGGCAGCATTATGAGATTCGGTCGTTTAGGTCAGCTCAAGCACGGCTATAATGCAATGACTACGCGCGAGAGCGATATGCTCATGGATATCGGTTATCAGGAAATGGATGAGAACGAGGTTGTCGAGTTCGAAGATCCTCTTCAGGAAACTGCTTTTGTCATCACGACGGGCGATGTTGAGATTGCCTGGAATGGTCAGAAAGAAGTCATGCACCGCGATTCTCTGCTTGACGAGAACCCGTACTGCCTGCATGTTCCCCGCAACACGAAAGTTGTTGTCAAGGCTCTGAAGAAATCGGAGCTCTTGATTCAGAAGACGATCAATGACCGTGATTTTGCTCCGGTATTCTACCGTCCGAAAGATGTACAGGCTGACGTTTTTGGTGCCGGTGTATGGCAGGGAACGGCTGAGCGTACGGTCCGCACAATCTTCGATTACGACAATGCACCGTACTCCAACATGGTCAACGGCGAAGTCATCATGACGCCGGGCTGCTGGACGGGCTATACGCCGCACAATCATCCGCAGCCGGAGGTCTATACCTACAAGGTAGACCGTCCGCAGGGCTTTGGCTGTGCCTTCATCGGCGATAACGTCTTCAAGATTGAGGACAACACTTGGTCCGAAATTTCCGGCGGCTACATGCATCCGCAGTGCGCAGCTCCTGGCTATGCCATCTGGTACAGCTGGATGATCCGCCATCTCGATGGGGATCCGTGGAAGAAGACACGCAACGACCTTCCGGAGCATACGTGGCTTCTTGAACCGGATGCTGACAAAAAGATTTGGCAGCCGCATAGAAAGTAATCTCAAATCCTGCATAACAGAGTGGAGGGTATCCAATGGCTAAGACAATCAGAATGACGGTAGCACAGGCTCTCGTCAAATTCCTCAATAATCAGTATATCGAATTCGATGGCAAAGAAGTCCCGATGTTCGAAGGTATCTTCGGTATCTTCGGTCACGGCAATGTCGTCGGCCTCGGCGAAGCACTCGAAGAAGATCCGGGCCACCTGATCATGCGCATGGGCCGCAATGAGCAGGGCATGGCACACGCTGCCATCGGTTTTGCAAAACAGAAACGCCGCAAACAGATGTACGCCTGCACGTCGTCTGTCGGCCCAGGCGCTGCCAACATGGTCACGGCAGCTGCTACGGCTACGGCAAACTGCATCCCAGTCCTGTTCCTGCCAGGCGACACGTACGCTGACCGCCAGCCGGATCCGGTACTCCAGCAGATGGAGCAGACGGTAAGCCTGACGACGACGACGAACGATGCCTTCCGTGCTGTCTGCAAATATTGGGACCGTGTAACGCGTCCGGAAATCCTCATGACGGCCTGCATCAACGCAATGCGCGTGCTGGCAGACCCGGCTGAGACGGGTGCTGTCTGCATCGCTCTGCCGCAGGATGTTGAGGGTGAAGCTTGGGATTATCCTGAGTACTTCTTCCAGAAACGCGTTCATCACATCGACCGCGTAAAACCGTCTGAGCGTGCTATTGAGGAAGCTGTCAAGGCCATTGCCAAGGCTGAGCGTCCGCTCCTGATTTTCGGCGGCGGCGTTAAGTACTCCGAGGCTGAAGACGTCTTCAAGAAATTCGCTGAGAAGTACGGCATTCCGTTCGGCGAGACGCAGGCCGGCAAAGGCACGATTACTTGGGAGCATCCGCTGAACATGGGCGGTGTCGGCGAGACGGGCGGCTTGGCTGCCAACACGCTCGCTAAAGATGCCGATGTTGTCATCGGTGTCGGCACGCGCTACACGGACTTCACGACGTCCTCGAAATGGATGTTCCAGAACCCGAACGTCAAATACGTCAACATCAACGTTTCCCGCTTCCATGCTTATAAGCTCGATGGTATCCAGGTTGTCGGCGATGCCGGTGCAGCTCTTGAGATGCTCGATGAAGCTCTCGGCAAGACGGGCTACCATGTATCGGATGCTTATGCCGCTGATATCAAAGCAGCCAAGGAAGCTTACATTAAAGAAGTCGACCGTGTCTTCCACATCCGCTTCACGGATAAGGATTATAAACCGGAAGTCGATGATGACTTTGACTTCGAAGAAGCTGTCAAGAACTACAAAGCAGCTGTCGGTGAGACGTTGCCGCAGACGCGTGTCCTCGGCATGCTCGAAGAGTATATGGATCCGAACGGCATCATCGTTGGTGCATCGGGCTCCCTGCCAGGCGACCTGCAGCGTGTATGGCGTCCGAAGACGGTAGGCAGCTACCATGTTGAGTATGGCTTCTCCTGCATGGGCTATGAAGTCAACGCAGCTCTCGGCGTCAAGATTGCTGAGCCGGACCGTGAGGTTTATGCCCTCGTCGGCGACTACGCTTACATGATGCTCCATTCCGAACTGCCGCAGTCGATCGCTGAGGGCAAGAAGATCAACGTCATCCTGTTCGATAATATGCAGGGCGGCTGCATCAACAACCTCGAGATTGGCCACGGCCAGGGCAGCTACGGCACAGAGTTCCGTTTCCGCAACAAGAAGACGGGCCAGCTCGACGGCGCGTATGTACCGGTAGACTTCGCCATGAATGCACGTTCCTATGGCTGTGTTGCTTACACGGTTCATACGGAAGAGGAATTCAAGGCAGCTATGGAAGATGCTAAGAAACAGAAGGTTTCAACGCTCATCGACTGCAAGGTTATGCCGAAGACGATGGTTCATGGCTACGGTGACTGGTGGCGTGTTGGCGTCGCACAGGTTTCCAAACTCGACAAAGTCAACAAGTGCTACAAAGAAGTCATGAAACCGCATTACGATGCAGCTCGTAAATACTAATATTTTTCCTGATGTATAGAAGGGCGCCTGCCGTCCGTTTGAAAACGGCGGCAGGAAGACCCATGTATAAATATCATAATTTGGGGGTTTGTCAAAATGGCTAACATCAAACTTGGTATCGCTCCGATTGCTTGGACGAACGACGACATGCCGGATCTCGGCAAAGAAAACACCTTTGAGCAGTGCGTCAGTGAAATGGCTCTGGCTGGCTTCACGGGCTGCGAAATCGGCAACAAGTATCCGAAAGATCCAGCTGTCCTCAAGAAGGCACTTGACCTGCGCGGACTGCAGATTGCCAGTGCTTGGTTCAGCTCCTATCTGCTCACGCAGCCGTATGAGCAGGTCGAGAAAGACTTCATCAAACACTGCGAATTCCTCAAAGCTATGGGTGCAAAGTTCTGCAACGTTGCAGAGCAGGGCACGAGTGTTCAGGGTAAGCTTGACAAAGCTGTTTTCCGTGACAAACCGCATAACACGGAAGAGCAGTGGAAGACGCTTGCTGAAGGCCTCAACAAGCTCGGCGCTGTCGCTAAGAAAATCGGCCTGACGATGACGTATCATCATCACATGGGCACCTGCGTCCAGACGACGGAAGAGATTGACCGCCTCATGGAAATGACGGATCCGGATCTCGTATTCCTGCTTTATGATACGGGTCATCTCGTCTGCTCCGGTGAAGATCCAATCTACATCCTTAAGAAGTATCTGCCGCGTATCCGCCACGTACATCTCAAGGATATCCGCATGAACATCCGCAACAAGGTCAAGGAAGAGAACATGAGCTTCCTCGATGGCGTTCGCGCTGGCATGTTCACGGTACCGGGCGATGGCGATATCGACTTTGGTCCGATCTTCGACATCATCAACGCCAGCGACTATGATGGCTGGTTCATCGTCGAAGCTGAGCAGGATCCGGCTAAGGCTAACCCGCTCGAGTATGCAATCAAAGCTCGTAAGTACATCAAGGAAAAAGCACATATCTGATTGTCAAAAGACATCGGATGTTACAAGGGCTGCTCTCCTGTCCATCATACATCATGGGCAGGGGGCAGCCCCTTTTATTTTGCCGTTCTCATCCCTGTGCCTTCGCACCTATTATAATAGAAAGGAATTATCCCTATGGGAATCAGCATGATTGTTTTCAGCCTGATACTCCTGATGTTTTTTGCGTATCGCGGCTATTCCATCATCTTCATCGCACCGATTTTTGCCGTGGTCGCCGCCATTGGCAGCGGCCATGCCTCCATGCCGGTCTACAGTGAAATCTACATGACCAAGGCAGCTGAGTACATCAAGACGTATTATCCTGTCTTCCTGCTCGGCGCTGTCTTTGCCAAGATCATGGAGCAGGGCGGCCTTGCGGCCGCTGTTGCCGATAAGATTGTCACGGCCCTCGGCCGCGATAAGGCCATCCTCGCCGTGCTCTTAGGCTGCGGCGTCCTGACCTACGGCGGTCTTTCGGTTTTTGTCGTTGCCTTTGTCATGTATCCTTTTGCGGCGATTCTCTTCAAGCAGGCGGATATCCCGAAGAAACTTCTGCCGGGCCTGCTCTGGATGGGTATTTTCACGTACAGCATGGTGGCCATCCCCGGCACACCGCAGATCCAGAATATCATCCCGACGTCGTTTTTCGGCACATCGACCTGGTCTGCGCCAATCCTCGGCCTCATTGGCGGCGTGCTTTATTTTCTGCTGGCCTGGGGCTGGGTGAGCTACCGCCACAAGAAACTCAAAGCAAAAGGTGAAGGCTATGGCCATCACGTGCTCAATGAGCCGGAAGAATCGCGTGAAGCTCTGCCTGACTGGAGACTTTCGGCCTTGCCTCTGTTGCTTGTCATCGTGCTGAACCTCATCATCAGCAATCCGTTCCACTGGGATTGGGCGTATCATTGGGACCCAGACAGTCTTGATTCCTTTATCCCGCTGCATCTTTCGCTGCTCGCCGGCGGCGTCGATAAGGTACAGGCCATCTGGTCCATCAATGCGGCCCTGATTGTCAGCTGCATCGCCGCGGCTATCATCGGCCGCAAACGCCTGAAACTCAAGGGCGGCCTTTCTAAACCAATCAACACGGGCGCCATCGGCTCGACTACGGCCATTCTCAACGTTGCTTCGGGGTATGCCTACGGCTGTGTCATTGCCGCTCTGCCGGCTTTTGCCATCATCAAGGAAGCCCTGCTCGGCCTGCAGCTTGGCGATGGTCCTTTGATGTCGGCCATCGTGACGACGGGCATCATGACGGGCGTGACGGGCTCTTCCTCGGGCGGCATGACGATTGCCCTGGGCATGCTTGGTCAGGAATGGCTGGCCTGGGCCCAGCAGCTTGGCATGAGTCCGGACGTCCTGCACCGCATCATCTGCATGGCTTCGGAATGCATCGATACTGTGCCGCAGTCGGGCGCTCTGGTCACGCTCTTAGCGGTCTGCGGCCTGACGCACCGCGAATCGTATTACGATGTAGTTATCCTAACTCTTTTAAAGACACTTGTCGTCTTTGTCTGCCTGGGCATTTATCTGGTCACGGGCATAGAGTAACGCAACCTGCCGCTTTGGAAATCCCATTTTAACCTAATCCGCCAGAAGTCCTCCACCTCTTAGGTGGGGGATGAAGGCGGGTATGGCGAATTTACGTAAGTCATTGAGCCATACCATTGCTCTGTAGATAGTTCTGTAGTATAATCAGTCGTAGATG
>USAK01000001.1 GCA_900552565.1 uncultured Selenomonas sp. | reverse complement strand
GCAGCAATACGATGTTGCTTATTGAATCGATTTACACAAAACTCTTGACACACCCGAAACTCGAGCTCTTGTCTCAGAAAACGCTGCGTGAACGGCTCATCCTTTATCTGCTGCAGAAAAGTGCCGGCCGCGAGGACAAGCGCGTCAAGGTGCCGGGCCGCGTGCAGCTCGCTAAGGAGCTGGAATGCAACCGCAGTGCTCTGACGAGGGAAATCGGCCTGATGAAAGAGAAGGGCCTTTTGACCTGCGGAGGGGACTGGATGGAGCTTGACGAGGAAAAGCTCAAAGAGGAGAGGTGAGGCGATGATGCGTCTGATATTTTCCGATGTGACCAAGAGTTTTGCCGGACGGCGGGTCATTGACCGCGTCCGGGCCGAGGCACATAGCGGCAGTATCACTGCGGTGACCGGAGCTAACGGCAGCGGCAAGTCTACGCTGCTGCGGCTGGCGGCGAAGCTGCTGCTGCCCGATGAAGGCCGCGTCATCGTCAAAGACGGGGAGCAGGAGCTGCGCAGGGAAACCTACCGTCAGCGTCTGGCTCTCGTGACACCGGACTTTCACGTTTATCCAAAGCTCACGGCCCGCGAGAATCTCGACTTTTTCTTAGGATTTCGCCGGCAGGTGCCGTTAAAGGAAGAAGAATACCTTAGTCTGCTGCAGCGGGTCGGACTTTCGGCAGAGGCTGTAAAGGGAAAATATGCGGGCCATTTCTCGACGGGCATGAAAAAACGCCTGCATATGGCCATTCTCTTAGGGGCGGGGGCTGACATCTGGCTGCTTGATGAGCCGGGCGCCAATCTCGATGCCGAGGGCAGGGCCATGGTGCGGCGCGAAATAAAGAAAGCAGCGGCGGCCGGCAGGCTCGTGCTCCTGGCCACGAATGACGCAGAAGAGGAGGCGCAGGCCGATGCATGCATCGCTTTATCGGGAAATTGAAACGGTATTCCGGAAAGAATCCCGCCTGTGCCTGCGTTCGAAATCCTCCTGGCTTGTTGTACTCATGTTTGCGCTGACGACGCTTTCGTGCGTCAGTCTGCTGCTGCAGGGGGACCGGCTGACGCCAAGGCTGCTCGCGGCCATGATCTGGGTCATCCTGTTCTTTTCGCTGATTGCCGGTGCCGGCCGCGGTTTTGCCGACGAAGAGCAGTCGGGCACGCTCATGGCTCTGCAGGTCTACGGCAGTTCGCAGGCTGTGCTCTTTGGCAAAGGACTTTTCATGGCGGTGCTGCTCTTTGTGCTGGGACTGCTGATTGTGCCGGTATATCTCATCCTCATGGATGGGGATGTCTTCTCACCGGCCATTCTTGTCCTGACTTTGCTGGCCGGTACTTATGGCATGGCCATGGCTGGTACGCTGCTCTCGGCCCTGATGACTGGAGCGAAGGTACAGAACGGGCTTTTATCCATCCTGATGCTGCCTGTCATGCTGCCCATCCTGCTGCCGGCCATCGTGCTGACGGCCGGATGTTTTGGCGGCGCGCTGCCGGCTCTTTCGTATCTCGTCGGCATGCTGCTCTACGACGGCATCCTGACGATTGCGGCCTCGCTGCTGTTTGATTTTTTATGGTATGAAGATTGACTTTATTATATAGGAAGGGAGTTGAGAGGATGAAAGGACTTGAGAAGGGGCTGTGGCTGCTGATTCTCCTGCTGACTGCAGGTACGCTGTACGCCGTGTTTTTCCTCGTGCCGCCGGCTATGGGACTCGGGTATCTGGTACGCATCGCCTTTTTCCATATTCCGGTGGCCTGGATATCGGTGCTGGCTTTTCTCGTCAGTGCGATTTATGCCGTACGGTATCTGCGGCAGCCGAGCAGGCATCTCGATATTGTCGGTGCCGAGTCGGCCCGTCTAGGACTTATCTTTGTCCTGCTGGCCACGGCCAGCGGCGCCTTTTTTTCGAAGCTGACCTGGGGGGCCTACTGGAACTGGGACCCGCGGCAGACGACGATTTTCGTGCTGCTGCTCATCTACGTGGCCTACCTGACACTGCGGGCGGCTATTCCTGAGGAGAAGCGCCGGGCCCGCGTCGCGGCCATCTACGCCTTGTTCTCGTTTTTGACCGTGCCGTTTCTCGTCTTTATCATCCCGCGCTTTTATTTTTCCCTTCATCCGTCGCCGGTCATCAACGGCAGCGGCTCCATTGACATGGACCCCATCATGCTCAAGGTGCTGATGGCGTCGCTTCTCGATATGACACTCATCTATATCGCTGTGCTGCGTCAGCGCGTGAAAGTCAAAGAGGTGCATCATGAAACGTAAGATTTTGCTCATCGTGCTTCTGCTGGCCTTTGTCGGCTATGCCGGCTGGAGCTTTGCCGATTCGGTCACGCCGTATGTCGGCATCAAGGAAGCCAAAGCCGCGACTTCGTCGAATGTGCAGGTCAAGGGCCTGCTCGCAAAAGATGCACCTGCACCGCATATGGAAGGCGATGATTTTGTCTTCACGCTGCAGGATGAAGAGACGGGGGAGACGCTGCCTGTTCATTATCACGGCACGAAGCCGGACCAGTTTGACGAGGCGTATCACATCGTCGCCATCGGCAGGATGCAGGATGGTGTGTTTTCCTCGGATAAACTGCTCATCAAATGTCCGTCGAAATACGAACAGAAGAAATAATCGGCTGGGAGATATTTTATGAGGGTAGTATTATGATAGGAACAATTTCACTGGCAACATCGCTGTTTTTTTCACTGCTGGCCGTTCTGTCCTATGGCTATGCCATGAAGGATGAGACGGGCGCGCGTTATGGCCGCATCTGTTTTTCACTGTCTTTCTTTGCGGCCGCGGTCGCTTCACTTTATCTTTGGGTGCTGATTCTCGGCAATCACTTTGAGATTGCCTATGTCTCAAGCTATTCGTCTAAGGACCTGCCGCTGATGTATAAGATCTCAGCGTTCTGGGCAGGTCAGCAGGGCTCACTGCTCCTCTGGCTGCTCATCCATGCGGCCGCGTCCATCTGCCTTTGCTTCAGGCGCCGCATGGAGGACGCAGGGCTCATGGTCTATGCCATCTTGGAGTCGCTGCTCGTCATCCTCGTTCTGGCCAAGAGTCCGTTTGTCGCGGCTGCGACGGCGGCGCAGGATGGCATGGGGCTTAACCCGCTGCTGCAGGACCCGTGGATGGCCGTGCATCCGCCGATCATCTTCATCGGCTATGCACTTTTGGCTGTGCCGTTTGCCTACTGCATGGGCTCGCTTGTCAAAAAGCCCGCTTCTTTTGATTGGCTCGAGTCGGCGCGCCGCTGGGCGCTTCTGGCCTGGGGCTTCCTCGGGGGCGGCGTGTTTGTCGGCGGCTACTGGGCGTATAAAGTCCTTGGCTGGGGCGGCTACTGGGGCTGGGACCCTGTCGAGAATTCCTCGTTCGTACCTTGGCTGCTCGCCGGTGTCTTCGTCCATGTACTGCACGTCGCCAAACGCCGTCCGGCGGGGCTCTCCGTTCTTCATCTTTCGGTTATTTTTACGTTTTCGCTCGTCATTTACGGCACGTTCCTGACGCGCAGCGGCATCCTCGGGGACTTTTCCGTGCATTCGTTCAGCGGCACGAGCATCGGCATGACCTTGGCCATCGTCAATGCCATCGTGCTGATTGGCGGCCTGCTGCTGCTCGTCATGAAGGCCGGCAGTCTGCCGCAGGGGCAGCTCTATACGAGTTATAAGAGCCGCGAGTTCATGCTACTCTTAGGTGCGCTCATCCTCGTCTTCATTGCGGCGGTCATCTTCATCGGCATGTCGATGCCGCTTTTGACGCAGCTCATTGGCAAGCCTGCGGCTGTCGATACGAATTTCTATGTGCGCACGACCCTGCCGTTGGCCATCGTCATGTGCATCATCATGGGCGTGGCCGTTCTTTGGCGCTATGGACAGCAGGAGACCTGCGCCAAATCCATACCGGCGCTCATCCTTGCCGTTCTCGGCGTGGCAGCCGCGTTCCTGACGGGGACGCGCGAAATCGGCCTGCTGCTATTGGCGGCTGCTGCGGCCTTCCTCGTCGGCGCGTCGTTTGCGGGCTGGCACCGTCATATGCTGCGCGGCGGCGCCCTCATCGCCCATGCCGGTGTCGGTCTCGCCCTCTTTGCCATGGTGCTTTCGGGCGGCGGCAGTCAGTCGCTGTCGCAGGAGCTCAAGCCGGGCGATACGGTGAATATCGCGAGGCATACCGTGCAGTATGAAGGCCAGTTCTTCACGGATGACGGCACGGCCAAGTACTACCGCTATCTTGTCGACGGCGATGAGGCACAGGCCATGACAAAGCTCCATAAGAACGGCGAAGATGCTGCGCGCGAGCCGGCCATTGCCCATACCATCACGGGCGATATCTACATCGCCCCGACGCCGCCGAAGGATACGGGACGCTTAGAGCTCATCCTCAAAAAAGGCCGCATGGAAATGGGCGATATCTTCGCCTACCGCTATGACGATGTCACGATGGAGCAGCAGCCGGATGGCAAACTCCTGGTGACGGCCACGATTGCCGTGACGGATGGCGAGAAGGTCGAGCACGCAAAGCCGACGATTCTTGCGACGCGCGATGGCGGCACGTCTGAGGCCATTCCTATCTTTGATGGTCAAAAACGCATCCGTCTGACGGGCATTTCGGGCAATGACTCGCAGGCCCGTCTGGAGATTCTGCCATCGGTTGAGGAAGAATCCCAGATTGCCGTGACGGCTGCCGTCAGCACGAAGCCGTTCATCTATCTGCTCTGGCTCGGTGCCATTGCCGCGGCCTTTGGCTGCTTTGCTGCAATCCCGTCGCGCGGTCATCAGAGTGAGTTATGAGACAATAAATAATATTTAAAAAGGCGTTGCTCCGGCAACGCCTTGCTTTTTTTTACAATGATATAATAATAGCAAATAAGGCGTAGTAAGAGAGAGGAGGGGAACCAGAGTGGAGTTCAAGGAACTATTTCAGAAACACACCTTGGCCTGCCTGGCCGGCGGTTTCGTCATCGGCGTCGCCGTCTGTGGCATAGGTTCGGCTGCCATGGCATTTTCGGGATCGCCCGCATTCTGCGGCTCCTGTCATGCAATGAAGAGTGAGCAGGCGACATTTGCGATGTCCTCGCATCGCTCGCTGGAATGCACGGACTGCCACCTGCCGCACGACAACGCCGTACATTACATGTTTGAGAAAGGCCGCACGGGCATGATTGATACGTATCATGAAGTGCTGCGCGACTATCCAGCCCATATCAAGATCTCAGCACAGGGAAGACGGACGGTCAATGACAACTGCCTGCGCTGCCATTCGACGACGATGGGTGAGGTTCATGCCGATGTCGGTGTAAATCTCGACACGGGCGGTGACTGCCTCAAATGCCACAGCAGTATCGCACATGGTTCAAATCATCTCGAAGGGGGGATAAAAGTTGAGTAAGCTACAGAAGATATTGACGGGAATCATAGCTGTCTGCGTTGTATTCTTTGGCTTTGTCGTCGTACGCATCGTCGCGGCGCCGAACGACAATAGCGTCAAGCTCGCCAAGATTCCCCAGGAAAAGCAGCTCGGCAAAGAAGCGTATAAGGATGCCTATCCATTGGAGTACAATTCGTTCATGAAGAACAATGATACTTCGCCGTCGCCGACAGGCTATGGCGGTGCCCAGGAAGGCAATTCTCACCTGACCGAGCAGCCGGAGATGCTTGAGAACTTCAAGGGCTACAAATTCGCCCTGCAGTACGATGATGACCGCGGCCATACGTATGCCGGCGAGGATTTCAAGAACACGAAACGCCTGCCGGGCCAGAAGGGCAACTGCATCACCTGCAAGAGCTCGTACATGTATGATGTCTACTACAAACAGAGCGGCTGGGATTACGCTTCGAAGCCTGTCGAAGAAGTCATGGCTCCGATTGAAGATGACCAGTGGTTCGGCTGCTCGACCTGCCATGACCCTGAGACCATGGAACTGCGCGTCTATCAGCAGGGCTTCATCGACTCGATGGCCCGCCGCGGCATTGATGTGAACAACGCTTCGCACAATGACAAGCGCGCTTATGTCTGCGCACAGTGCCACAATGAGTACTACTTCACGAAGGAAGACGGCCGCGTCAACCATCCGTTCGACAATGGCCTCGATGCCGAATCCGAGTATCAGTTCTATCAGTCTGGTCAGGCCGGCGGCTTCACGCAGGACTGGATTCATGCCGACTCCAAGGCACCGATGCTCAAAGCACAGCATCCGGACTTTGAGGCGTGGGCAACGAGTGTCCATGCCGATGCCGGTGTCACCTGCGTTGACTGCCATATGCCGTACATGAGAGAGAACGGCCAGAAATACACGTCGCACTGGATGACGAACCCGCTCAAGACTCCGGAAGAGTCCTGCCTCAAATGCCATGACGAGAGCGCTGAGACCCTCAAGGCCCGCGTTCAGACGATTGGCGACAACACGTTCAAGCTCCAGCGCATTGCCGGACAGACCGTCGCTCAGGCCCATAAGACCATCAAGGCCGCTATGGATGCCGGCGCTACGGATGAACAGCTCACAGAATCCCGCCAGCTCGTCCGCGAAGCCCAGTGGTACTGGGATTGGGTCGCTGCCGAGAACAGCATGGGCTTCCATAACCCAGATAAGATCATGCGCACGCTCGGACTCTCGATTGACAAAGCACATCAGTGCATCGAGAAGACGAACGCCGTCATGAAAGGCAGTCTCTGATAGCTTTCCCAAAGTAAGTCAACCTATAGACATGCATTTGCATAAGAAAAAGTCAGCTCCTCGAGGCTGACTTTTTCTTATGCTTTATTTTATTTTGTCACGTATTTGTCATTTGGCGGCAGCAAGGCGTTCGATGCGCCGCACGAGGTAATTGAGATTCTTCAGGGCCTCACTCATGCTGGGGGATGGTGCCCCTTCTTTGGGAAGATTGGCAGGCGCGGCGATGTTTTCTTCATCTGCGGGGCCGTTAATCTGCTGCTTGATGATTTCAAGGGAAGCCTGCTGCAGCTGCTGTGTCAGCTGGTCGGTTTGACTGGCTAAGCTCTGCTTCGCGGCAGAAGTGGTGATAGGAAGCTTTTCCTGCTGCAGTTCTCTTTGGTAAAAATGGGCCAATGCAGCTAAGAAACGGCTGGCGCTGGCGACTGAAGCCGTGCGCCTGCCTGGGATGACCTTGAGGTCGGCAAGGGCGATGCTGTTGCGTCGGTGCAGGGCGTGATGGCGGCTGCAGCAGACGACGAGCTCTTCTTCATCGAGCATTTCGTAGGAAAGACTGTTGTTCTTCTGCCATGGGGCAAAGATAGCGAGGTCGAGTTTTTCTTCAATCAGGGCCTGCTGCAGATTCCCCGTCGTATCTTCGTGCAGAATCATCTGGATGTCGGGGTAGGCATGACGGTAGGCCTTGAGCAGGCTGATGATGGCGGATTGGCCGCCGAGTGCTGTCAGGCCGATGTCGAGCACGCCGCTCGTGAGATTGCGCAGTGAATGGATTTCCTCGACGGTCCGCGTGATGCCGTGCATGATTTTCTCGACATGGCCGGCAAAGATGCGGCCTTCGGCGGTCAGGGTCGCGAGCTTCTGACTGCGGTCAAAGAGCTGGATGCCGAGTTCTTCTTCGAGGCTGCGGATAGCGTTTGTGACAGCCGGCTGCGAGACATAGAGGCGTTCGGCCGCTCTCGTGAAACTGCCCGCTTCGCAGATGGTTAGGAAGTATTCGAGTTGTCGTATTTCCATAGTTTCCTCCTTTTCATTTTCTTATATGAAGAAAGTTCGCGGCAGAGACAGAGAACCCTGCTGTGAGCAGATAAGAAAATCGAATCAAAAGATAAGGTCATGTTATGTGCTTCAACTTTATTTATAGAATGAAGTTGTAAAAATAAACTGTGATTATAATTTTAGCAGATTTCTGCCGTTTCGGCTCATAAAAAAGCGCTGCGAAAGCTGTACCCTTATTTTTTGATAAGATGGCGGTATTTCACTTCACGCTGGCAGGCTGTTAAGATAAAGACAACAGGAAAACAACAACACCGCATGCAAGCGAAAGGGGTTTTATTTATGTCAGCAACGGTCATCGACAGCCAGATTCACGGGTTCCTCTTTGGTACGGAAGAGATGAACAGCGTTTTCTCCGAGAAGAATTGGGTACAGAAATGGCTCGATACGGAAGCAGCTCTGGCTCAGGCTCAGGGCGAGCTCGGCGTCATCCCAAAGGAAAAGGCCGATATCATCGTCAAATATGCCAAGGCCGACCTCCTCGACATCCCGTCGATTGGCGAGGGCTATAAGAGCTCCATCACGATTGTGCCGCTCCTCAATGCCTTCAAGAAAGTGCTGCCGAAACATGCGGGCGAGTTCGTGCACTGGGGTGCAACGAGCCAGGATATCGTCGATACGGGCATGGTCCTTTTGGAGCGAGATGCCTATGACATCATCGTGCGCGATGTCAAGGCCTGCCTCACGGCCATCCTCAAGCTCGTCAAGAAATACCGCGATACGCCGGAAGCCGGCCGCACGCATGTCGTTCATGCCATTCCTATCACGTTCGGCTACAAGGCTGCGGTTTGGGCAGATGAGCTCGGCCGCCAGATTGAACGTCTTGGGGGCATGAAGAAACGCGTCTTTGTCGGCGAGATGGCCGGCGCCGTTGGCACGCTGGCTTCGCAGCCGGAAAAAGGCCTTGAGACGCAGCAGCGCATGTTCGAGATTCTCGGCCTTGAGGTGCCGACGATTGCCTGGCACGTAGCCCGCGACAATCAGGCAGAGTTCACCTCGGAACTCGCTTTGCTCGCCGGCACGCTCGGACGCATCGCGCATGAAATCTTCACGCTGCAGCGCACGGAAATCCTCGAGCTTGAAGAGCCGTTCTTCATGGGCAAAGTCGGTTCCTCGACGATGCCGCACAAACGCAATCCGGCTGTGCTTGAAAATGTCCTCGCCCTGCTGCGCAACGTCCGCGGCATTGCGCCGACGATTGTCGAGAGCATGGTTTCGGAGAACGAACGCGACTGGGGCTGCTTCATCTCTGAGTGGGAAGCCATCCCACGTGCCTGTGAACTCATGGGCACGGCTCTCCACAAGATGGAATACATCCTTGACAACCTCATCGTCTATGAGAAACATATGGAGAGCAATCTCTTCGTTCAGAAAGGCCTCATGATGAGTGAGTGCGTCATGATGCATCTGGCCCGCAAGCTCGGCCGCCTGACGTCGCATCACATCGTCTACAATGCCTGCATGGAGGCGTATGAGAAGGAAATTCCTCTGAAGGATGTTCTCATGAAGACGAAGGAAGTCGAAGACGCTTTTACCGAGGAAGAGATCGACTACATGCTCGACCCGCACAATTACCTCGGTCTTGCTCCGGTATTCTGCGACCGCGTGCTGCAGAAATACGCCGCTTACGCAAAATAAACGGAACATGCTTAAGAAGAACCGCCAACTTCCCCTCGGCGGTTCTTCCTTATAAGAGAAGTTTATTCCATATGATATAGAAGGGAATGAAAGAAATGGATGCAAGTCAAAGGAAAAAACTTGCCATCGTCATAGGCATTGGCGCTGTCCTCTGGTTTCTGCCGCATCCTGAGGCCATTACGCCAATTGCCTGGCATTTGTTTGCTGTTTTTGCCGCGACCATCGCCGGCTTTATCCTGCAGCCGATGCCCATCGGCGCCGTTGCTTTCATCGGTGTGACGGCTGGCGCACTCCTCGGCGTTATCAGCGTCAAGACGGCGATTTCGGGCTATGGCAACAGCACCATCTGGCTGATTGTCTGCGCGTTCCTTTTAGCCCGTGCTTTTATTAAGAGCGGCCTCGGCAGCCGCATTGCCTATCTCATCATCAAGGCCATCGGCAAATCTTCACTGACGCTCGGCTATGCCATCACGCTGTCGGACTTTGTCATCTCGCCGGCGACGCCATCGTCGACGGCGCGTGCGGGCGGCATCATCTATCCGATTATCCGCAGTCTTTCGTCGGCCCTGCATTCGGAGCCGAACGACGGCACGGCGCGCAAGTTCGGCGCTTACATCATGCAGATTGAATATCAGGCCAACGCCATCACCTGCGCGATGTTCATGACCGCCATGGCCGGCAACCCGATGTCCGTGGAGCTCGCCGCCAAGACCATCGGCGTCGAGATTACCTGGAGCGAATGGGCTCTGGCCGCGGCTGTGCCGGGCGTTATTTCGCTCATCGTCATGCCGTATCTTCTCTATAAACTCTATCCGCCGGAAATCCATGAGATGCCGCATGCCAAGAAAATGGCCGTGGAGGCTCTCGAGAAGATGGGCCCGATGAGCTACATGGAAAAAGTTGTACTCGTCGTCTTTGTCGGGGCGTTGGCTCTCTGGGCAACGTCCTCGCTGACACATATGAACGCCACGGGCGTTGGCATGCTGGCCGTCACGGTCCTGCTTCTGACGAATGTCCTGACGTGGCAGGATGTCCTGCAGGAAAAGGGCGCCTGGAACACGATGTTTTGGATGGGCTCGCTGATTGCCCTGGCGGGGGCGCTTTCAAGCTCGGGCTTCATCAAGGTCGTCGCCGGTATGGCCGGCAGCGCGATTGCCAGTGCCGGCCTGAGCTGGCTGACTGCCTTTATCCTGCTCGCCCTCATCTACGTTTACTCGCATTATGCATTTGCGAGTGTCTCGGCCCATATCGGTGCAATGTACGCGGCTTTCCTGGCCGTAGCCGTAGCTGTCGGCACGCCGCCGCTTCTGGCAGCCATCGCCTTTGCCTCGCTCTCAAATCTCATGATTCCGCTGACGCATTACGGCGGCGGTGCTGCGCCGATTCTTTACGGTGCCGGCTATGTGCCGCAGGGCAAATGGTGGCAGCTCGGTTTCATCATGGTCACGGTCTACATGATCATCTGGCTGGGTATCGGCTCGTTCTGGTGGCATGTCATCGGTCTTTGGTGAATGCAGTAATGACATAAATATACAAAACCCTCAACAGGAATTCGTTCCGTTGAGGGTTTTGTTTGCATATTTACATGCTGTTGCAGTGTATATATACTATGGCATTTTGCAGGAGTTTTTTCGTTATGATAGAATAAAGCCTATAAATAAAGTGATTTTGTGTATTTTTTAGAGATGAAGTGTATGGAAAAAGTCAAATTCATGGATATGCCAACGGAGGATGAGAGCAGGCTTTACCTGACAACCATCGGCGAGTCGGAAATGGAGGCCGGCCATGCCTATGGGCCCGGTGTGCGGTCGTATTACCTGCTGCATTACATCACGAAGGGAAGGGGCAGATTCCAGGTCAATGGCATGACGTATGAACTGCATGCAGGACAGGGGTTCCTGATTGCGCCGGACTATGAGACGACGTACTGCAGCGATGAGGAAGAACCGTGGAGCTACATCTGGGTCGGTGCGGCCGGTGAGGAAATGACGCATCTGCTTTATGAGCTCGGGCTGTCGCAGAAAAATCCAATTTTTTCCTGCAGCCATCCGGAACGCCTCGTGAACTGCGTGCATGACATGCTGCAGCACCGCCAGCAGACGCCGTCGGACCATTATTACCGCCTCAGCGCGCTTTACCGCTTTATTGCCATCCTCAGTGAGGAAGGGCAGGCCCATCAGCTGCCGGCAAGCGGCAATTCGTATGTCGTGCACGTCATGGAATACGTGCGCCATCATCTGCATGAGCATATCAATACGGCCGATATTGCCGCGACGATGAACCTCAACCGCAGCTATTTAAGCAGCCTGTTCCGCAGCAAGACGGGCATGACGCTGCAGAAGTATATCCAGACCTGCCGCATGACGCGGGCGCAGTACCTCATCGAGAGTACAAAGCTGTCGATTGCGAGCATCGCGGCCTCGTGCGGCTATGAAAAAAGTGATTCACTGAGCCGCATCTTCCGTCAGCAGTACGGCATGGGCCCGGCTGAGTACCGCAAGGCCTTTATCGAGAAGCAGCGCGAGAAGCGCCATGTACAGGAAAAACCTGAAAATGGGTAAAAAAAAGAGCCTGCACATCGTATGCTGACTCGAATGAGGGAAAAATATAAGGGGAGATGGATGAGGGGGGAGCTGACGAATCAACTCAATCAATCCATCTGCCTTTTATCATATAGCGTTTCAAGTGAAAGGGCAATCCAATCTTGTTGGAAGAAACACTCCATTTGTTGGGTTGTTCTTTTATTTTTTGCTTGTCTCTTCTGGGCGTATGTAGGTGCCGCTTTTGCCGCCTGTCTTTTTCTCAAGGTGGATGTACTGGATTTCCATGCCCTTGTCGAGAGCTTTGCACATGTCGTAGATGGTCAGCAGGGCTACGCTGACGGAATGGAGCGCTTCCATCTCGACGCCGGTCTGTCCCGTGACTTTGACCGTGGCTCTGGCTTCGACTGCGGATTCCTCGGGCAGCATCGTGAAGTCGACACTGCATTTCGCAATGGGCAGCGGGTGGCAGAGCGGGATGACTGAGCTCGTGTTCTTGGCCGCCATGATGCCCGCGATGCGCGCGGTGCCGAGTACATCGCCTTTCTTGGCCGTGCCCTGCTCAATGGCCTCATAGACGGCTTTATTGACATGGATGCGTCCCGAGGCAATGGCCGTGCGGCTCGTCTCCTGCTTGCCGCTGACATCGACCATGATGGCCTGTCCGCTTGGGTCAAAATGCGTGAGTCCGTTTTCATATGCCATAAAAGTGACCTTCTTTCTTATCTTACTAATCTTACTAAGTATCGTATCATTTCGTTTCTGAACATGAAAAAGTCAGGCCGTACGGCCTGACTTTTATTTTATCATAGTTTTGGGGGTAAAGCTGCGATAATCAGCACTTGATGCCCGAGCCTTTGCGGTCGTAGAAATACCACGTGACGACAATCGTGCTGACCATGAAGGCAATCAGGATGTAGAAGGCCATGTAGACGTTGCCGAAAGCGGCATAGGACCAGCCGAAGAGCTTCGGGATCAGGAAAGCGCCGTAAGCGGCAATCGCGGCCGTGAAGCCCGTGACGAGCGAAGATTTGCCGCCGTCTTTGAAAATGTACGGAATCATGCGGAATGAAGCGCCGTTGACAAAGCCCGTCGTCAGGAACAGCAGCAGGAACGAAGCGAAGAACATGACGAAATTGTGGGCCTGCAGGCCAAGCAGGCTGACGACAGCGGCTGCGACCATGATGAACAGGGAAATCAGCGTGACGCGCGAACCGCAGTTGATTTTATCGGCGAGCCAGCCGCCGACCGGACGGATGCCAGCACCGATGAACGGTCCGAGGAATGCGGCCATCGAGAACGAGACCTCAGGGAATTCTTTCGAGACGAGCAGACCGAGGGCTGCGGAGAAGCCGATGAACGAACCGAAGCCGCAGGTGTAAATCCAGCACATGAGCCACGTGTGCTTGTTGCCAAAAATCGAGAACATGGCTTTCGGATTCGGTTTCGGCATGGGCAGGTTGTCCATGAATTTCCAGATGAGCACAAGCGTCAGGGCCGTCGGGATAATCCAGAAGTAGCAGACGTTCTGGACGTAAAGGCCGTTGACGCCGGGGCCGAAGAGTCCGGAGAGATTCCAGCCGAGCAGCAGCGGAGCCGTGAGGTAGATGAGCGAAACACCGAGATTGCCGACGCCGGCGTTGATGCCGAGAGCCAGGCCTTTCTCGCGCATCGGGAAGAAGAAGCCGATGTTGGCCATCGAGGCAGAGAAGTTGGCACCGGCGATGCCGATGAACAAAACGAGGATGACAAACGTGTCATACGACGTCGTCGGGTTCTGCAGGGCACGGCCGAGGCCGAACAGCGGGAACAGCAGCAGGGCCGTCGTGATGAAGGCCGAGTTGCGGCCGCCAATCAGGCCAGGCAGATACGTGTAAAAAAGACGGCCCGTCGCACCGACGAGACCCGGCAGGGCTGCAAGCGTAAAGAGCTGGTCTGCCGTGAAGTTGAAGCCGACGGCGTTGAGCTTCGCGGCAATCGTGGCCCAAAGCGTCCAAACGACGAAGGAAAGGACCAGAGCCCACGTGGACGTGTAGAGATTTTCCTTTGCGATTTTCTTGCCGAACTTCTCCCAGAATTCTGTGTCCTCAGGCTGCCAGTTCGCAAGGATTTCCTTACGCGTGGGGTTGGGCCCCAATTTCTTCATTACCGATGTTTCTGCCATGGATAACTCTCCTTTGCTATGGAATTCGAATAAGCAATAAAAAACGATAAGCTCTTTGTCACATTATAGAGTAGATATATCAAATAATCTGTAAAAAAAATCACGCCAAATGTAACAAATATCACGGCGCACACGAAAAGTTTAACGTATCCTGAACAGGAAGAATGTATTTTATGACAGAAGTATACATATGATGTATACTTCTGTATGAATAGAGCTTTTTGTGGTATATCTAGGGAAGGAAAAGGGGTCGCATCTATGGAAGAAAGCAAGAAAAAGCAGCAGGAGCAGATGGAAGCACTCGTACGTCATTTTTACGAGATTCCGGGCAAAATCATCATGCTGCACGACGGGGAATATCTGTTTCATGAAGGGGATACGGCGCGGTATTTTTACATCGTGCGCTCGGGGCATATCTTCATCACGAAGTACGCGATGTCCGGCCGTGTGCTCTCCCTGCGCCTCGCGTCGCGCGGCGGCATCATCGGGGAACTGCCGCTTTACGAGAAGAAGCCGGTCTATATCTTCAATGCTGTGGCCCAGAGTGCGGCCGAGGTCTATGCCATCGAATTCCCTGTGCTGCAGAGCTACCTTGAGAAAAAGCCGTCGCTGGCCATCAATCTGCTCAAAATCATGGGTGCACATATGCGCAAGCAGCATTCCAAATTCCGCGACCTGCTGCTCTATGGCAAGAAGGGCGCGCTTTATTCCACGCTCATCCGCCTCGCGAACAGCTATGGCAAGGAAACCGATGGCGGCATCCTCATTTCCGTGCCGCTGACGAATCAGGAACTCGCGAACTACTCCGCAACGGCCCGCGAAAGCCTCAACCGCATGCTCAGCGAGCTCAGGAAGGCCGGCATCATCGAATACCGCGGCCATCTGATTTTCATCAAGGACATCGACTATCTCAAACAGGCCATCCAGTGTGAGAATTGTGGCTTGGAAATCTGCAATATCGAATGACAGAAGTGTAAGAGTCCGTTGAAATGAGACGCAGTATCTGCTGAGAATTGCCTCAGCAGATATTTTTTTCTTTAAAAACAACATGCGGTGATGTTTGTCACATGAGTGAGAGATAAAATCGGATAGAATGATATACAACAGGAGGGTGATGACGTGAGCAATATCTTTAAGAAATGGAAGCATCTCATTCCGGTCGAGAAATCGGCGACGGGACACCAGCAGCTGTTCGAAGGCGGCCGTGAGTGGGAAAATACGTATCGTGACCGCTGGTCATTCGACAAATGCGTTCATTCGACGCATGGAGTCAACTGCACGGGTTCGTGCTGCTGGAACATTTACGTAAAGAACGGTCTGGTTGCCTGGGAGAATCAGGAGCACAATTATCCTGAGACGAGCCCGGACATGCCGGACTTTGAGCCGCGTGGCTGCCCCCGTGGTTCGACGTTTTCTTGGTATCTCTACAGCCCGCACCGCGTGAAGTATCCGTATCTGCGCGGCGAGCTCGCTGCCCTTTGGCGCAAGGCGCGCAAAGAGCACAAGACGGCGCTTGAGGCTTGGCAGAGCATTGCCAATGACCCGGCAAAGACGAAGCAGTACAAGGAAGCCCGCGGCAAGGGCGGCTTTGTGCGTTCGAGCTGGGACGAAGTTTCGGAGCTCATCGCTTCGTCGCTTCTGCATACGGCGATGAAATACGGTCCGGACCGCAACTTTGCGTTCGCCGTCATTCCGGCCAAATCGATGATGTCGTATGCCGCTGGCGCGCGCTTTATGCAGCTCATGGGCGGCGCGGCCCTGTCCTTCTATGACTGGTATGCCGACCTGCCGCCGGCAAGCCCGCAGGTCTGGGGCGACCAGACGGACGTACCGGAGTCTTCGGACTGGTTCAACTCCGGCTACATCATCACGTGGGGCTCGAATGTACCGCTGACGCGTACGCCGGATGCGCATTTCCTCATTGAAGCGCGCTATAAAGGCACGAAGGTCGTTTCTATTGCACCGGACTATGCGGAGTCGACGACTGTTGCCGATACGTGGATTTCCCTGAAAGTCGGCAGCGATGCTGCGTTTGCCATGGCCATGGGCCATGTCATCCTCAATGAGTATTATTGGGGTGAGCCGTCGAAGTTCTTCACGGATTACACGCGCCATTACACGGATTTCCCGTTCCTCGTGCGCCTCGACAAGCGTGAGGACGGCAGCTATGAGTCGGGACGTTTCCTCAACGGCAAGGACATGGGCCGCGAGGACAAGCATGCCGAGTTCAAGCATTATGTCATTGATGAGCTCACGGGCAGACTCGTCGTACCGAACGGCACGATGGGCGACCGCTGGGACAATCACAAGAAATGGAACCTGCGCGAGGAAGACCGCGATACAGGCGAGAAAATCGTGCCGCAGCTTTCGGTCTTCGGCAAGTTTGATGAAGTCGTCGAGATGGAATTCCCGTACTTCGGCAATGAGCGCGAGAGCCGCGTCATCCGCCGCATGGTACCGGCAAAACGCATCAAGACGAAAGATGGCGATGTCCTCGTCACGACGGTCTACGACCTGACGCTGGCCAACTACGCCATCGACCGCGGCCTCGGCGGCGAATGTGCATCCTCGTATGAAGATGATGTGCCGTACACGCCGAAATGGCAGGAAAAATACACGGGTGTGCCGGCTGAGACCTGCATCCATACGGCCCGTGAGTTTGCCGACAACGCCATCAAGACGAAGGGCAAAACGATGGTCATCATGGGCGGCGGCATCAACCACTGGTTCCATGCCGACATCGTTTACCGCACGATTCTCAACCTGCTGCTGTTCACGGGCTCTGAGGGCCGCAACGGCGGCGGCTGGGCTCATTATGTCGGCCAGGAGAAACTGCGTCCGGCAGAGGGCTGGGCCCGCGTCATGACGGCCACGGACTGGCAGGCTCCGCCGCGTCTGCAGAATTCGACGTCGTTCTATTATTTTGCGACGGACCAGTGGCGCAGCGACGAGATTGACATGCAGGACCTCGTTTCGCCGCTGGAAAAACCGCGCTACCGCCATGCAGCGGACTACAACGTCATGGCTGCCCGCCTCGGCTGGCTGCCGTCGTATCCGACGTTCAACAAGAGCGGTCAGCAGCTGACGGATGCCGCTAAGAAGCAGGGCATCGACGTCAAGAAATACGTCGTGAACTCCCTCAAGGACAAGAGCCTGCAGTTTGCCGCCGAAGACCCGGATGCACCGGAGAATTTCCCGCGCAATCTCTTTGTCTGGACGGCTAATCTCCTCGGCTCCTCGGCCAAGGGCAACGATTTCTTCAATAAATACCTGCTCGGCACGGAGCATACCGTCTTTGCTGAGGAAGAAGGTCCGACGCGTCCGACGGAAGTCAAATGGCGCGAGCAGGAAGAGCTTAAGAAGCCGGGCGGAGCTGCCGAAGGCAAGCTCGACCTGCTCATCGATATCGACTTCCGCATGGCCGGCACGGCTCTGTACTCTGATGTCGTACTGCCGACGGCTACGTGGTACGAGAAAGATGATATTTCTTCGACGGATATGCATCCGTTCGTACATCCGTTCCAGGCAGCGGTCAATCCGCTCTGGGAGGCTAAGAGCGACTGGGATGTATTCCGCACACTGGCAGGCGCTGTCTCGAAAGTTGCAAAAGAAGCCGACCTCAAGCCGTATGAAGACCTCGTCGCCGTGCCAATCGGCCACGACAGCGAGGGTGAGACGGCACAGCCGGAAGGCGTCATCCGCGACTGGAGCAAGGGCGAATGTGAGCCAATCCCGGGCAAGACGATGCCAAAACTCGTACCGGTCACGCGCGACTACACGAAAACGTATGAGAAGTGGATTGCCCTCGGACCGAATGTCTCGAAGAAGATGGGCTCTTTGGCCATGACTTGGGATTCTTCGGATGAATACGAAGAAATCCGCCGCCGCAACGGCGTCATCGAAAACAAGGACTATATTTCTTACGGCATGCCGTCGATTTACGACGCACGTCAGGCTGTTGAGGCTGTCATGGGCCTTTCGACGACGACGAACGGCAAGGTTGCAGTCAAGGCGTTCAAGGACCTCAACAACAAGACGGGCCTCACAAATCTTGAGCATCTCGCCAAAGACCGCGAGAGCGAACGCTTCACGTTTGACGAAATCGCCGCGCAGCCGAAAGAGACGATTACGTCGCCGACGTTCACAGGCAGCAATCAGGGCCGCCGCTATACGCCGTTCACGACGAATATTGAAGAACTCGTGCCGTTCCGCACGGTCACGGGCCGTCAGTCGTTCTACCTCGACCATCAGATGATGCGCGAGTACGGCGAGGCACTGGCTACGTTCAAGCCGATTCTCGATTACCGCCCGATTAAGAACCTTTTGGGCGGTGCGAAGGAAATTACGCTGAAGTATCTGACGCCGCACAACAAGTGGTCGACGCATTCCATGTACTTCGACAGCCAGCAGATGCTGACGCTGTTCCGCGGCGGCCAGACGGTCTGGATGAGCGAGAAGGATGCCAAGGAAATCGGCGTACGCGATAATGACTGGATTGAACTTTACAACCACAACGGTGTTGTTACGTCGCGCGTTGCCGTTTCGCCGCGTATCCCGCAGGGCACGGTCTTTATGCATCATGCACAGGACCGCCACATCAACGTGCCGGCCTCGAAGATTACGGGCACGCGCAGCGGCACGCACAATACGCCGACGCGCATTCACATGAAGCCGACGCATATGATCGGCGGCTATGGCCAGCTCAGCTATGGCTTTAACTACTATGGACCAACGGGCAACCAGCGCGATATGTATGTGGTCGCGCGCAAGATGCAGGGGGAGGTTGACTGGCTTGAAGATTAAAGCTCAGATTTCCATGGTCATGAATCTTGATAAGTGCATTGGCTGCCATACGTGCTCCATCACTTGCAAGAATGTCTGGACCAACCGCGAAGGCGCGGAATACATGTATTTCAATAATGTCGAGACGAAACCGGGCATCGGCTATCCGAAGAACTGGGAAGACCAGGAAAAATGGAAGGGCGGCTGGAAACTCGGCAAGGACGGCAAGCTCGCGCTGCGTACGGGTTCGAAGCCGGAGCGCCTCTTAAAGCTCTTCTATCATCCGGACCAGCCGGAGATGGACGACTACTATGAGCCGTGGACGTACGACTATGAGACGCTCATTCATTCGAAGCGCCGCAACCATCAGCCGATTGCGCGTCCGCGTTCGCTGATTACGAACAAGCGCATGGAAATCAAATGGGGCCCGAACTGGGAGGATGACCTCGCCAACGGCGAATCGGCCCGTCAGGACGTCAACCTCAAGAACATGTCCGGCGATATCATGCTGGAATTCCATGACCTGTTCATGAAATATCTGCCGCGTCTCTGCAATCACTGCCTGAATCCGGCCTGCGTCGCAGCGTGCCCGTCCGGTGCTATCTACAAGCGCGAAGAGGACGGCGTTGTGCTCGTCTCGCAGGACGGCTGCCGCGGCTGGCGTCACTGCGTGCCGGCCTGCCCGTACAAGAAGGTTTACTTCAACTGGAAGACGAACAAGGCCGAGAAGTGCATTTTCTGCTTCCCGCGTCTTGAGAACGGTCTGCCGACGGTCTGCGCCGATACGTGTGTCGGCCGCCTGCGCTACATGGGCATCCTGCTCTACGATATGGATAAGGTCGTTGCCGCTGCTTCGACGCGCGACAAGGGTGAAATCTATCATCAGGTGCTCGATGTCATCGCTGACCCGAATGACCCTGAGGTCATCGAGGCTGCGCGCAAAGAGGGCATCTCTGAGGCATGGCTGCAGGCTGCACAGAATTCGCCTGTGTATAAGATTGTCAAAGAATGGCAGCTCGGCCTGCCGCTCCATCCGGAGTTCCGCACGCTGCCGATGGTCTGGTACGTACCGCCCCTTTCGCCGATTACGCGCCGCGTCGAGGCCGACTGCTACCTGCCGGAAGCCGACGAGATGCGCATTCCGATTGCCTACCTCGCCGAGATTTTCGCGGCGGGCAACACGGCCGTCATGACGCGCACGCTGCAGCGCCTGCTTGACATGCGCTCTGTCATGCGTGCAAAGACGACGGATGATGAGCTGCCGGCACATCTCGAGTTTGCACCGGAGGTCTACGAAAAGATGTTCCGCCTGCTCGGCATTGCCAAGTACAAGAACCGCTTCAACATTCCTGCGGGCATTCAGGGCAAGAGCCATGGCGAAATGCGCAAAGGTCAGGGCGGCGGCTGCTACACCTGCCCGGGCGGGGGGTGCTGAGATGGAAATGGAAGATTATCAGAAAGTCCTGATGCTCACCTCACATCTCTTTGAATACCCTGATGCTGCATGGTGGCAGGAACTGCCGGATTGCCGCAGGGCCTTCAGGGAAATCAAAGCACAGCAGCCTGTTTCCGTCTTTGAGGATTTCCTCGCGTTCGTCGAGGAGAGCGGAGCAAAGGAATATGAGGACCTTTATGTGCGTTCGTTTGATTTCTCGCAGAACACGAATCTCTATCTGACGACACAGGAACGCACGGACTTTGGCAAGCAGTCGGAGGAAATGCATCATTATAAAGAGCTCTTTCTTGCGAACGGGCTCGATGTGGAAAAACAGCTGCCGGACTATCTGCCGGCGCTCTTAGAGCTCGCCGCATCCCTGCCGGAAGAAAAAGCTGCACGGGTGCTCACGAAAATCAAGCCGCGCGTAGAACTCCTGCGCACGCGCTTCATCGATGCGAAGCTGCCGCATGCATTCCTTCTCGACCTCGTATTGACAGAAACGGCAGGATTGGAGGCAAATCATGCATGAATTTTTCTACGGCGTCCTGCCGTATATCGCTCTGACGATTTTCATCGGCGGTACGATTGTCCGCTATACGGTATCGGAACGCAACTGGACGACAAAATCCAGCGAATTCCTCGATAAGAAGAGTCTCAAGTGGGCGAATCCGATTTTCCATCTCGGCCTGCTGATGGCCTTTGGCGGTCATTTCATCGGCATTCTCGTGCCGAAGTTCGTCACAGAAGCTGCTGGCACGGATGAAGCAACGTATCATAGATTGCGCTGGCCGGCGGTATCCCTGCAGCTGCCCTGTTCCTCGGCGGTTTTCTCTGGCTCATGAAGCGCCGCTTCTTTGGCAGCGCCCGCATGCAGGTCAACACGAGCGGCACGGACCGGCTCCTTTACCTGCTGCTGCTGCTCGCGCTTGTCTCGGGCACGACGGCGACGATTACGAATATCCCGGGCGGCTTTGACTATCGCGAGAGCATCTCGCCGTGGTTCCGCTCTGTGCTCATGCTGTCCCCGGATGTCAGCCTCATGAAGGATGTGCCGGCCATCTTCCAGTTCCACATGTTCACGTGGATGATGGTCGCCATCGTCTTCCCGTTCTCGCGCCTTGTTCACTGCCTGAGTCTGCCGTTTGAGTATCTCATGCGCAGCAATATCGTCTATCGCCGTAAATAAGACGCAGCTCAAGGCAAATCAAGCTACATAAGGATATACAGATAAGCGAAGCCTCTTTTGGGGCTTCGCTTATTTTTGTAAACCTGTCAATCCTATGAAGATGATGGTATAATGAGAGGGTATTTGTTTACTAGGAGATGATACAATGGAAAATACAAAGATGAAGCGCGGCCTCAAGAACCGTCATCTGCAGATGATTGCCTTAGGCGGCGCCATCGGCACGGGCCTGTTTTACGGCTCGGCCTCGACAATTGCGCTCGCGGGGCCTGCCGTCATGCTCGCCTATCTCATTGGCGGCATCGTGATTTTTCTCATCATGCGCATGCTTGGCGAGATGGCCGTCGACGAGCCAGTATCAGGCTCATTCAGTCATTATGCGACAAAATACTGGGGCAGGTTCCCCGGCTTTCTTTCGGGCTGGAATTATTGGTTCAACTATGTGCTCGTATCCATGGCCGAGCTCACGGCCGTTGGCATTTATATGAATTTCTGGTTCCCCGACCTGCCGCAGTGGATTTCTTCGCTTGTCTGCCTTGTCGCCATCACGGCACTCAATCTCGTCAACGTCAAGGCGTATGGCGAAGCGGAGTTCTGGATGGCACTCATCAAGATTGCCGCGATTGTCAGCATGATTCTTTTGGGCCTCGGACTGATTTTTACGAATGGGCAGCCGTTCCCTGAGAATTTCAGCAATATCTGGGCAAACGGCGGCTTCCTGCCAAACGGCCTTTGGGGCCTTGCTCTCTCGATTGCCGTGGTCATGTTCTCGTTCGGCGGCATTGAGCTCATCGGCATCACGGCCGGTGAGGCAGAAGACCCTGACCGCACGATTCCGCGGGCCATCAATCAGGTCATCTGGCGCATCCTGATTTTCTACGTCGGCACGATGGTCGTGCTCATGGCTCTCTGGCCGTGGAACAAAGTCGGCATGGAGGCAAGCCCCTTTGTGCAGATTTTCAATAATGTCGGCATTCCTGCAGCGGCGCATATCCTCAACTTTGTCGTGCTGACGGCAGCCATTTCCGTTTATAATTCGGCCATCTACAGCAACAGCCGCATGCTTTACGGCCTTGCCGGCACGGGGGAGGCTCCTGCGTTCTTCCGCAAACTCTCGAATCACGGTGTACCGGTGCGCGGCATCCTTGTTTCTTCCGGCATCACGCTGATTGTCGTCGCGCTCAATTACTTCCTGCAGGGCCATGTCTTCATGTACCTCATGATGATTGCGACGTGTGCCGCTGTTATCAGCTGGGTCGTCATCTGTGTGACGCATCTGAAATTCCGCGCCTACTGCCGCATGCATCATAAAGAGACGAAATTTAAGTCCATTCTCTATCCATGGTCCAATTACCTCTCTCTGATTTTCCTTGCCGGTGTCATCTTCTTCATGACCCAGATTCCCGATATGCAGCTGGCCGTGCTGTTCCTGCCGGTCTGGCTGCTCGTGCTCTGGCTCGGCTACTGCCAGTACCGAAAGCACAGGATGTAAATCCATGTAAATCGGTGAATTCCTTCAATAATATAGGAAATATAGGACATAAAAAATCCAGCCCCGCTGCGGGCTGGATTTTTCTTATGAGGAGATTTTATTTCTTGAGCAGTTCGTTTTCGATGCGCTCGCGGGCCTGCGGTGCCCATTCGTTCATCTTCTCGGGGAAGCCGAAGATGGAGACGCAGGCGATATTGTCGCCGCCGACTTTCGGAGCGTCCGGTTTGAGTTGCTTATTGGCGAAATCCATCTCGCGCAGGGTCTCGAAGATGCCGTCAAAGTCGACATCGCCCATGCCAAGGTTCAGATGCTGGTGGACCGAGACATCCTCGCGGCCGCGCTGATTCAGGGACGGCGGGTTCAGGATGTAGCGGCAGTCGAGCGTCTGGTTGTACGTGTCAGCAAACAGTACGTGCGTGAGTTCATCGCCGGCGTATTTGAGCATGTGGCGGACATCGCCCTTGCCCTGGTCATAGAAGAAGCCGTGCGGAGAAGAGTAGACATAGCCGAGGTTCTTGGAACGGAAGGATTTGACCATGTCGCAGGTTTCATCGTTGAGTTCGCAGAAGTCGTACGGATGGGACTGGATTTCCACGCGCAGACCTTCGCGCTCGATGATGGGCAGCAGTTCTTCCATGGAGCGGAACCACATGCCGTTGCAGATTTCCTGCTGATTCGGGTCGCCCGAGAGTTCCGTGTTGATGACCGGCACGCCCATGTTGACGGCAATTTCAATCATCTTTTTCCAGTTGGCCACAGCCATCTTGCGCTGCTCTTCGGTCGGACCGGACCAGCGGTAGACGCAGATGAAGGACGAGATTTCGACACCCGTTTCCTTGAGGGCTTTGCGGTATTCTTCCTCGCATTCCTTAGAGAACAGCGGATGCTTGTAGAACGGATTGATGCGCGGATGCGGAGACTGCTCAATGTATTTGTAGCCCCAGTCGGCAACCTGATGAACGAGATCGTTGATGCTCATCTGTTTCGACAGTACGTCGACATCAAATGCAATTTTCATGATAAACCCTCCAACCTGCAAAACAATAATAAATAATATTGACGGACAGCGCAGCTTTTCTTTCGGTTTAGCGCTGTTTTCTTGCTGTGCTTATAAAATACCATGTCTTAAAACTGCTGTCAAGAATGTTCAGACTATGCTTTAACCCTAGTAATGGCGCGCTTTTAGCAGGATTGTACAAGTATTTCTGACGCAGGGGCTCAAAGCGGGATTTCTACAGCAGGATTGTGCAAGTCCTGTTGAAAAAATTTTTTAGAAAAATTTTTTTAGGTAAAACAATATAAAAGAATAATAAGGAAGGCTGACAAGATTGTACAATTTTGGCAGCAGCAGCGGAAAATTTGACGGGTAAGAAAGACAACATGGTGGAATTATTTCAGAGCATTTCCACGTATAATGACAGCATAAGGTCAAGCAAGACGAACAAACAAGTCGGATGCAGACTGGAAAGTAAAGGAGGCTGTTTCCATGGCAATCCATATTACAGGTGCCCCGTGCTGCTGGGGCGTTGATGATGTCAAGAATCCGTACCTGCCGCCCTGGCAGAAAGTTCTTTATGAAGCCGGTCAGGCAGGCTATAAGGCCATTGAGCTTGGGCCGTACGGCTATCTGCCACTCGATATCGATGTCGTGAGCAAAGAGCTTGAGAAAAATCATATCGGCATCGTGGCCGGTACGATTTTCGACGACCTGCTCGCGGAAGACAATTATGAGAATGTGTTGCATCAGGTCGATGATATCTGCGGTATCATCACGAAGCTGCCAAAGCTGCCGACAGAACCGGGGCAGCGTTATCCGGCACCGTATCTTACGGTCATGGATTGGGGCCACGATGAGCGCGACTACAACGCCGGCCACAGCGACCGTGCACCGCGCCTCAGCGATGAGGACTGGGCGCGCATGATGGGACATATCAAGGGCATCGCAGATAAGGCCGCTTCGTGGGGCGTACGCGCTGTCGTTCATCCGCATGCCGGCGGCTACATTGAATTTGCCGATGAAATCGACAAACTCATGCGCGATATCTCGAAGGAAACCGCAGGGCTCTGCCTCGATACGGGCCATCTGCGCTACTCAGGCATGGACCCTGTTGCATGGCTGCGCAAATATGCCGACCGTCTCGATTACATCCACTTCAAGGACATCAATGAGAAGGTCTACAAAGAGGTCCTCTCCGAGCATATCCGCTTCTTCGAGGGCTGCGGCAAGGGCTCGATGTGCCCAATTGGCACGGGCATGCTCGATTATCCGGCCATCTACAAAGTGCTGACCGAGGAGATTCATTATAACGGCTACATCACGGTTGAACAGGAGCGCGACCCGCGCAACGTCGCGACAAGCCTGCGCGATGTCAAGGCCAGCTGCGATTACCTGCACAGCCTCGGTTTTGAATAATGAGGGATAAATAAATAAAAATTTTTGAGATGGGTTTAGAGAAAGATTTTGCTACAAAGACAAAGGAGCGGTTATCATGATTAATGGTGAAAAAGTACTCGATCATCCGATTCGCTGGGCAATGGTTGGCGGCGGCCGCGGCAGCCAGATTGGCTACATCCATAGAAGTGCTGCCCTGCGCGACCGTTCATTTGAACTCGTCGCCGGTGCTTTTGATATCAATCCGGAACGCGGCAAGGATTTTGGCATCCAGCTCGGCGTGGACCCGGAGCGCTGCTATCCGGACTACAAGACGATGTTGGCTGAGGAGGCAAAACGCAGCGCTGATGACCGCATTGAGGCCGTGACGATTGCCGTGCCGAATGGCCTGCACTATGAAGTCTGCAAGGCCGTGCTCGAAGCCGGCTTCCATGCTGTCTGCGAGAAGCCGCTCTGCTTCACGACGGAACAGGCCGAAGAGCTCGTACACCTCGCTGACAGCAAGGGCCTCGTCGTCGGCGTGACGTATGGTTATTCCGGTCATCAGCTCATCGAGCAGGCCCGCCAGATGGTCATTCATGGCGACCTCGGCGAAATCCGCCTCATCAAGATGCAGTTCCCGTTTGGCGCTTATAACACGCCGGTCGAGGAGACGAACTCCGCAGCCCGCTGGCGCATGGACCCGGCTAAGGCCGGCCCGTCCTTTGTCCTTGGCGATGTTGGCACGCACCCACTGTTCCTTGCGGAGACGATGGTTCCGGACTTTGAGATCGAGGACCTCATGTGCACGACGAAATCCTTCATCCCGACGCGCAAACTCGAGGACAATGCCTTTGTCATCATGAACCTCAAGGGCGGCGCACAGGCCACCTGCTGGGCCTCGGCCATCAACTGCGGCGCACTGCACGGCCAGAAAGTCCGCATTGTCGGTTCGAAAGCCTCGGTCGAATGGTACGATGAACGCCCAAATCAGCTGACGTATGAAATCGAGGGCGAGCCTGTACGCATCCTCGAACGCGGTGGCGCCTACCTCTATCCGTCGGCACGCGCCGAAGACCGCATCAGCGGCGGCCATACGGAAGGTTTGTTCGATGCCTGGTCAAACCTCTACCGCCGTTTTGCGATTGCCATGGAAAAAGCCAATAAGGGTGAGAAAGTCGACTTCTGGTATCCGGATGTCCATGCCGGTGCTGAAGGCGTCAAGTGGGTCGAGAAATGCGTGGAATCCGCGAAGAAAGGCTCGGTCTGGGTCAAATACTGATACAGCCGTTTCCTATATATTGATAAACCGCCAAATGACAGCAAAAAGCCGCTCCCGAAGAGCGGCTTTTTGCTGTCATCATATTTTCCGATAGGCCTTGCGGTAATCGCGCGGCGACATGCCGGTGATTTTATGGAAGGCCTTGTTGAAATAACTGGAACTGTTGTAGCCCGTGCGGATGGCGATTTCCGTGATGGGCAGCGATGTGTCGATGAGCAGAGACTGTGCCTCGCCGATGCGGCGGCGCGTGATGTACTGCAGCGGCGCATAGCCGCAGGCGGCCTTGAACGCATGAGCCAGATGAAAGGTGCTGATATGGAATTCTTTGGCAAGGTCTGCCAATGTGATATTTTCCTCATAACTGGTATCGAGGCGGCTGCGCACGGCATCCATGAGGCTGTGCTCCTCAGGCGGCAGGACCGTGCTCTGGCTCGTGAGCTCGAGCGTCAGCAGCAGGAGCGCACAGAGGAGATGATTGATGCTCTCCTCAGGATGCGGACCCTGCCCTTGGGCATGGCGGCACATGAGCTCTAAGAGATGGCAGAAATGGGGGAAGAGTTCGCCGGTCTTCTGCACGGGCAGGATGCCTTCCGCAATAAACTGTCCTGCAGCTAGTCCGGGCAGCTGCAGCCCCTTGACGGCACCGGAATAGATGGAGAGATTGCGGTTCGCCGGCGATGATTCATCGTGCATGACATTTCTGCCAATCAGCAGCAGGTCGCCTTTTTCGGTAAAATAGCGCTGACCGCCGATGATGTGGATGCCGCTGCCTTCGGTAATCAGGATGAATTCAGCAACATCCCTGTGGCGGTGCATCGTGCGCGGCATGGAAGTATACGGTGTTTCTGCACGATACAGGGTGACGAGTTTTGGCAGGTTTTCACTAGTGAAAATGGGCTGATACCGGTCAGAGATGAATGCCATAGATATCCTTCTTTCTGAGCAGCTTCATATCAAGATATGGATAAGACATAGAGTTGTGTATATTTTGCGGCAACACGCGGATTTCCTGCGCGTTGTGGATTTCTTACTTTTATTTTAGCAAATCAGCAAAATTTGAGCTATAAGGCAGTAGAATTTTTGGAAACAGTGTAGTATATTGTAATTATGAAATAAGGAAATCAGGAAATAGTTTAGAGTATGTCTGCTTTGTAAATGGAGGAACATTACATGGAAAAACATACGTTAATCGCAATTTCTCGTCAGTTCGGCAGCGGCGGCCGTGAGGTCTCCAAGATTGTAGCCGAAAAACTCGGCGTACGCCGTTACGACAAAAAAGTCGTTGAGATGGCTGCCGATAACATCGACGGCGGCATGGACCCGAAAGAAGCCGTGGAACTCTCTTACAATACGCCGTCCAACTGCATGGGCAACCTCGGTGATTATGGCTATGAGCGTGTCGCAAGACACAACCGCATGTACATCGAGCAGGCCAAGGTCATCCTCGGTGTTGCAGCACATGAAAGCGCCGTATTCCTCGGCCGCTGCGCAGATTACATCCTCAGAGACAACCCGAACTGCTACTCGTTCTTCATCTATGCAGATGATGAATTCCGCAAAGAGCGTGCGAAGACGGATTACAACGGTGCTACGCTCGAACAGCTCAATAAGGAAGAGAAACGCCGCAAACAGTACTATGAGTTCTACACGGGCCAGACTTGGGGCGCTCCTGAGCACTATGATCTCATGATCAATACGTCGCATCTTTCGCTTGAGGATGCTGCCAACCTCATCATCGACTACGTTAAGAAAAATCCGCGCGGCTGATATGGCTTGTGCGTTAAAAGAACTGCCAAAGGGCAGTTCTTTTTTCTTTCGGATTAGTACGGATGACAGCAGAGAACAGGCCAAACCTGCTTAATAAATTATGATTATGACAATAACTTTTCAGAATAAATTTATTTTAGGAGAATTTGGTGGAAATGGTTTTACTTCTCCTGTTAAACAGTGTAGAATAGGGTTAGACAGAGGCGAAAAAACCTCTTAATTACAGGCCGGGACAGGATAGGGCAGCGAATCGGTGCGCGGCCGTATCCGTCTAAATAGATAGTAGGGTAGTAAAAAGAATAGGTGGGGATTAACACATGTTAAAGAAGACGAAAATTATCTGCACGCAGGGTCCTGCTACGGAGAGACCGGGCGTAGTCGATGCATTGATCGCAAATGGCATGAACTGCGCACGTTTCAACTTCTCCCATGGTGACCATGCAGAGCACCTTAACCGCATCAACATGGTACGTGAAGCGGCTAAGAAGGCTGGCAAAGTCATTTCCCTGATCCTCGACACGAAGGGACCGGAGATGCGTCTTGGCGAGTTCAAAGACGGCAAAGTTATGCTCGAGAAGGGCAATAAGTTCACGCTGACGTACGAAGATATCCCGGGGGACGAGACGCACGTCTCCGTCAACCACAAAGGCCTCTACACGGAAGTAAAGCCGGGCGACACGCTGCTGCTTTCCGATGGCCTCGTTGCTCTTAAAGTTGACGAAATCCGCGGCAAGGACATCATCACGACAATCCAGAACAGCGGCAAGATGAGCACGAAGAAGCGCGTTGCTGCTCCGGGCGTATCCCTGGGCTTGCCGCCAATCTCCGAGCAGGATGCTAAGGATATCATCTTCGGCTGCGAACAGGACATGGACTTTGTCGCTGCTTCCTTCATTCAGCGTCCGGAAGACGTTCTGGCCATCCGCAAGCTCATCGAAGAGCACGGCGGCCATATGGAAATTCTGCCGAAAATCGAGAACCTCGAAGGCGTCAAGAACTTTGATGCCATCCTCGAAGTTTCCGACGGCATCATGGTTGCCCGCGGCGACCTCGGTGTTGAGGTTCCGGCAGAGGACGTTCCTCTGATTCAGAAAACCATCATCCGCAAGTGCAACAAGGCTGGCAAGCCGGTCATCGTTGCTACGCAGATGCTCGACTCCATGGAGCGCAACCCGCGTCCGACGCGCGCAGAAGTCTCCGATGTCGGCAACGCCATCCTCGATGGTACGGATGCCATCATGCTCTCCGGTGAGACGGCTTCCGGTGATTATCCGGTCGAAGCTGTTTCGACGATGAACCGCATCGCTCTGCGCATGGAAGAGTCCCTCGAGTACAAGAACCTCTTCGTTGAGCGCGGTTTCGAGCACAGCCAGAGCCGTACGCGTGCCGTTGCTCATGCTACGGTACAGATGGCTTACGAGCTCGAAGTTCCGGCCATCATCACGCCGACCGACAGTGGCTACACGACGAAAATCGTTTCGCGTTATCGTCCGAAAGCAGCTATCGTTGCTTACACGCCGCATGAAAAAGTCGTTCGTCAGCTCAACCTGCGTTGGGGCGTTTACCCGATCCTCGGCACGCAGTGGCATGACGTTGATGAGATGATCACGAACGCTGTTTCCGCAGCTGTCAAAGACGGTTTCGTTAAACGCGGCGACACGACGATCATCACGTCCGGCATCAAGCTCCAGAGCAAGACGAGCGTCGGCAATAACACGAACATGATCCGTGTTTACAAGATCTGATTTTTGCCGGCAGGCAGAAGCATCTTGCGGTAAAACATACTGACACTTTTAGAAGAATCAGCAGGAATTATTCCGGCTGGTTCTTCTTTTTGCATACGATTGTGCATTAATAGAAGATATAATACGATAAATCTGTATAAAACAAAAATTTTTCGTTCAAAATCGTTGAGATTTTGATAACAATGTGGTATTATATGAATAGAATTGGAATAAATAAAAGGAGGAGTATCTATGGGTTGGCTGGATACGATGACGCCGAAGCCGGAGCGCGGCCGTCGCAGCTGTGACGACTATATGTACATGGTACATGGCTCCTACACGTTTGCTGAGGCAAATGACAAGACCGTTTATTTTTCCGCGAAATATTCTAGTAAATGCTACAATGGCATCCCTCTTTCCCAGCAGAAAAACGATGCAGATTCGGCGGTGACGCGGGATAACTGACACGGATGGGGGGAAAGGGATGAAGCATACGATGCAGCAAAAGACGTACAACGACAGGCACAAGATGGCCGGAACCTTTCAGTGAAAAGGTTTCGGCCATTTTTATTGCGGAACGAACGCATTCTATGATATGATTAAAGGAGTAATTCGCTTATATTTTAAGGGGGCCAATCTTTTGCTTACCATTTTGATGATACTTGATGCGATTGTCTGCATCATCCTGATTGCGTCGATTCTCGGACAGGAAGCTAAATCCGCTGGTATGGGCGGTATGGGCGGCGGTGCTGATACCGTCTTTTCGAGCAAGGCTCGTGGCATGGATGCGCTGCTGGCCCGTGTGACCGTGATTTTCGCCATCCTGTTTGCAGTCATCACCATCGTGATTGCGCGCATGACGAACTGATAAACGCTTGATCCCCTGCTCTTGAGCAGGGGAAATTTTCTTGCAGAGGGGGGATATGGGATGATTATGGAAGGCGCAGAGCCTTTCTTCCTGCCGGGGGGCAGGACCGGAGTCCTGCTCATTCACGGCTTTACGGGACTGCCGGCGGAACTGCTGCTCATGGGAAAATACCTGCAGGCCGAAGGCTTCAGCGTACTCGGTGTGCGCCTTGCCGGCCATGGTACGACGGTAGAGGACATGAGCCATATGACAGGAGAAGACTGGCTCGATTCGGCGCGTGACGGCTACGCCATTTTGCAGGGGGCCTGCGACCGGATTGTCGTGGCAGGCCATTCCATGGGGGGCATTTTGGCCCTGCTGCTGGCCGCGGAAAAAGAAGCAGTGGGGGTCATCTCGATGTCGGCGCCTATCTACATTGCTGAGGAAAGCGGCATTGCGATGCTGCCGCCGCGTGACGTATGCCACGGTCAGTTCGTCCCCAAGGCGAGAAGAAAACTGCGCAATGTACCGCCTGCGGTCAATCATACGTACCGCAGCATGCCGCTCGAAGGCGTTCACGAAATGCTGGGGCTCATCGAACGGGCGAAGCACGTCCTGCCACAAATTAAGATGCCTGCCCTGATTTTGCACAGCCTTAACGACAGAACCGCCGATGCAGAAAGTGCCTTATATCTTCGCGAGCATCTGGGCAGCAGGGAAAAACCGCTGGTCTGGCTCAAGTCCTCAGGCCATCTGATTCCCGTCGGCGAGGAACGGGACCTTGTTTTTGAAAGTGCGGCAGCATTTGTCTCCAGAACAACGCAGACCGCAAAGGTTTCAGGACAGACGGCAGCGAGAAACGGATAACAAATTAACCTATTGGAGAAAAGAGTATGGATTTAAAAGAACGAATTTTAGCGTATATGCATGAAAAGGCATATCGCCCGCTTTTGGCCGAGGACCTGGCTGAAGGCATGCAGCTGACGCCGGAAGAGCTCGTAGAGTTCAGCGCAGCTCTCGAGGAGCTTGAAAAAGAAGGCGCCATCATCAAGAACCGCAGCGACCTCTACGGCATCCCGAGCCGTATGCACCTCGTGGTCGGACGCCTGTCGATGACGGCCAAAGGTTTTGGCTTCATCATTCCGGATGTGCGTGATTTTGAAGAAGAAACGGATGTATTCGTACCGGGCGCCGACCTCAATACGGCGATGCATGGCGACCGCGTCGTCGCCCGCGTGACGCCGGCTGCAGAAGAAGGCCGTTCGCGCGAGGGCGAGATTATCCGCATCCTCGAACGCGCCAACGAGAAAATCGTCGGTACCTTCGAGAGCAGCAAGACCTTTGGCTTCGTGACGCCGGACAATACGAAGCTCAGTCAAGATGTCTTCGTGCCGAAAAAAGCGTTCCATGGGGCCAAGACAGGCAGCAAGGTCGTCGTCGAGATTACAAAGTGGCCGGACCGCCGCCGCAATGCGGAAGGCAAGGTCATTGAAGTCCTCGGCAAAGTCGGCGACCCCGGCGTCGATGTCCTTTCGGTCATGCGCCAGTATGACCTCTCAGAGACGTTCCCCGAGGACGTGCAGGCAGCAGCCAGTGCCATGGAGCAGGAGCCGTCGCCTGAAGAATACCGCGGCCGCCGCGATCGCCGCGATTTGCCAATTGTCACGGTCGATGGTGAGGATTCAAAGGACCTCGATGACGGCGTCTTTGCACGCCGCAATCCGGACGGCTCGTTCTTCCTCGGTGTCTATATCGCCGATGTCAGCTGGTACGTGCGTGAAAATCAGCCGCTTGACCGCGAAGCACGTGAGCGCGGCACGAGTGTTTACCTCGTCGACCGTGTCATCCCGATGCTGCCGAAGGAACTCAGCAACGGCATCTGCAGCCTCAATGCCGGCGTCGACCGCCTGTCGATGGCCTGCGAGATGCAGATTTCGCCGGAAGGCGAAGTCACGAGCTACGAGATTGTGCCGACGGTCATCCACGTTTATCGCCGCCTGACGTACAATATCGTCAACAAAGTGCTCGTCGATAAAGAGGAACCGTTCTATTCGGACAATCAGGACATCCGCGAGATGCTCATGACACTGGAAGACCTGCGCAATGTCCTCAAGGCCAAGCGCCACCGCCGCGGCTCGATTGATTTCGATGTGCCGGAAGTCAAGGTCAAACTCGATGAAAAGGGACATCCGGTAGCCCTCATCAAGCGCGAAGGCTCGCTTGCGGAATCCATCATCGAAGAGTGCATGCTGATTGCCAACGAAACGGTTGCCCGTCATATGGACACGAAGCATCAGCCGTTCATGTACCGCGTGCATGAACAGCCGTCGGATGAGAAAATCGAACGTCTCAACAATCTTTTAGGGGCATTCGGCCTGTTTATCCATCCGTCGGAAACCGGCGACATCAAGCCGATGGATGTCCAGCAGGTCCTCGAGAAAGTCAAGGGCAGACCGGAGGAACGCATCATCAGCACGGTGGCTCTGCGTTCGATGCAGCAGGCGCGCTACAGCGATATGAGCCTTGGTCATTTCGGCCTCGCTGCGCGCTACTATACGCATTTTACCTCCCCAATCCGCCGCTATCCGGACCTCATCGTTCACCGTCTGCTGCGTGAGACGTTTGCAACGGGGACGATTCCTGCCGAGCGTCAGGCAAAACTCCGCACGATGCTGCCGGAGATTGCCGACCACGCATCGGAACGCGAGCGCATTGCCATTGAAGCCGAGCGTGAGACGACGGATATGAAGAAAATTGAGTACATGGCTCAGTTTGTCGGGGAGGAATTCTCCGGCATCATCAGCGGCGTCACAGCCTTTGGCATCTTTGTCGAGCTCGATAACGGCGTTGAAGGCCTCGTACACGTTTCGACGATGGTCAATGACTACTATGAATACCGTGAAGAGCAGTTCGCGATGGTCGGTGAGCGTACTAACAAGGCTTACCGTCTTGGCGATGAGGTCGAGGTCCTGCTCGTGCGCGCCAACGTCGAAGAGCGCAATCTCGACTTCGTGCTCAAGGACAACGGCGCTTATGACCCGCTGGCCATGAAAAATGCCGTGCGCGGCGGCCGCAGCAAGGGGCCGAAGCCGGCAAAAGACAAGGACGCTGCACCGGCGAATGGCAAAGGCGGTAGCGCAAAACGCGGCAGCCGCGGTGAGAGCCGTCAGGGCAGCAGCAAACGCCCGCCGCGCCGTCCGCTCGATGACATCATCGCGAATCTGTCCGATACCGGCGATGAGAAAGCTCCCAAGAAAAAGCGCAGCCACGGCAAAAAGAACCGCGGCGCCTCGGGCGAAAAACTGCCGAAGGCAGATGCGCCGGCGCGCGACCACAGCCGCCGTGGCAGGGAGGAACACCGCGAGCATAAGAACCGCGGCGAACGCACGGGCAACCGCCAGGAACGCCGTGACCGCGAAAACGGCCGCGACCGCGATTACCACCGCGTGACCGTCACGGGACTCAACAGCGCCGTCTGGCCGGACCCGCCGGGCTACCATGAGCACCGCCAGCATGAGGAAGCAAAGCAGGAAAAAGTTAAGACGGCACCGAAGCATCGTCCGCGCCCGCATCGCAAGACGGAAGGCGGTACGGCTTCCAATAAATAAGACCAATATATAACCACTCAGGTGAGATCAATGGGAAGAAAGAATGCAGGCATCAAGACGGTCTGCGAGAATCGCAAGGCCCGTCATGATTACTTCATACACGAAACATATGAGGCCGGCATCGCGCTGCAGGGCACAGAAGTCAAATCCCTGCGCGCCGGCCGCGCTAATCTCAAGGACAGCTATGCGAGCATCCAGAATAACGAGATTTTTGTGGAGAATCTCCATATCAGTCCGTACGACCAGGGGAATATCTTTAATCACGACCCGCTGCGCCGCAGAAAGCTCCTGATGCATAAGTCCGAAATCATCAAGCTCTTTGCCAAGACGCGCGAAAAGGGCTTCACGCTCGTGCCCCTCAAGATTTACTTCAAGCACGGCCGTGCCAAGATGGAAATCGCGCTTGCTTCGGGCAAGCACAATTACGACAAGCGTCAGGACCTGCACGAAAAGGCAGCCAAACGCGAGATTGAGCGTGCTCTTAAGGACCGTCAGCGCTACTGACCGTATAGTATAGAGAAGAATAAATCCCCCTACGACAGGAAATTTTCCTTGTCTTAGGGGGATTTTCATTTTGTGAGAATTATCTTATAATATAAGTGAAGCAAAAATAAAAACGAATGGAGGAATCCCTATGAAAAATTTGTGGCGTACGCTCACCGTGGCTTTCCTCGTCGGTGTCAGCAGCGTCATTTCGGCCGTCAGCGCGCTGCCGGAATGCCTGCAGGCAGCGGAGACGGCTTCGGCAGCTGACAAAAAACAGGAACATGTCAAGGAAATCTCCGTGGCAGAGACCTCTGAATTTGCGGTGCACCAGCATGATATTTCTGTGCAGGACCGCATGGGCAGGGCTCTTTATCAGGGGCGTTATCCAGAGCTCGTGGCGAAAGACGGTGCGAGCCATGGACTGCGCGCAGCCCTGCAGAAATGGAACGCAGAGGAACGCGCGAACTGGCAGGTCTCGGACAAAAAACTTCGCGCTGATGTCCGCGCTATGCAGGAAGCCGGTTATCCCATTTTGGCACCGTACTATATCTACGATAATGTCGTGAACTGGAGCCGTATTGACAACAGGATTCTGAGTTTCTGCCTGCGTCAGGAATCGTATACGGGCGGTGCTCATCCAAATCACGTGTACCGCGCCTGGACTGTCGACCTCACGACAGGGCGTCCTTTGGCCCTGCACGATATCGTGACAAACCGGCGTGACTTTCTTACCGCTGTGGCAGCTGCCTTCCGTGCGCAGTACACTGGCCGTGAGATAGAGACGTTCACGAAGAATATCGACACGCAGCTGGAGCTTGCGCATCCTTATCTCGATTGGGACCGCGATGTAGTCTGGACCATGCTGCCGGATGGCGGCATTCGCGTCTATTATGGGGCGTATGCCATTGCCCCGTATTCCGCCGGAGATTTCATCGTGGATTTGACGCCTGAGCAGGCACCGTATTTGTTCCGTTAATAAAAAATGCTATTCGCCGTTTGACGAATAGCATTTTTCGTTCTGTATTTATGGGAGATGCTTAGGCTTCGACAGGTTCCTCGCGGGAATCTTCAATCTTGCCCTGCAGGTCGTGGTCCGTCATCGCGCAGACAGCGGAGTCAGACCAGACGTTTTCAGCCGTCTCAATCATGTCGATGATCGTGTAGATCGGCAGGATGACACCCATGAGACCGAGCGGTGCACCGAGGGAGCTCATGAGGGAAAGCGTCAGGAAGTAGCAGCCCATCGGGACACCGGCGTTGCCGATGGCAGCGAGGACAGCGACGAAGAGCCACGTAATCATCGTGCCGAGCGAAAGGTCAAAGCCGGCATTCTGCATGACAAACAGCGACGTGACGAGAATGAACGCAGCGCAGCCGTTCATGTTGATGGTCGTGCAGATTGGCAGGACAAAACGGGATACGCGCGGGTTGACCTTGAGGCGTGCCTCAGCTGAAGCCAACGTGACAGGCAGCGTGCCGGCCGAGCTCTTCGTGAAGAGGGCAACGGCGATTGCCGGAGCCATCTTGCGGAAGACGTAGAGCGGGTTGAGGCCGCGGGCAAGCAGGAACAGCGGGATGACGAGGAAGAACTGGATGAAATTGCCGCCGAGTACGACGAGCGTGTATTTGCCGAGTGCACCGACGATGACGCCAGCTTCAATCTGTGCGGAGAGCTGTGCAGCAAAGGCGAGGATGCCGGCCGGCAGAGCCCAGAGCAGTGCGCGGATCAGCGTGAACAGCAGTTCCTGCAGGCCGTAGAGACCTTTGAGCAGCACGGCGCGGTTTTCTGTCTTCGGCATGAAGGCAAGAGCGAGGCCGACAGCTGCAGCAATCAGCATGACGGAAAGGACATTGCCGGCGAGGAACGGCTGCAGGATGTTGTTCGGGATGACCGACAGGAAGTGGTCATAGTAGGAAAGGGAACCAAGTTTCTGCATCGGGACATCCGAAGCGCCGGCGCCGATGAGGTCAGCCGGCAGATTGCCCGGAGCAATCCAGAGGTAGAGAATCAGGCCGACGGAAGCTGCAGCAATCGTCGTCAGCAGCGTGTACGTGACAGCGTGCGCGAAGATACGGCCCGTATCTTTCTTGGCACCGAGTGCCGAGAGCGTCGTGATGACAGCCAGGGCAATCGTCGGTACAGCGATGAACTGGAACAGACGGGTGAAGACCGTGGCTACGAAATTGAAGAGATCATTGAGTGCCGGAATCTGCAGCCAGCCGAGGATGGCACCGAGAATCAAGGCCGAGAACCACAGAATCATCTGCTTGGCCTGGCCGCCTTTGCGGTTGCGGAGGACTTCATCTTTGATGGAGTCGACCGACTGGTTATTCTGGTCAGACATAATATACCTTCTTTCTGAATGATGTGATAAGTTCTTAAAAGCATATATGATTAATATGTCATTCATTATAGAGTCCGAATGGATATCTGTCAAGAGATAAATATCACATTTCTGAGGAAAGTTATTTTTATTTTGACAGTCGGGAAACAGCCTTGTTATACTGGAAGGCGACAAAATACCAGCTGAAACATATATAATAAGAAAGAAGAAAGGCAGGCTTGGCATTATGACAGAACAGGAACAGCCCGTGCATAAGCGGCGCATCCATTACAGCGGCAAATATCCGCGCCATTTTGCAGAGAAATACAAGGAACTTCATCCGGAGAAATATAAAGATGAGATTGCCCATGTCCGTGCCAAGGGCAATACGCCGGCAGGCACGCATATCCCCATCATGGTGAAAGAAATCCTTGGCATCCTTGCCATCAAGCCGGGAGAACAGGGCTTTGATGCAACACTGGGCTATGGCGGTCATACCATGGCCATGCTCAAGGAACTGCAGGGCAGAGGCCATCTCTACGGCGGCGATGTCGACCCCATCGAATCGAAGAAGACGGAAGCGCGCATCCGTCAGCAGGGTTACGGGCCGGACATCTGGGAGCGCCGGCAGATGAATTTTTGTGAAATCGATAAACTGGCGGCAGAAGTCGGACCGTTTGACTTTGTCCTGGCTGACCTCGGCGTTTCCTCGATGCAGATTGACAATCCGGAACGCGGTTTCACGTATAAGTCGGACGGTCCTTTAGACCTGCGCCTTAATCCGGAAACCGGCATTTCGGCGGCGGACCGCCTGCAGCAGATGAGCTGTGATGAACTTGTCGGCATGATGCAGGAAAACGCCGATGAACCGTACGCCGAGGAAATTGCCCGTCAGATTGTCCGCACGGAGCGCCACACGGCCATCCGCACGACGCGGGCCTTATATGAAGTGATTGAAAAGGCTTTGCAGCGCGTGCGCCTGCAGCGGGATGAAAAAGGGAACCTGCCGGAGCGGCGCGACATCATCCGTAAGAGCAGTGCGCGCGTGTTCCAGGCCCTGCGCATCGATGTCAATCATGAATATGAGGTCCTTTACGAGTTCATGGAGAAACTGCCGGATGCATTGGCACCGGGCGGCCGCGCGGCCATCCTGACGTTCCATTCCGGTGAAGACCGCATCGTCAAGAAAGCGTTCAAGGCCTTTCATCAGCAGGGCATCTACCGGGAGATTGCCCGCGATGTCATAAGGCCGAGCCGTGAGGAATGCTACGAGAACAGTCGTGCCCATTCGACAAAACTGCGCTGGGCCATCAAGGCCTGATGGAATCTCTGCGCCGTTTGTCTGTGTGACCGGCTCACGGACGCTGGTTTCCCGCATCGTTATAATGAAACACAATGATGTTTTTCTGTTTTTTATGATGATGTTTAGGAGTGGTTGATATGACGACGGATGTTTTAATCATCGGCTCGGGACCTGCCGGTGTTTCGGCAGCGCTCTATGCCCGCCGCGGCGGACTCGATGTGACCATCGTGACGAAGGGGATAGAGACGGGCGGCCTTGCTAAAGCCGAGAAAATAGAGAATTATTACGGCTTCGCCGAGCCCATCGGGGGCAGGGAGCTTTTGCGCCGCGGTGTTGAAGGCGCCAAACGCCTTGGCGTGCATATTGTAGAGGATGAACTTTTGGCGCTTTCCTTCAATGATACATTTGATGGCTTTAAGGCGGAAGCAAAGCAGCATACGTTTGAGGCACCGGCTGTCATTTTGGCTGCAGGTGCTGCCCGCCGTACGCTGCCGGTGCCCGGCATCAAGGAATTTGAAGGAAAAGGCGTAAGCTACTGTGCGGTCTGCGATGCTTTTTTCTACCGCGGCAAAACCGTGGCGGTCGTAGGCTCCGGTGAATATGCCCTGCACGAGGCACAGGTCCTGCTGCCTCATGCAAAAAAAGTCCTGCTGCTGACTAATGGCGAACAGCCGTCGGTTAAAGTTCCTGCTGCGCTGGAGCTGCATACGGAAAAAATCGCGGCTGTCGAAGGGGAAAATCGTGTGGCGCGTGTGCTCTTTGCCGATGGACAGGAAATTTCGGTCGACGGACTCTTTTTAGCCATCGGCACGGCCGGCAGTACGGAACTGGCCAGAAAAATCGGGGCTTTTCTCGATGGTTCGAATATCAAGACGGATGCAGCACAGGCAACGAATGTGCCGGGACTGTTCGCGGCCGGCGACTGCACGGGCGGACTGCTGCAGGTGGCAAAGGCTGTCTATGAAGGCTCAGTCGCGGGCCTCTCGGCCCTGCGTTATGTCCGTGACAAGCGTAAGGCCGCGGCGGCAAAATCCTGATGTGACTTTTAGCCGTCGTGTGGTATAATAAGAGTTCATTCGGAAATGAGAAGAAATTGCAAATGCAAGTGAAAGAAGGATGATCTCTTGAGTACAAAACGATGGCTTGGTGTATTGGGCTGCACGGTGTTTGGCATGCTGCTCTTTGCGAGCTGGCTGATTCCGGGACAGATGGGCTTTTGGTATACGATAGATGCCAATGTCTTTTTCTTTTTCAATCATCTGCTCGGACAGAGCAAGGCGTTTCTTTACCTCGTGGCCTTTACGAATCTGCGTCCGTTTGATGCCGTGGCTTTCCTATTTATGCTGGGCATCTTCTATCATTATTACCGTCAGCAGGATGCGAAGGGCAGACGATGGATGCTCTGCATCGGCTTGACGATGCTGGTCACGGCCGTCATTGCCAAGCAGTTTGATATGTTCCTCGGCTTTGAACGTCCGAGTGCCACGAAATTCTTCACGCTGCAGGGCGTGCCGGTACTGCGCGTCTCGGAACTCACGGGCTGGCCTGCCAAAGACTGGTCGAGTACGAGCTTTCCCGGAGACCACGGCATGATGCTGCTGATTTTTACGTTCTACATGCTGCGCTACTTTGGCAGAAAAGCCTTTGCCGCGAGCCTGCTGGTCGTGGTGGTCTTCTCTTTGCCGCGCATCATGTCGGGCGCGCATTGGCTGACGGATGTCGTCGTCGGCGCTGGCTCCATCTGCAGCATTGTCCTTGGCTGGATGCTTTTAACGCCGGCTTCGGACCGCGTGATTGCTTTTTTTGACCGTTATCTGCCGCGAAAGAAGCAAAAAAATTGAACCTCGTTTTTAGAAAGACAGGCAGCTGCCATACGCAGCAGTCTGTCTTTATTTTTATCTTCGGATGGTTTTTGAGGGCCATGCTCTGTGCTATAATGAAAAGAAGGCATTTGAAGAAGGGTGAAGATACTTTGGAACAAAAATCATTGGCACTATTGCAGACGAGTATCGTTCAGGGTGCGAATGGACTCGGAAATGATTTAAAGAAGATTCTAAAAAAACCGGTTCTTTTCGTGGCAGGAGATGGCCGGGAGTATTATCCTGAAAATATCCCCGTGGCAGAGTCCATCCGTAAAATCCTGCGCCATCTGCCGTCGTTCAGCGATGACCAGTATTACTATATGGCCGAAAGGCGTCTCTTGGTGCTGCAGGTGAGCCTGCCGGACGAGGAGCTGCGCCTGTTCCTGTTCATCAGCCGTGTGACGGAAGAACATATTGACGCCCTGGTGAATGAAGTCATACCGGCGCGTTTGGCGCTGACGTATCTTTTGCGCAGCAAGATAGAAATCGGGCGTGAGATAGGCCGTGTGACCGATGAAATCCTCACGAATGCTTTTTCCGGCATGAAGTCCCGTCTGGAGGCGGTGCTGCGCCGCAACGGCATCGACTTGGAGGAGAAGCAGTCCTACCGCATCATGCTGGTGGAGGCGGAAGATCGGTCCATGGAGGAACTCGAGGCAGATTTCAAGGCCAGTCTGTGCCAGCTCATGCACAGTTACAGCGATGTCATGCTCTGCCCGCTTTTATGGCATGGCAGGGGACTGGTCATCATGCCCGATATCGAGGAAATTCCCGAGCATCCGATTCGCGAGCACGAGCACTGTATGTATCAGATTTTGCAGCAGTGGCAGAAGGATTTTTCCAAACGCCATCAAGTGACGCTGGACTGCGGCGTCGGTGACATGCATCTGCTGCATGACCTGCTCAAGGCCTATCAGGAGGCACGTCTGGCCCTTTCCTATGGACGGACGAAGCATGAGCAGGGCTTTTTCCGTTACTATCACGACTGCGGCATTGTGCGCAATATCTTTGCGGGCGGCGTAGAACCGGCGTTTGAGTTCTGCCGCATGGCCCTCGGGCGCCTGCTCGACTACGATGGGGAAAATGACGCGGACCTTTTGGCAACGCTCAAGCTGCTGCTCGAGACGAATTTTAATTATACGACGACAGCCGCAGAACTTTTCGTGCACGTCAATACGGTCCGCTACCGCAGCGATAAGATTGAGCAGCTCCTGGCGCGCGACCTCAATGACCCCGATGTGCGCTTCAACCTTTATGCGGCTGTACGCGTGCGCGAAATTCTCGTGGACATGCATATCCTGCCGAGCGGCTATGTCGGCAGCGTCAGCAGCCATGAGAAACTGCGGAATCATGAAGAAGCCGTGAGCCACTAAGCGGGCTGTCTTCGATTTTTAGCTCCGCCATTGCGAAAACAAAAGGGCGACGATATAATATTTCTATAGCTTTGCACGATAAAAGATGAGAAATGAGGGCAGTGAAATCGTATGGAACGGCAATGGGAGGACATCATAGGGCATGAGGAGAAAAAACGTGCCCTGCGCACGATGCTGCACGAAGGCAGGCTGCCGCATGCGCTCCTTTTTGCCGGACCGGACGGCATCGGCAAGAAAATGCTCGGCCGCGTGCTGGCAGCAGCTCTTCTATGCGAAGCGGATGACGGGCCCTGCGGCTGCTGTGATTCCTGTCAGGCGTTTGCACGCGGGGCTCATCCTGATTATATTGAAGTCGTACCGGAGAAAAATGGCAAATCGGCGGCACAAATCCGCATCGAGGCCATCCGCGCCATGCAGACGCAGGTTTCACGCTATCCTGTGCTCTCGAAACGCCGTGTCGTGCTTATCGATGATGCTGACTGCATGAACGAAGCCGCAGAGAACAGCCTCTTAAAGACGCTGGAGGAGCCGGAGGGCCCGGTCACGTTTATCCTAGTCACGAGTGCGCGCAGTGCCCTGCTTGATACCATCCTTTCGCGCTGCATGCTCGTGAGCTTTGGCATGCTCTCCGTGGATGAAGTCAGGGAAGTCCTGAGGCAGCAGGATGTTCCTGAAGATACGGCAGGGGAGCTTGCTTCGCTGTCTGACGGCAGTCCCGGCAGGGCCTTGGCACTTCTGGCCCATGACGGGCTGCAGCTGCGCGATGAGGCTCTGGCCTTTCTGCAGGTCCTGCCGCATCTCGACATGGAAAAGATATGGACGAAGTCTGCAGAGATGGGGGAGCGCGACCGTGAGGTCTTGCGGGAATGGTTCCTGTACCTCAATATGCTGCTGCGTGACCTTTTGGTCCTGTCCGAAGATGGTGCCAGCCCGCTCATCTATCATCAGGATATCCGTGAAAAGCTGCTGGCGCTTTTGCCAGTTTATCCGGAATACATCGTATTTTCCCTGCTCAGGGAAGTCCGCGAGGCGCAGAAGCGCCTGCAGTCGAACGCCAGCCTCAGGCTGCTGCTCGAAGGTTTTTTCATTCGTACACGTGACATCATGGCACGTGTTTCTTGATATAGATTTAGGAGGAAAATTTTGGAGACAATCATCGGAGTCCGCTTTCAGAGAGCGGGAAAAATCTATCATTTCAGCCCGGGAAAGCTGACCATCGAAAAGGGACAGCATGTCATCGTGGAGACGGCCCGCGGCATGGAATGCGGTCTTGTCGTCATCGGACCGCGTGAAATAGAACATACCGTGGACGGACAGCCGCCCAAAGTCGTGCAGCGCATTGCCAATGCGCATGACCTGCAGCGCGTTGAAGATAACCGCAAACATGAAAAGGAAGCCTATGGCATCTGTGTGAAAAAAATCCGCGAACACGGCTTGCCCATGAAGCTCGTCAATGTGGAATACACGTTTGACCTCAACAAAATCATTTTCTATTTTACGGCCGATGGACGCATTGACTTCCGTGATCTCGTCAAGGATTTGGCCTCTGTATTCCGCACGCGCATAGAGCTCCGTCAGATTGGTGTGCGCGATGAAGCCAAGGTCATGGGGGGCATTGGCTGCTGCGGACGTCCGCTCTGCTGCGCAACGTTCCTCGGCGATTTTGAGCCTGTTTCCATCCGCATGGCCAAGGAGCAGAACCTCTCGCTGAATCCAACGAAGATTTCCGGCATTTGCGGCCGTCTCATGTGCTGCCTCAAGTATGAAAACGATTGCTACTGTGAGCAGTGCCCGCAGAAACAGAAGCGCGTCCAGCCGCCGCAGCAAGGCAGCCGCGTCGTAACGATGGACGGCGAGGGCAAGGTCATTTCCATCAGCCAGCAGCGCCGCACGGCAACCATCCTTCTTGACAACAGCCGCACGGTGGTAGCCGCTTGGGAAGATGTCATCGAAGAAGACGCCGAAAAAGACGAGAATGGCGAGATGGCTGAACAAGAGAATGCTGCTGCCGAAAAGGGCGAAACAGGCAGGCAGCGCAATACTGCAGAAGGAGAGCGCCGTCCGCGCCGCGAACGTTCTTCCAGCCGCCGTCCGCGCGAAAGACGCGAGCGTAACGGCCGCAGCGGCAGTGCTGAGGAACGTACGGGCCGTCCGCGCCGCAGCCGCAAACCGCGCGAGAACCGCCCTGAGCGCACAGGCCGCGTGCACAATGGCCCGCGTCACCCCAGAAATCCGCGGGAGCGCGAGAAGAAAGAAAACAGGGAGCCGCGTCAGGAACAGGCTCAGCCTCAGGAACCAAAAGCATGAGAGAAACAGAGCTCAAGGAACATGAACGCCTTGACGACCTCATGAAGAGCGGCCGCAAAATCATCCAGAATACGCAGGAATTCTGCTTTTCACTGGACGCCGTGCTGCTGGCCCATTTTCCGCGGCTTTATCCGCGGCAGAATGTGCTGGAACTCGGCACGGGCACAGGGGTCATCCCACTGCTCATCGCGGATGAGGTTCGTCATGTCGAGGCAGTAGAACTCAGCCCTGTCATGGCAGAACTGGCGGCGCGCAATGTCCGCATGAACGAATTGGAAGAAAAAATCACCGTACGCGAAGGCGACTATCGGGCCATCCGCTCACTTTATCCGGCGGAGTCTTTCGATGTCGTGCTGGCAAATCCGCCTTACCGGCCCGTAGCCCATGGACAGGCCAATAAGATTCGCGGGGTGGCACGTGCACGCCATGAATTTACGGCGACTCTTGAGGATGTCGTTTGTGCGGCGCGCTATGCACTGAAGTTTGGCGGTCATTTTGCCATGGTTCATCTGCCGGAACGCCTTGGCGAGATTCTGGTAGCCCTGCATGAGCATCAGATGGAGGCCAAGCGCCTGCGCATGGTCCAGCCGAAAACTGGCAAAGCGCCGAACATGATGCTCATCGAAGCGGTCGTAGGTGCTGCCACAGGCGGGCTCAAGGTCATGCCGCCGCTCATCGTACATGAAGATGATGGCCGTTACACGAGAGAGATCCTCTCGATTTATGGCATGACGGCACAGGATATAGGCGATACGGCGAAAGAATAAGAGGAAGATATGAATCAGGAACAGGACGAGCAGAAGAAAGATGGCGCGGGGACGCTGTATCTCTGTGCCACGCCTATCGGCAATCTCGAGGATATGACGTACCGCGCTGTGCGCATGCTTGGCGAGGTGCCATTGATTGCGGCAGAGGATACGCGCCATACGCGCCAGCTGCTCACGCATTTTGACATCCATACGAAGCTCACGAGCTATCATGAACACAATAAATTCACAAAAGGACCGGAGCTCATCGACTGGCTGCTCTCTGGCCATGACCTCATCTGTGTCAGCGATGCGGGGCTGCCGGGCATCTGCGACCCTGGCAGCCATCTGGCCCAGCTCGCTATTGAAGCGGGCATTCGCGTCTCGCCGCTGCCGGGCTGCAATGCCGGGCTTTCGGCACTGATCTGTTCGGGGCTCGATACGACTCGCTTTACCTTTGTCGGTTTCCTGCCTAAGACGGCCAAGAAGCAGCAGGAGGTGTTGGCAGAGGTCAGGGAACACCGCGAGACCTTGATTTTTTACGAGGCCCCGCATCATCTGAAAGGGACGTTGCGCCAGCTGGTCAGTGGTCTCGGCGGCAGCCGCCGTGCTGCCTTTGGCCGCGAGCTCACGAAGAAGTTCGAGGAATTCCGCCGCGGCACACTGCAGCAGCTGCTGGATTTTTACGAGACACATGAACCGCGCGGCGAATATGTACTTATAGTCGAAGGTTTTTCTGGTGAGACGGAGGAGGAAAGAGCAGACAGCAGTGAAGACCCCGTAGAACTTTGCCAGCAGTTCATGGCAAATGGCCTCAGCAAAAAAGAAGCCATGCGCGAAACGGCGAAAAAACTCGGCATTTCACGCCGCGACGTCTATGCCGCGCTGCTTTCGGCGGAATCTTAAAATCTTAGAATCCTAGGGAAAAAGTCAGGTCTTATCCTGGCTTTTTTGTTTTTTATAGAAACAATTCCAGAAAACGTTTACAATAATACTTGACAATACAAGGCAGAAGCGATAAACTAGAGACAACAAGAAAAAAGAAGGTGCAAATCAGAAGGCGAGTAAGGTTTGCACCATCTTTTAGGGGCTGCAAGAAAACGTTTACTAAATCAGGGGCTGGTTTGGTAAGCGCAGCATCAAATGTTTCACTTTCAAGTATTCATTCAAGCGATGGAGGGTTACACGATGGAAATCTTAGCAACGATGAAAGAAGAATTCAAGAAGCAGTTCGGCGGCGAAGCAGAACGCAGCTATTTCTCCCCCGGCCGTGTCAATCTGATTGGCGAGCATACGGATTATAATGGCGGCCATGTTTTCCCGTGCGCTATCTCGCTTGGCACGTATGCTGTCGTTGCTGACCGCAAGGACATGACGACGCGCATGTATTCGATGAATCTCGCAGATAAGGGCATCATCGAATTCCCGATGACGGGGCTTGCCTACGATGCTGCTAAGAATTGGGCCAACTACCCGATGGGCGTCATCGATGTCTTCGAAAAAGCTGGCCACAAAGCCACGCATGGCTTTGATATCCTGATTTACGGTACGCTGCCAGCTGGTGCAGGCCTTTCCTCCTCGGCTTCGCTGGAAGTGCTGACGTCGGTCATCCTCAATGAGGCATTTGGCTTTGGCCTCGACATGATCGAGATGGTCAAGCTCTCGCAGAAGGCAGAGAACCAGTTCGTTGGTGTTAACTGCGGCATCATGGACCAGTTCGCCGTTGGCATGGGTAAGAAAGACTGTGCTATCCTGCTCGACTGCAACACGCTGGCTTACCGTTACAGTAAGATTGCCCTGGAAGATGCCAGCATCGTCATCACGAACACGAACAAGCCGCACAGCCTTGCATCCTCGGCTTACAATGTCCGCCGCGCTCAGTGCGAGCATGCTCTTAACGAACTCAAGGAAGTTAAGCCGGACCTCAAGGCTCTCGGCGAACTCAGCAACGATGAGTTCAATAAACTCGCCGGCCACATCGAAGAAGTCCTCGAGCGTCACCGCGCACGTCATGCCGTTTATGAGAACAACCGCACGCTCGATGCCGTCAAGGCTCTTGAGAACAACGATGTCAAGGAATTTGGCCGTCTGATGAACGAGTCGCACTTCTCGCTGCGCGATGATTATGAAGTCACCGGCAAAGAACTCGATACGCTCGCTGAAATCGCTTGGCAGCAGGATGGCGTCATCGGTTCGCGCATGACGGGTGCCGGCTTTGGCGGTTCGACGGTCAGCCTTGTCAAGAACGATGCTATCGAAGCTTTCAAGAAGAATGTCGGCGAAGAATACACGAAGAAGATTGGCTATGCTCCGAGCTTCGTCGTTGCCAGCATCTCGGATGGCACGCATCGCATTGACGAGTGAGCCTTTTGTCATCGGTAACAAAATGTTAACACGATAGAGCATATCGTTTGCTGGAATCTGTTGTATAATGAAAGAAAAAAAGGAGAAGATCACTTATGTCTATTCTGGTTTGTGGCGGTGCCGGTTATATCGGTTCTCATGCAGTACATCAGCTCGTGGAAAAGGGCGAGGATGTCGTCATTGTCGATAACCTGCAGACGGGTCATCGCGATGCCTTGAATCCGAAAGCAAAATTCTATGAGGGCGATATCCGCGATGCGGCCATCCTCGACAAGATTTTCACGGAAAATGACATCGAAGCGGTCATCCACTTCGCAGCCAACTCCCTCGTCGGTGAGAGTGTCCAGAAACCTTTGAAGTACTTCAATAACAACGTCTATGGCATGCAGGTTCTGCTCGAGTCCATGGTCCGCAATCATGTTGACAAGATCGTCTTCTCGTCGACGGCGGCTGTTTACGGCGAGCCGAAGCGCGTACCTATCATGGAAGACGACCCGACGAACCCGACAAACCCGTACGGTGAATCGAAACGCACGATGGAAAAGATGATGAAGTGGGTCAGCCGCGCTGATGGCATTCGCTATGTATCGCTGCGTTACTTCAATGCAGCCGGTGCCCTTGACGATGGCTCCATCGGTGAGGACCACAACCCGGAGACGCACCTCATTCCTTTGATTCTTCAGGTTCCGCTCGGCAAACGCGACCACATCACGATTTTCGGCGATGATTATCCGACGCCGGATGGCACGTGCCTGCGTGACTATATCCACGTCATCGATCTCGCTGATGCCCATGTCCTTGCCCTCGAGTACCTGCGCAAGGGCGGCGAGAGCAATATCTTCAACCTCGGCAACGGCAAAGGCTTCTCCGTTAAAGAGATGATTGAAGCTGCCAAGAAGGCCACGGGCAAAGATATCAAGGTAGAAATGGGTGCCCGCCGTGCCGGCGACCCGGCTCAGCTCATCGCTTCTTCGGAAAAAGCGAAGAAGATCCTTGGCTGGAAGCCGCGTTACACGAATGTCGAGCAGGTCATTGGCACAGCCTGGACCTGGCATCAGAAACATCCAAACGGCTACGAGAAATAAGAGCAGCCGCCTGAAAAAGACGATATGCTGCGATAAGCTGATCAGCCGAAAGGAAGGAAATATATGTCCATCAATACGGAAATCAACCGACTGTTGAATTTTGCGAAACAGAATATGCTCATCAATGAAGATGACTACTATTATTCGGCCAACCGCCTGCTCGATGTCCTCAAAGTCGATGCCTTCGAACCGGAGTTCATCGATGAGGAACTGCCGACGGCTATGCCAATTCTCGAGAATATGCTTGATTATGCCGCAGAAAAAGGCCTGATTGAGAATACGACGGAAACCCGTGACCTCTTTGATACGCGTATCATGGACTGCGTCATGCCGCGTCCGTCGGAAGTTGTGCGCCGTTTCCGCAATGATTACGCGCGCAGCCCGAAGGCAGCGACGGATGAGTTCTACAAGATGAGCATTGCCTCGAACTACATCCGCAAAGACCGCATCGACAAGAACATCGTCTGGAAGACGGCTACGGAATATGGCGACCTCGATATCACGATTAACCTCTCCAAGCCGGAGAAGGACCCGCGCGATATCGCGAAAGCAAAACTGGCACCATCTTCGGGCTATCCGAAATGCCTGCTCTGCCGTGAGAACGAGGGTTATGCCGGTCATCCCGGTCATCCGGCCCGCGAGACGCACCGCCTGATTCCGCTGCGCCTCTCTGCACATCGCTGGTTCTTGCAGTATTCTCCTTATACGTATTATAATGAACATTGTATAGTCCTGAACCGCAAGCACGTACCGATGAAGGTTTCGCGCAAGAGCTTTGAGAACCTCATGGACTTTGTCACGATTTTCCCGCATTACTTCCTCGGCTCCAATGCGGACCTGCCGATTGTCGGCGGCTCCATCCTGTCGCATGACCATTATCAGGGTGGCCGCTACACGTTTGCCATGGCCAAGGCCCCCATTGAGAAAACGTACACCTTCCCAGGCTTTGAGAACATCAAAGTCGGCCGCGTGAAATGGCCGATGTCAACGATTCGTTTGCAGGGTGAGGACCGTGAGGAACTTGCAGACCTCGCGGAGAAGATTCTTGACAAATGGCGCAAATACAGTGACCCGAGCGTAGAAATCCTCGCTGAGACGGATGGTACGCCGCACAATACGATTACGCCGATTGCCCGCCGCCGCGGCAATCTCTATGAACTCGACCTTGTCCTGCGCAACAACCGCACGACGAAAGAGCATCCGCTCGGCCTGTTCCATCCGCATGCCGAAGTTCATCACATCAAGAAGGAGAACATCGGCCTGATTGAAGTCATGGGTCTTGCCGTACTGCCGGCACGCCTCAAGAAGGAAATGGCTCTTGTCGCTAAAGAACTCGTCAAGGGCACGGAAGATATTTCAGGGATGCCTGAGATTGCCAGCCATGCCGACTGGTACAAGATGCTCCGCGAGAAGTATCCGACGATTACGGAACAGAACGTCGATGATATCCTCAAGGAAGAAATCGGCAAAGTATTTGAGATAGTTCTCACGCATGCCGGCGTCTACAAGCGCGACGCGAAGGGCATGGAAGCATTTGACCGCTTCATCGCTGCTGCTGCCAAGGATTGAGGACTGCTCCAAAATCCAAAGAAAGCAGGGAATGACTAATGGAAATGAAGAAAAAAGCTACGATTGTGGATGTGGCCAAGCAGGCTGGCGTTTCCGTAGCAACGGTATCACGTGTCGTCAACGGGAATTATCCGGTCAAGCCGGAGACTCGTGAAAAAGTGCAGGCTGCCATCGATGCACTGCAGTATGTGCCGAATGTGCAGGCCCGCGAGCTCAACACGCGTCATTCCTCGACCATCGGCGTCGTGGTTCCTGGCCTTGGCAATATGTTCTTTGCTGAGGTCATTGACGGCATCGAAAAATCGATGCGCCGTCAGGGGTATTCCTTACTCCTGAACTGTGCACAGAATGACCCCGAGCTCGAGATGGAATGCATCAATGCACTCGTTTCGCGCAATGTTTCGGGCATCATCGTCATCAGTCCGAATACGCAGGGACTGCGTGAAGAATTTTACCGCCGTCTCGTCAAGCGTATCCCGCTGGTTTTCATCAATGGCTATCACCGCATTCCGAATGTCTCGTATGTGGCTAATGATGAGGCGATGGGCACGCATCAGGCTCTTGAGTATCTCTGGAATCTCGGCCATCGCCGCATCCTCTTTGTCGGCGGTGAGAATTCCGATTCATATACGGTCAAGGAAAAGGCGTACCGCGTTTTCACAGAAGAAAATGGTATCTTTGATGAGGATAACATCGTTGATATCGGTGAAGGCAACAACATCGATACGGTGATTTCTGCTCGCATCAAACTCATGAAAGTCATTCCCAAGGTCAATCCTACCGCCGTTTTCTGCTGCAACGACCTCATGGCAATGGGCGCCATCCGCGCCTGCAAGCGTCTGGGGCTCAATGTGCCGCGAGATGTCTCAGTTATCGGCTACGATAACATCATGCTTTCCAAACTTGTGGACCCGCAGATTACGACTATGGACCAGAATATGTACCAGCTGGGCAGCAATGCCGCGGCTGTGCTGGTTGAGATGATTCGCGGCGGACAGAGCAAACGCATCACACTGGAGAATATCCTGATTGTGCGTGAATCAACAGCAGAGTGCAGACAAAAAGCATAAATACACAGTGCAAAAGGTACTCCCTGGCTTTCGGGGAGTACCTTTTTGTTGTTTTGGTTGTTTTGCGCAAAGGGATACGCTGATGATATAATGAAGGAAGTGTAAATTACATCAATTTACAATCTCTGGTCATCTACCCTCAGGAGGTTTTTTATGAACGTTTCACATTCCCTGCTGGTCGCTGTCGTCTGCGGGGCTTCTTTTTATTCGCTGTCTTCTTTATGCCTGCCCATACCTGCAGATGCGGCTGGTTTGTCGGCTTCGTCATCTGCAGCGGCGGCTAAGACGGAAAAACAGGATGCCTCGGTACGCACCATCCCCGGCCGTCCTTCCTTCCCCGAAAAGATGACAGGTACAGTCAATAAACGCGCGATGGACAGTGTCAAGTGGCGCTTGGCACCGGCTTATGAAGAGCCGATGCTCGAAGCTGCGGCTGCGGCCGATACCATCACCATCATGGGACCTGCCGAAGCTACGCAGGAGCAGATGGTCCATTACATCGAGAAGCGCAATCCTCAGCCAAAGCTCAACTGCTCGGTGGAGGATATCGTACGCTATTATTATGAAGAAGCCGGCCGCGAGGGCATACGCCCCGATGTCGCGTTATGCCAGGCCCTGAAGGAAACGGGCTTTTTTGCTTACGGCGGCGACGTTTCGCCGAAGCAAAATAATTTCTGCGGCTTAGGGGCCACGGGCAACAGGGAACCCGGTGCTAGCTTCGCGACGCCGCAGCTTGGCGTGCGCGCACATATTCAGCATCTCATGGCCTATGCAAGTCAGGAGACACCGCATGGCCAGATTGTTGATCCGCGCTATTACCATGTCGTAGAAAACCGCCCCGATATTCATGGCCACGTCACGAAGTGGACGGGGCTCAACGGTGTCTGGGCTGTGCCGGGAACGCGCTACGGCCAGGAAATCCTCTATCTCTGGCAGCAGGCACAGGCGCCGGACGGCTCGGATGCATCCCTTGCCGCCGCGGAAAAGAAAGTCCGCGAGATGCCGGATGAGGCCAATTCCTATATTTACCGCGGCATTGTCTACTTCAACCGCACGGACTATAAAAAGGCAGAGTCAGATTTCCAGCAGGCTGTGCAGTACAATGAAAAATCGCCGGCTGCCTACTACAATCTGGCCCTCACACAGCAGCGCGAGGGCAATCAGAAGGCCTCGCTCAAGAGCTACGATGCCCTGCTCAAGCTCAATCCGGAGTTCACGCAGGCCTGGTACAACCGCGGACTCATCGCTCTTGCGCAGAAAAAAGAAAATGACGCTCTGGCGGACTTCCAGGAAGCCCTGCGTCTGACGCCGCAGACAGCCGATGCCAAGAACGCGCAGGCCGTGGCCTATATCCGCCAGAAAAAATACGAAAAAGCATGGCAGACCCTCAGTGAAGCGGCAGATATCAATTCCGCCAACATGAACGTCCTTGCCAACCAGTTCATTTTCGAGGCCTGCCTCAAATGAACGGCGCAGAGTTTTCATTTCGCACAATTTGATTTATAATAAATAGATAGGTCTAAACGGTCCTGTAAATTTTGCAGGCGTTCCATTAGCGCCTGACAGGGAGGAATTTTCTCATGACAGAACAGAAAACGAAAAAACCATTTTATATCACGACGCCGATTTATTACCCGAGTGCCAAACTCCACATTGGCCATGCCTACTGCACGACGATTGCGGATTCCATCGCCCGGTTCCATCGCCTCATCGGTGATGATGTCTTTTTCCTGACGGGTTCGGATGAACACGGCCAGAAAATCCAGCAGAAGGCAGAAGAAGCCGGTGTTACGCCGATTGAATACGTCGATAAAATTGTCGCCGGCTTCCAGAATCTCTGGAAACGCCTGAACATCAGCAACGATGATTTCATCCGCACGACGCAGAAACGCCATGAGCGCGTGGTGCAGGAAGTCTTCAACCGCATCTATGCCAAAGGCGATATCTATAAAGGGGAATACAAAGGCCTTTACTGCACGCCGTGTGAAAGCTACTGGACGGAGCATCAGCTCGATGAGAACGGCTGCTGCCCAGACTGCCACCGCCCGGTACAGGAAGTCTCTGAGGAAGCGTATTTCTTCAAGATGAGCAAGTACGCAGACCGCGTCCTCAAATACATCGAAGACCATCCGGACTTCATCCAGCCGGTTTCGCGCCGCAATGAGATGATTAACTTCATCAAGCAGGGCCTCGATGACCTCTGCATCTCGCGTACCTCGTTTGACTGGGGTATTCCTGTGCCAATTGACCCGAAGCACGTCATCTATGTCTGGTTCGATGCCCTGACGAACTACCTGACGCCAATTGGCTTCCTTGATGACCCGGAGAAGTTCAAGAAATACTGGCCGGCAGACCTGCATCTCGTTGGCAAGGAAATTGTCCGTTTTCATACGATTATCTGGCCGTGCATCCTCATGGCCCTTGACCTGCCACTGCCGAAGAAAGTCTACGGCCACGGCTGGCTCATCGTCGATGGCGACAAGATGAGCAAATCGAAGGGCAATGTCATTGACCCGAACGGTCTCATCGATGAGTTCGGCGCCGATGCCATCCGTTATTTCCTGCTGCGTGAAATCAATCTTGGACAGGACGGCAACTTCTCGCGCGATGCCCTCATCAGCCGCATCAACAGCGACCTTGCCAATGACCTCGGCAACCTGCTGCACCGCACGCTCAACATGACCATCAAATTCCAGGACGGTGTGCTGACGGCACCTGTTGGTGAGAGTGAAGTCGACAAGTCCCTCAAGGCCGATGCCAAGGAGACGGTGGACTTCTTCAAGACGAATATGAACGACATGCAGCTGTCGGCGACCATTAAGAAGGTCTGGGCGTTCATCAGCCGTGCGAACAAATACATCGATGAGACGGCTCCGTGGGCCCTTGCCAAAGACCCTGCGAAAAAACAGGACCTTGCCAACGTTATGTACAACCTCGCCGAATCCCTGCGCATCATCAGTGTGCTGATTTCCCCGTTCATGCCGGTTACGGCTGAGCGCATCTGGAAACAGCTCAATCTGCCGCAGGCATTCAAGGATGTACAGATTGAAGATGTCGAGACGTGGGGCGGCACGCCGGCAGGCCTCAAAGTCGGTACGCCGGAGCAGCTGTTCCCGCGCATCGAAGTAGAAAAAGAAGATAAAGGCGCTAAAAAAGAGACAAAGAAGCAGACGAAACAGGCCAAGCAGGAGAAAGCTGCGAAAAAAGATGAGCCGAAGGAAAAAGTACCGGGCATCATCGGCATTGAAGATTTCGGCAAAGTGCAGCTGCGCGTCGCCGAAGTCGTAGCTGCAGAGCCGGTGCCGAAGGCCGATAAGCTGCTGAAGCTGCAGCTGAGCCTCGGCGAAGGTGTCCCGCAGCGTCAGGTCGTTTCGGGCATCGCGAAATTCTACAAGCCGGAAGAACTCGTCGGCAAGCACGTCGTGCTCGTTGCCAACCTTAAACCGGCGAAACTGCGCGGTGTTGTTTCTGAGGGCATGATTCTTGCCGCGAGCGACGGCGAAGGCCTCAAGGTCCTCGAAGTCAACATGCCGGCCGGTACTGAGGTCCGTTGATGATTATGGAACTCGTCGATACACATACGCATCTCAATGATGCCAAATTCGCAGAGGATATTCCGGAGACAATCGAGCGTGCCCAAAAAGCCGGTGTCACACGCATGATCAACATGGGGGACACACTGGCTTCGTCGGAGCTGGCCGTAGACCTCGCGGAAAAGTATGAAGGACTTTATGCGGGCGTTGGCATTCATCCGGAAGAAGCCATCGAGATGACGTCACGCGAAGATGATATCCTCGCTGGCTGGTCGGACATGCCCCATGTTGTCGCCATTGGTGAGATTGGGCTTGACTATTACTGGGAGAAGGATGCGGAGAGACGCGAACTGCAGCGCCGCATCTTCGTCCGTCAGCTCCATCTGGCGCGTGACCTGCATATGCCCGTCTGCATCCATGACCGCGATGCCCATGGGGACACGCTGGCCATACTGAAAAACGAGGGCAAGGGCATCCGCGGCGTCCTGCACTGCTTTTCGGGAAGCTATGAGATGGCCAAAGAGCTCATACGCATGGGCTGGTATCTCGGTGTTGACGGTCCGCTGACTTTTAAGAACGCGGCCAAGCTGCCGGAAATCGTCAAGGCCATGCCGATGGAACGCCTGCTCGTTGAGACGGACGCCCCGTATATGGCACCTGTCCCCATGCGCGGCAAACGCAATGAACCAGCGTATGTCCGCTTTGTGGCAGAAAAAGTCGCCGAGCTCCGAGGGATGAGCCTCGAGGAAGTGGCCGAACAGACGACCCGCAATGCGGTGGAGCTATATGGTCTATAAAGAAAATATATGAAAAAGTGGTGAGTCACTGCACGAAATCAGCGCTCACCACTTTTTCATTCCCATTTTTCAGGTTTGTTTCATTTTTTTGTGGGATAATACGACCATGCTATACTGAATTTGTTCTTTTTCCATTCCCGTCATGAACATCAACAGCCATGAAAAGGGGGGATTGAATGAGTAGTTTAAGACAGCTCATTTCCTTACACAACAAAGCCAAAAAGAAAATCCTGTTATGCATGACATTGGCCATCGTACTCATGATGACCTCGGGTTTCACGCGCGCTGGCGCACCCGACAACACACATCAGGTACAGATCCATGTCGATGGACGCACTATTGAACTCAGCACAATTCACAGAAACCCCGAGGCAATCCTCGAGCGGGCTGGCGTGAAACTCAGCGCCAAAGATTCCTACCAGTTACAGAAAATTGACGATAAAAACACCGACATCACGATTTATCGAGCGGTCCCCATCACCATTGATGACCAGGGACAAAAAAAGGAAGTTCTGACCAGCACTCAGACGGTAAAGGATGCCCTCGTAGAGCAGGGCTATAATCCGGACGATATCAACGTATCGCCGGGCATGGACACGAAAATTCAAAGCAATATGGAAATAGCGGTGACGAGCAATTCAGCTGCTCCAGCCGCCGAACCGGAACGGGAACAAGTAGAAACTTCATATGGTATGGCACCGTACAGCGCTGTTTATGAGATGGAAGCCACGGCTTATATGCCATGGGATGGCGGCGGCAGCGGCATTACCGCTTCCGGCCTGCCGGCACAGTATGGTGTCGCGGCAGTCGATACGAGCGTGATTCCGCTCGGTACGCGCCTGTATATCCCAGGCTATGGTGAGGCCATTGCTGCAGATACGGGCGGCGCTATCATCGGCGACCGCATCGACCTCTGCATGGAGGATTACGGTCAGGCCATGGATTTTGGCCGCCGTTATGTGACGGTTTACGTCCTTGATTAAATCTTGACGGAATCGTTCGGACAAAATGCACAAAAAAAGGAGACTGTTCATGAGTCATCTGGCTCATGGGCAGTCTCCTTTTTGTCATTGGCATCAATCTTTCTGGAGCTTCATGCTGCTGTGATTGGCCTTGGCTTCCTTGATGAGGATTTTGAGGCGCTGGATATTCTCTTTATGATGCGTGATGGCAAAGCCAATACGCGTGCGTTCCTCCTCGGTGAATTCCGGTTTCTCGTAAGAGGCTTCGATGCGCTTGAGGCGGGCCTCAACTTCAGCAAGTTCATCCTGCATGGGTTTGACGTGCTGCAGGGCGAGGCCGTAGACCGAACGGATCTGGTCTTCGACGTATTTGGCATATCCCGGTTCGCCTGAGAAATCTTCGAGCCATTTAACAAAATGGTAGATGATGTCGAAAGGGTCTTCAGCGCGTTCAATCATAGCGAGGATGTCCATCTTAATCTGCTGTTCCTGTCCGTGCGGACGGTCGATGCGGGGAGTTATTTTTTGCGCAGCTTTTTCCTGGATATTTACTGGTTCAGCCATGATGCCACTTCCTTTGCTTTCTGTGCAGTATCCTGATTTTACAAATATAATTTTATTATACCATATGCTGAAAATGTCCTTTTCAGCTTTACAAAGAGACATATGGTCTTGCTTCTGTGTACTCTCTATGATATAATTGTTACATTAAATGAACAGTCGTAAAATGGAAATTCATGTTATTTGGCACGTTATGTCGTCTCTCGTCGAAAAGACGATTTTTTTTTGAGCATGGGTGTTTTCTGAGCATGGACATTTTACGGAATAGAAAGAAGGACGTTTTTTATGACTCAATTCAAGAAAGGCGAGATCCTCACCATTGGTTTCATGATGTTCTCGATTTTCTTCGGAGCAGGCAACTTGATTTTCCCGCCAGCACTCGGACAGGCGGCGGGCAGCCATACGCTCATCGCGATGGCCGGCTTTCTGATTACCGGTGTCGGCCTGCCTCTTTTGGGCATCACGGCAATTGCCCTGCAGGGGGGACGCTACATCGAACTCATCAACCGGCGTACGTATCACTGGTTCGCCGTTGCTCTGCTCGTCGTGCTCTATCTTTGCATTGGCCCGGTCTTTGCCGTACCGCGTACCGGCGCGGTCTCATTTGAGATTGGCATTCGGCCGTTCCTCACGGAAGATTCTTATACCTTTGGCCAGGCCATCTATACGGCACTGTTCTTTGGCGCTACGTATTATCTTTCCCTGAATCCGAATAAACTCATCGACCGCATCGGCAAGATGCTGACACCGGCCCTGCTGATTGTTCTGGTCGTACTCTTTGTCAAATCCTTTATGTCGCCGCTCGGTGACATCCTGCCGGCCACGGGCAATTACATCGATACGCCATTTACGCAGGGCTTCCAGGACGGCTACCAGACGATGGACCTCTTAGCTTCTGTTGCTATCGGTACCTTGGTCGTCAATGCCGTACGCATGCGCGGTGTCACGGATAACCGCGAGATTGGGCGCATCTGCCTGCTCGCAGGACTCATCACCGTCTTTTTGATGTCCTGTGTCTATGGTTCACTAGCATATCTCGGTGCGACGAGTGCGATGGTCCTGGGGCATTCGCCCAATGGCGGCCAGCTCTTGGCAAGTGCCGTCACGATTTTCTTCGGCAAAGCCGGCAACGGCCTCTTAGCGGCCATCATCATCCTGGCCTGCCTGACGACGAGCTGCGGCATGCTGTCTGGCGGCTCGTGGTTCTTCAATAAGCTCTTCAAGAACAAGATTTCGTATGAACGCCTGCTGCTCATTTTCACGCTGTTCAGCTTTGCCGTTTCCAATATCGGCCTGACGCAGATTATTGCCCTGGCCGTACCGTTCCTCGTGACGATTTATCCGCTTGTCATTGTCTTTGTTGCTATTTCTCTGTTCGACCGCTTTGTCGGCTGGCGCAAGAGCATCTATCATTATGCATTGAACCTGACCCTTGTCTTTGCCTTGATTGATGGTCTCAATGCCGCAGGTATTCACTTTCATGCGCTCAATCAGCTTTTGACAGACTACCTGCCGTTTTACACGCTGACCATGGGCTGGGTGGTGCCCGCCATTTGCGGTACTCTCGTGGGCTTTATCGTATCACTTTTCCGGAAGGCCCCGGCAGAGCGTTAAGTTCTGCCAATAGTGAAATAGAGACATCTGTCCTTGACAAAATTATGGTTATCCACAGTTTTCGTGTATAATTCCTGTGCAAATTGTGGATAAGTTGTGTGCAGCGGCTTGACTTATCCACAGAAAACGGCGAAAAGTCAGGAATGAAGCCGTAATAGGCAGAAAAGAGACTGGCGTAACAAATGTTAACGCACAGTCTCTTTTTTTCTGCTAGCCTATAGGATAGGATGATTTCGTTAAAAGGATATCGGGAAAAGAGGGCTGAGCATGCAGGCAGATGCTGTAGAGAAAAAACGGAGACAGGAGCAGAAGACGGTAAAGACAATTATCGAAGTTTATTGTCATGGCCATCATCATAAGCGAGATACAGGAGCACGTCTCTGTCCGGAATGTCAGGCACTGGCAGAATATGCTCTGCAGCGCATTGAAAAATGTCCGCGCATGGACATCAAGACCTTCTGCAGTGTCTGCCCTATCCACTGCTATGCTCCCAAAAAACGCGCTGAAATCCAGAAAGTCATGCGCTACGGCGGCCCGCGCATGCTCTGGCATCATCCGTTGATGACGCTGCATCATATGTTCTTGAGCTGGCAGATGCGATTCCAGTGTTCTAAGAAAAATAAAAACAGCTTTGCCAAGTGAAAAAATAGCCCGCCAATTTTATATAGTAAACGTTTTTTGTTCAGTTTTTACGATAGTATTGCAGGATTTTGGATTGTTCCATCCTGCTTATTTTTTTATAATGAAAATAAATCAGATATATCGGAATTTTATCTCATATAGATATACAGGAGGGGAGAGCGCATATGAGTGTGGCAATCAACATTGATCAGGTCATTAAGCGGTACGGAGCTCTGACCATCATCCCAGGTCTTACGGAACACATTCAGAATGGAGAATTCTTTACACTTTTAGGACCTTCGGGCTGCGGCAAAACGACACTGTTGCGCATGATTGCAGGATTCAATACGATTGAAGGTGGCAAAATCCGCTTCAATGACAAAGTTATCAATGATATCCCTGCGCATAAGCGCAATATTGGCATGGTATTCCAGAGCTATGCTATCTTTCCGCATATGACCGTGCGCGAGAATGTCGAATATGGTCTCAAACTGCGCAAGACGCCAAAGGCTGAGATGAAGGAAAAAGTCGATAAGATTCTCGACGTTGTGCAGATTACGGAATATCAGGACCGTCTGCCGGAACGGCTGTCGGGCGGTCAGCAGCAGCGCGTGGCTTTGGCCCGTGCTATTGTTATCCATCCAAGCGTTTTGCTCATGGATGAACCTCTTTCGAACCTCGATGCTAAGCTGCGTGTAGAAATGCGTTCGGCAATCCGCGAGGTACAGAAACAGGTAGGCATCACGACGGTCTACGTCACGCATGACCAGGAAGAGGCCCTGTCCATCTCAGACCGCATCGCTGTCATGAAAAAAGGCGAAATTCAGCAGACGGCCCGCCCGCATACAGTCTATACGCGTCCGTACAACGTGTTTGTCTCAACTTTTATCGGTCATTCCAATCTGTTTCATGGCAGGCTGCAGGAAAACAGTCAGGGCGGCCTGACGGCCGTATTTGCCGATGGTTATGAGATGCCGCTGACAACGCTGGGAGAAGAAGCGAAAGCGGGCATGGAGGTTATCATCTCGGTGCGTCCAGAAGAATTTTCAATTCAGCCAGAGAGTATGGGCGTGCGCTGCCGTGTGCACAGCAAGGTTTTCCTTGGCAAATACATCAATTACGGTCTGGAATTTCCCGAAAATATGCTGGTCCCGGGACAGCCATCGATTGAATACAGTCAGGACCTTGGCCATGCGGAACATATTCTCGAAGTTGGGGACTATGTAACACTGCGCCCGAATCCTGCGAAGGTAAATGTCTTTGCTGCGGATGGCAGTCACAGCCTCATGGAAGGTGTGGTGCAGAATGAATAGGAAATTCCATTGGGATTTTTGGGCGGGCATTACGCTGCTTTCCATTGGTGTGTTTGCCCTGTTCCTCATTTACCCACTGTTTTCATTGTTTATCAGTGCCTTTCAGGACCCGAATACCGGGGCTTGGAGCATGCAGAACTTTGCGCATTTCTTCGAGCGCAAATATTACTATCAATCGCTTATCAACAGCTTTTCTGTTACGACTTGTGTGACCATTCTCGCGGTCATCATCGGCACAATCGTGGCTTATTTCATGACGCTCTACGAGATAAAGTTCAAGAGTGCCGTAGAAATCTGCATCGTCATTTCCCTGCTTTCGCCGCCGTTCATCGGTGCGTATTCATGGATTCTCATCGGCGGACGCAATGGCTATGTCACGCGTTTTCTGGCACAGTACGGCATTGATTTTCCATCGATTTACGGTTTTGCGGGTATCCTGCTGGTACTGACATTGAAGCTTTATCCATTCATCTATCTTTATGTGGCTGGAGCAATGAAGAACATTGACTCAGCACTGATTGAAGCGGCGGAAAGCCTTGGCTGCAGCGGCATACGCAAGGTCGTGACCATCATCGTGCCCCTGATTACGCCGACAATCCTTGCCGGTGCACTGATGGTCTTTATGAATGCCATGGCCGACTTTGGTACGCCGATGCTCATTGGTGAAGGCTACAATGTCATGCCGGTCATGATATATTCGGAATTCATTAATGAAGTCGGTGACCAGGCAAATTTTGCCGCGGCGATGGCGGCACTCATGGTCCTCATTACCTCGACTATCTTCATGCTGCAGAAATACATCGTCAACCGCAAATCGTTTACGATGAGTTCACTGCGGCCGCTGCCCGTGGGAAAACTCTACGGTCTGCGCAAAGTCGTTGTGCACATTTTCATTTATCTGCTTGTGGCACTTTCGCTGATTCCACAGCTCGTAGTTGTCTATACGTCGTTTCTCAAGACGAGCGGTTCGATTTTTGTCGATGGCTATTCGCTTGACAGCTATCGAACAATTTTTGATAGTCTCGGTACGGCCATCTCGAATACGTACATTTTCAGTACGACGGCGATGATTGCCATCATCTTCCTCGGTATGACAATTGCCTACCTGACGACGCGCAAGAAGAGCTGGCTGACGGAAATCATTGACACACTCTCGATGTTTCCATACATCATTCCAGGGTCTGTTCTTGGTATCACGCTGCTTTTGGCGTTCAATGAGGAGCCTCTGCTGCTCTCTGGTACGGCAGCCATCATCATCATCTCGCTGATTATCCGCAGGCTGCCGTATACGCTGCGTTCGAGCTCGGCTATTCTCTATCAGCTCAGCCCGAGTATGGAGGAAGCGTCTATCAGCCTCGGGGCATCGCCGCTCAAGACGTTCTTCAAGATTACGGCTGTCATGATGTTGCCCGGTGTCATGAGCGGTGCCATCATCTCGTGGATTACGGCCATCAATGAGCTCTCGAGTTCCATCATCCTGTTCACAGGAGCGACGAAGACCATGTCCGTTGCCATCTACACAGAGGTTATCCGTGCCAGCTATGGTACCGCTGCGGCACTTTCGACCATCCTGACTGTCACGACAGTCACAGCCATGGTTATCTTCTTCAAGGTTTCTGGCCGCCGCGACGTTACGCTGTAAGAGAACTATAAAATATATTTATTCATCAAGGGAGGTTAATCCAAATGAAACTCAGAAAAGTCATTGCTACTCTTCTAGGTGCGGCGATGCTGACCGTCAGTGTCGCTGGCTGTGGCGGCGGCAGCAAGCAGGCTGCGACGAGCGGTTCGGCAGGTTCTGGCAGCGATGAGAATACTCTCGTCGTGTACTGCCCGCACCCGCTGTCGTTCATCAACCCGCTTGTTGAAGAATTCGAGAAGGAAAGCGGCATAAAAGTAGAGGTCGTAGCTGCTGGCACGGGCGAGCTCCTGAAACGTGTGGAGTCGGAAAAAGCCAACCCACTCGGCGATATCTTCTGGGGCGGCTCACTTTCGACGATGAAGCCGAAGGCAAATCTGTTTGAACCGTATAAATCCGTCAACGAAGATCATATTCAGCCGGCCTTCAAGAATGTTGAAGGCTCCATGACGCGCTTCACGGATATTCCCAGTGTCATCATGGTCAACACAGACCTCATTGGCGATATCAAAGTGGAAGGCTATGAAGACCTGCTGAATCCGGCGCTCAAGGGTAAGATTGCGATGGCAGACCCGTCAAAATCTTCGTCAGCCTACGAACACCTCATCAATATGCTTTATGCAATGGGCAATGGCAACCCAGACAATGGCTGGGATTACGTCACGAAATTCTGCAAGAATCTCGATGGCAAACTGCTCTCCGGTTCTTCGGCTGTTTATAAGGGCGTAGCTGATGGCGAGTACGTGGTTGGTTGCACGTTCGAAGAGGGCGGTGCGAAATACGTAGCTGACGGTGCTCATGTCAAACTCGTTTACATGAAGGAAGGCGTCATCTCGAAACCAGATGGCATCTACATCATCAAGAACGCAAAACACATGGAAAATGCTAAGAAGTTCATTGACTTTGTCACGAGCAAGGAAGCACAGACACTCATCACGCAGAAGCTCCATCGCCGCAGCGTACGCGATGATGTACCGGCACCGGCTGGGCTTGAAGAAAAATCGGAAATTCATATCATCAATGATGATGAGCAGGTCGTCAATCAGAATAAGAAAGCATGGCTCGATAAATTCAAGGATATCTTTACGAGCGTGCAGTAATATTCTGTAAAGACCTTTTCAGCAAAAAGCCTCTGGCATGCGCCGGAGGTTTTTTGTGTACAGATGCTGATATAGAAGGCAGTCGATATGTTATAATGAAAGAGATTGCAGAGCGGAGGACAGAATCATGAAGACATTGCAGGAAGAAGTCAGGTGGTCTCTGACAAAATATGCTTTGCTTCCTGTGCTGCTGCTTATGCTGGTCGGACTCATACTCGTCGGTGCGAGCTGGAAGCATTATGTCGTGAATCTCAGTGATGAGAGGCGCATGCTTGCCGCAGAAGTTCTTGCCGGAGAGATTCATGATTATGAAGAACGAGCTGAGCGCGTGGGACAGATGCACATTGACCCTGCTGCCCTCTATCTGTCAGGGGAAAAGAAAGCAGAGCTTTATGCATATCTTTATCATGAGGTCAACATTGCACACGACGGTACTATGTTTTTTCTGTTGGACGCGGAGAGCCATATGGTATTGGGAAACCGTGACGCACTGCCGGAGCACCTCATGCCGCTCAATACGTCTTGGGGAATCCTGCGCCGGCTGGTCAGGCAGGAAGATCCGACTGCTGAATTTGTGCTGCGCAATGATGGTCTGCAGGATTTGGTCATTGGTTCATCTATGCGAGGGGAGGACGGGCAGCTTCAAGGGTATATTCTTTTTCTTGTCCCTGCGGAGTATCTGCAGAAAAGTATAGCCTCGCCTTATCTTGACTTTGTGCTGGAAGACCGTTTTGGCAATGTCTGTCTGCAGACAGGCAGGGATTATGGAAGCAGACTGCACAAGATGGCTGTTGAGCTTCATGGCAGTGACCATGTGCTGACTGTCTTCCATAAACAACAGTATTATGTGACTTCGGTACCGCTGGCAGCAGGTGAGCTTACGCTCTATACAGTCATGCCGGTTTCCGGTCTGTTGCAGCGTTATGCGTTAGGCATAAGCATACTCTTTGCTGTGCTGGCTTTTTTGATTCCCATCCTGCTCATCAGTATTCGCCGTGAGAGTCAGGCCCGCGCCAAGGCGGTTGCCGAAGAAGAGGCCAGGGCTGTAGCGATATCCGAAGTCCGGCGTCTGGAGAGTCAGTTCAATCCGCATTTTCTCTTTAATACACTTGAGAATATCAAGTTTATGGTCAGACTTGACCCGGAAGCTGCGCAGCGCATGCTGGTGGACTTATCCCAGCTTCTTCGTTACAGCATTAAGGGCAAAGAGCGTTTTGTCGAATTGGTTGAAGACCTTGCCTATACGCACAGCTATATCGAAATTCAAAAATATCGTTTTGGCAAACGTCTCGTCTATCAAGAAGATATTTCAGAAGATGTCTACGACTGCCTCGTGCCGCGGTTGATATTTCAGCCAGTCATAGAGAATGCGATACGTTATGGCATTTCAGCAGATGGAGTCATCCGCGTTGCGGTCACGGCTGCCCGACAGAAAGGGAACTTAAAAGTCACGGTGCAGGACCAGGGACTGGGACTGCCGGAGAAACGTCTGCAGGAAATTCGGCAGATGCTGTCAGAAGGAGCTGACCCTGCAGTCCATACGGGGATTTACAATATTCACCGCCGCCTGCAGCTGCTATACGGCAGGTCATATGGTTTGAAGATTGACTGTCCTGCAGAAGGCGGTACACTGATTGTGCTGACTCTGCCTAGCCGGAAGGAAGGGATAGATATATGATTAAGCTCATCATTGTGGAAGACGAGGATATCATCCGGCGCGGCTTAGTGATGACCATGAACTGGCAACAGATGGGGGCGGAGGTCATTGGCTCTGCTGCTGATGGTGAGGAAGGTTTCCTGCTTGCCAAGGAAAAACAGCCGGATATTGTGCTCACAGATATCCGTATGCCGCGTCTTTCCGGCCTTGAACTTGCAGAAAAGCTTCGCTCAGAAGGCTACTCGGCTAAAATTATATTTCTGACAAGCTATGCAGATTTTTCCTATGCTCAGCAGGCCGTGCGCTTGGGGGCGGCAGATTATCTTCTGAAACCTGTCGACGAGCAGGAGCTTGCTGCTGCCATCCGAAGAGTAAGTTCGGATAAGAAGGGGAGCAGATGCACTTCTGCCTTAGCCGATACTGGCCTTATCGATTGGCAGTCACGTCTTGCCGATGAAGATGTTTTGAATCCCTATGTCAGGGAAGTCCTGCACATCATCGAGAAACAGTATGCAGAGCGTCTTAGCATTGAAGACATGGCAGAACAGCAGGGCGTTTCGGCAAGCTACCTTTCGCGCAAACTCAAGGAAGAGACAGGCCATACCTTTGGCTCACTTTTAACGCGTTTCCGCCTGCAGCAAAGCCTTGTGCTTCTTTGTGAAGGCAGGCGGCGTGTCTATGAGATTGCCGAGATGACAGGTTTTGGTGACTATAAGAATTATGCGCAGGTCTTCAAGAAGTACCTGCATACATCACCAACACTTTTTTTGCAGCAGTTCAAAAGTAAGATGTAGTATTCGATAAAGAGGATATTTATGAAACCATACGAGAATTATTTGATTATCAGTGACCTTGACGGGACCATCATTCCGCGCGGCGGCAAAGTTTCGGAGGCGAATAAGAAGGCCATTGCTGCGTTTGCGGCGGGCGGCGGTCACTTTGGCATTGCGACGGGGCGTACGCCGGAGGCTGCGGCCGGCTATCTTGGCGGTGTGGATATCACGGCACCGAGTGTCTTTTTCAATGGCTCGATGCTTTATGACTGGCAGAAAAAGGAAGTCCTGGTGACAAGGCCGCTGACTGCCGGCGATGGCGTCAAAGACCCGACTCTCTGGCCTTTATTTGCCGAGCGCTGTCTTGAGCTTTTTCCGAAGGCCTGCCTTGAGGTCTATACGGAGGATAACTGCAATATCATCAGCAATCCGCAAAATGATGACCCGCGTCTGCCGCACGAGTATTATAAATACCGTCATTGCAGTCTTTCGGAAGTCGCGAATCTCATGCGCACGCCGTGGCTCAAGTTTTTTGCTTCGGATGAGCCGGCCGTGCTGCGGTGTCTGGAGCAGGAGGCTGAAGCCATGGGCACGGCGGCGCAGTCCCATCATTTTTATTCGGAAGTCAATTATCTGGAATTTGTGGCCAAGGGCGTTTCTAAAGGCTCGATGCTGGCTGAAATCCGCAAGATGCCGGCTTTTCGCGGCATGAAAATCATCGCGCTGGGCGATTATCTCAATGACAGGGAACTCTTGGAGCAGGCCGATATCAGCATCGCTTCGGGCAATGCCCATGAGGACCTCAAGAAAATCGCTGACTTCACTGGCTGCCCGGCAGAAGAAGACCTCATCGTCTGGCTGCTGGACCATTTTGCGAAGATTACTGGCAAAGAGGCAAAATGACAACAAAAATCCGCTAATTCCTAACAGATGCGGATGGAAAAAAACGAAAAAATCTCCTAAAATCAAGGTAAGACACGTGCAAACGATAAAAAATACTTTGTCTTTAGGAGGTTTTTTTATGGGTATTTCCTTTGAGGCAGAAAGCAAACAATTTCATCTTTATAATGACCGCATCAGCTATGTCATGAAAGTCCTGCGTGACGGACAGCTCGGTCAGCTTTACTTCGGTGCAAGGCTGCCGGAGACGCGCGACTACGGTTATTTTGTCGATACGGAGCATTACCGTCCGACGACGGCCTATGTCTTTGACAATGAGTACGGTTTCTCGCGCGAACACCTGCGTCAGGAGTATCCGTCTTACGGCACGACGGATTTTCGCGAGGGCGCGGTGGAAATTGCCCAGCAGGATGGCAGCCATATCACGGATTTTCATTATGTCTCGCATGAAATCCTTGCAGGCAAGCCGAAGCTTCCGGGACTGCCGGCGACGTATGTTGAAGCGGATGATGAAGCGGATACCCTGAAGATTACGCTGCACGATGATAAGATTGGCGTAGACCTCGTGCTTTCGTATACGATTTTCCGCGATTTTGATGCCATCGCCCGCAATGCCTATTTTGTCAATCACGGCGATGAAGCCGTCGACCTCACGCGGGCAATGAGTCTCTCCATAGATTTGCCGGATGCCGATTACGACTTCATGCAGTTCTCGGGCTGGTGGGGCCGTGAACGCCAGAAAATCGTGACGAAGCTGCGTCCGGGCATCCAGTCGGTCGGCAGCCTGCGCGGTCAGTCGAGCCATGTCCACAATCCGTTCATCGTGCTCAAACGTCCGCAGACGGATGAGATGCAGGGCGAAGCCATCGGCTTTTCGCTCGTCTACAGCGGCAATTTCCTCGCGCAGGCCGAGGTTGACACGTTTGACGTCACGCGCGTGACGATGGGCATTCACCCGCAGGAATTCCGCTGGCACCTTGTGAAAGGTGAATCATTCCAGACGCCGGAAGCCGTTATGGTCTGGTCGGACCATGGCCTTAACGGCATGAGTCAGAATTTCCATAAGCTCTACCGCACGCGTCTGGCCCGCGGTGTCTGGCGCGATAAAGTCCGTCCTATCCTCATCAACAATTGGGAAGCCACGTATTTTGACTTTGATGAGGAGAAGCTCGTGAAGATTGCCAAGACGGCCAAAGAGGCCGGCGTGGAGCTCTTCGTGCTCGATGACGGCTGGTTCTCGACGCGCTGCGGTGAGACGAGTGGCCTCGGTGACTGGTGGCCAAATACCGACCGACTGCCCAATGGCATCACGGGACTGGCTGAACGCATCAATGGCCTCGGCATGAAATTCGGCCTCTGGGTGGAACTCGAGATGGTCAATAAGGACAGCGAGCTCTACCGCGCACACCCGGACTGGATTCTGCATACGACAGGACGCCACAGCTCGCATGGCCGCAAACAGTACGTACTCGATTTCTCGCGTCCGGAAGTCGTTGATTACATCCATGATTCCATCTATAAAATCCTGAGCACGGCCAAGATTGACTACATTAAATGGGATATGAACCGCAGCATCACGGAATGCGGCTCTGCCGGTTGGGGACCGGAGCATCAGGGCGAGATTTTCCACCGCTACATCCTCGGCGTCTATGCCCTCTACGAGCGCCTGACGAGTGAATTCCCGCATATTTTGTTCGAGTCGTGTGCCTCGGGCGGCGGCCGTTTTGACCCGGGCATGTTCTACTATGCACCGCAGTGCTGGACGAGCGATGACTCCGACGGCATCGAGCGCCTGCGCATCCAGTACGGCACGAGCTATGCCTATCCGGTATCGTTCATGGGTTCGCACGTCTCGATTGCGCCGAATCATCAGGTCTTCCGCGAGACGAGCCTCAAGCTGCGCGGCGATGTTGCCTACTTCGGCACGTTTGGCTACGAACTCGACCTTGGCAAACTTTCGGCCAAAGAACTCGAAGAAGTCAAGGAGCAGATTCGCTTCATGAAGAAATACCGCGGCCTCATTCAGCAGGGAACGTATTATCGCCTCAAAGACCCGTTCACGGGCAATATCGCCGCCTGGATGGTTGTATCGGATGATCAGAAGCATGCCATTGTCGGCTATTATAAGGTCCTCGCGCATCCATGCACGCCGTTCACGCTGATGAAGCTGGCCGGCCTTGACGAAACGGCAGAATACGATGTCCGCATCGACGATAAAGAAGAGATGGGCGCATTCACGGGGGCTGAGCTCATGCGCGCTGGCCTCGTGACGACGGATTTCTCTGCCGGCGAACAGAGCCATGAAGAAGGAAAGCACTGCACGGATTTCTGGTCGCGTCTGTTCATCCTCGAAGCTAAGTAAATTTTGGATTTGTCAACAAATTTCCCTGAACAGCCAACAGATAGGGATGGAAAAAGTACATAGAAGCGGCTACAATTTTAGTTGATTTAAAGAAAGAAACCTGCAGGATTCAGCAAATGCCTGAGTCCTGCAGGTTCTTCATAGATTTACTAAATTTGCAGCAAAGGGGTACTTTTTCATGAAAAAGTCGATGAGAAGAAGATATATGGCCGTCAGCGGTGTTATGATCTGCGGTGCCAGTGTAGGTGTTTTCCAGAAAATCGCACTGGGAACAGATCCGTTCACTTGTTTTGTCACGGGCATTGCCAATATATTTGGTTCGACGTACAGCACTTGGTATATGATTCTCACGGGGATCATGCTTGTGGGCGTCATTGCGCTCAAACGCAGCTATATTGGCTTTGCGACGCTCATTAATTTATTCCTGACGGGCTTTGCCGCGGATGCAGCACATGCGTTCCTTGACTTTCTGCTGCCTGACCCGACGTTTGGCATGCGCTGCCTGCTCATGGCTGGCAATATCCTGCTCATGAGCTTTGGCGCTTCGCTTTACTATGTGGCGAATCTTGGTGTCTCCGCTTATGATGCCGTGGCCCTGATGGCAGCGGAATGCTATCATCTGGCGTCGTTCCGTGTCTGCCGCGTTACGACGGATGTATTCTGCGTGGCCGTTGGCTTCTTCCTGTCTGCGGATATCGGCCTTGGCACGGTCATCACGGCCTTTTTTATGGGGCCTGTCGTGCAGTGGTTCACGGAGCACTTTGCCCTGCCGCTGCTGCAGGGCCATCTGCGCCGCCGCCGTCATCAGCCTGTGGAGGCCTGACAATCTTATTTTTTGACGATACTGCCGCTGCCTTTTTGGCAGCGGTATTCTTTTGGGCTCAATCCGGTTTGGCGCAAAAAGGCGTGCGTGAAAGAGTCGCTCTTGGCATAGCCGCAGGAAAAGGCGATGGCCTCGATGGGGATGGTCGTGGACTCTAAAAGATGCTGGGCCTTGGTGATGCGGCAGTTCTGGATGTAGCTGTGCGGCGAGGTATGCAGGTATTTCTTGAAAAGCGTCGTCACGTAGCTGCGGTTGAGGTTCATGTAATCGGCGAGGTCCTGCACGGTGAAGGGGTCTTCGATGTGCGTGCGGATGAAATTCGTCATGTGGGAAATATACGTATTGTTGTCCATCGGCGGCAGCAGTTCGCGCTGGGCTTCGGCAATGACGGAGAGAAACTGCAGCAGGAGTCCTAGACGATAGTAGACGCCGGCGAGCGAAAAGCTGTTATTGGCCAGCATCTCTTGGACATAAGAGGCCAGCTGCCTGCCCTGCGCTTCCGTGCAGGAAAAAATCGGTTCCGACTGACTGAGCCCGAGGGAATTTACCGTACTTTCTGCCCGTTTGCCGTTGAAGGCGGCCCAGACATAGGTCCACGGCTCCTGTTCGTCGCTCTTATAAATGGTCTGGTAATCCGGTTCTATTAGAAAGCCCTGTCCTGCGTGCAGATGATAGGTGTGCTGATTGACCGTGAATTCTCCTTGGCCTTTCAGGATGAAATGGATAAGGTAATACGAACGTACCGCCGGTCCGTAGGTATGTCCGGGATGGGTTACGGAATGCCCAAAGGTCGTCAGGCAGAGGTCGCCGGATTCGTCAAAAGGCATGGTAAAGGTCTGCATATCTTCCATGATAGGTTTGCTCCTTGATAATGATATGTTTATTATATCATTATCGATGAAAGGATAACAAATGATAAAAATCCATTCGTTAAGGACAATATTCAGGAAAATTTCATGAAATCCATTGACATTTCGTTTTTAGAGATGTATCATTGTAAACAATCTACCAAAGAGATACATCAATCGAAAGGGGACGGACTTATGAAGTTTTTAGAGAAACTCAGTGCATTCATATCTAAGTACATGGCGGTCTTCGTCATTCTCGTAGCCGTCATCGCCCTGTTCCAGCCGTGGACTTTTAAGTGGGCAGCGCCGCAGATTGCGATTCTGTTGGGCATTGTCATGTTCGGCATGGGGACGACCCTGCGCCTGCGTGATTTCCGCCTCGTGTTCCAGCGTCCGAAAGACGTTCTCGTCGGCGCTCTGGCACAGTTCACGATTATGCCGGGCCTTGCGTGGCTGCTGGCAAAAGGCTTTGGCCTGCCGCCGGAACTTGCTGCCGGCGTCATCCTCGTTGGTACCTGCCCTGGCGGTACTTCCTCGAACGTCATGACGTATCTGGCACGCGGCGATGTCGCGCTGTCGGTCTCGATGACGATGACGACGACGATTCTCGCACCGATTGTCACGCCGCTTCTGACGTGGTGGCTCGCTGGTGCCTGGGTTGACATTTCGCTGTCGGCCATGATGATGTCCATTGTCAAGGTTGTTATCGTGCCGATTGTCGGCGGCATCATCGTCAACACGCTGTTTGGCAATTTTGTTCAGAAATGCGTCAAGCTCCTGCCGCTGATTTCCGTTGTGGCCATCGTGCTGATTGTCGGCGGCGTTGTCTCCGTCAGCTCGCAGCGCATCATGGAAACGGGTGCTCTCATCATGCTCGTTGTCATGCTGCACAACCTGCTCGGCTATGCTCTTGGCTTTGGCATCGCCAAGGCTCTGCGCATGGATATCGCCAAAGTCAAGGCTATTTCCATCGAAGTCGGTATGCAGAATTCCGGCCTCGCTACGTCCCTTGCCATGATGCATTTCGGCGCAGCAGCAGCTATTCCGGGTGCAATCTTCAGTGTCTGGCACAACATCTCCGGTTCGCTCGCAGCTAACTACCTTGCCAGCCGCATGACGAAGGAGAAAGAAAAAGAGCCGGCTGCCGAAGCTTAAGATTCTTACACTGTTGCCTTTTTTACAATTACCCTATATCAATCGTAAAACCATCGATACAACAAATTCACCGAAGTCAGAAAAAGCTCTTCTGTATGTGTATGGAATGCATGCAGAAGAGCTTTTTCGTATCAGCGTCATGATGTTCCTTAAGACTTGAGAAAATATCCGAGGGCTTGTTATAATGAAGGAAACTGTTTTTTGTGTATTTCGTATGCAGGGAAGGAAGAGATGCAGATGGGCAAAAAGAATATATACATTCTTGCGACGGGCGGGACGATTGCGGGGAGAGCGGCATCGGAGACGGCGACGACAGGCTATCAGGCGGGGGCCATCGGTGTGGCGGAACTTCTGGCGGCTGTGCCGGAGCTCAAGGCATTTGCCAATGTCCGGGGGGAGCAGATTGCCGCCATCGACAGTAAGGATATGACCTCGGCTATCTGGCTGCAGCTGGCTAAGCGCTGTGAAGAGATTTTGTCGCAGGATGATATTGACGGCATTGTCATTACGCATGGTACGGATACGATGGAGGAGACGGGCTATTTCCTGAATCTCACGGTTCACAGCGATAAGCCGGTGGTACTGACAGGGGCCATGCGTCCTGCGACGGCTGTCAGTGCCGACGGGCCGATGAATCTTTTGCAGGCTGTGCGTGTGGCGGTCGCTGATGATGCGCAGGGCAAGGGCGTGCTGATTGTCATGAACGGCACGATTGTCAGTGCCCGCGAGGCAGTAAAGACGCATACGACATCGCTCGATACGTTTAAGTCGCCGGAAATAGGGGACCTCGGCACGGTGCAGGATGGAGAACCGGTATTTTACCGTCAGCCCCTGCGCCGTCACACAAGAGAAAGTCAGTTTGATGTCAAAGGCGTGCAGGAACTCCCGCGTGTGTCCATCCTCTACGCCCATGCTGATGATGACGGCTTCCTCGTCAGGGCAGCTGCCGAAGGCGGCGCTAAAGGCATTATTTATGCCGGTATGGGCAATGGCAGCATCCCCGAGCGCGTCGAACAGGAACTCGCCCAAGCCGTCAAACAGGGCATCATCGTCGTGCGCAGCACGCGCAGCTCTGCTGGCCGCGTCACAAGGGCAGAGGCTTCGTACGAAGAACATGGCTTTATAGGAAGCGATATGCTGAATCCGCAAAAAGCCCGCGTGCTTTTGCAGCTCGCTTTATTGCAGACAACAGATAAAGAAGAGATTTGTAACATCTACCATATATATTGAAGGAAAATACATGATTGATGAACATGAGTGGCGCAGCATCCTGCAGGTTGCGAAGGATGGCACTTTTTCTGCGGCGGCAAAACATCTTTATATATCGCAGCCGTCTCTTTCTCAGTGCATCAAGAAAGTAGAGACAGAACTCGGGGCACGCCTCTTTGACCGAACACAGAATCCTTTGGTGCTAACGTCGGCAGGGAAAATTTATGTACGCCAGGCCAAGGAAATCCTGCGGATTCAGAAAGCATTGGTGCAGGAGGTCGCAGACCTTTCAGACCTGCGGACAGGCAGTCTGACCATTGGTAGCTCGAGGACACGTTCAGCTTGCTTTTTACTGAATCCTCTTGTGGCGTTTCATCAGAAATATCCGGGGATTCAAATATTCGTGCGTGAAGCCCCTGTGCGTACATTGGAGGAGAATGCGGCCTCTGGCGATGTTGATTTTGCCCTGCTTTATGGGACATCCGGACGGCGTGACCTGATATCACTGCCGCTTTGTCGGGAGCATGTTCTGTTGGCTGTACCTAAGACACATCCATTGGCAGCAATGAGACAAAAAGAATCATCTATAGAGCTACCGCGCATTTCATTTTCGGCTATGTCGGATGAATCCTTTATCAAGCTGCAGCCATTTCGCCAGATGGCAGATGTCTTTGATAAACTTTGCGAAGCAACGAAGGTGAGGCCTCATGTTGTTTTCGAGGCAAACAGCATCATTGAAGCGGCTGAATTATGTGCTGCCGGCATGGGGGCGACACTGGTGACGGATATGCTTGCACGCAGCTGGCGCTGGCGCCAGGAAGCTGTCTTTTTTGAATTGGAAGAGGATATCGCCGAACGGGAACTATTGGCTGTTTACAATAAGAAGCGGCGTCTTTCTTTGGCTGCGCAGAAATTCATCGAATTCCTGCGCACAGAGTGATTCTGGGAATACGGTACCATCTATTGGATTCTTGAATAATTCCTATAAGCAGAATATATTTTCCCTATAACTATATTTAATGTAAAATAGGAACATATAATAAATATAAGGACTTATTTATTCAGAACCAGAGAAAATGATAGTATCGTGGGAGGGAAAGGCAATGTCGAGAGAAATTTCACGCCGTACTTTCATCAAAGGTGTGGCGGCTGCTGGTGTCGTTTTAGCGGCAGGCTCGTATTTTACCTGGAATGGAAAAAATATACCGGAAAAAGTACGCACGGGCGATGTTACTTATGATGTGCTGATTATTGGCAGCGGCGGTGCAGGGATGCGCGCAGCCTTAGCCGCAGCGGAGAACAAGGACCTCAAAGTGGCTGTGCTGACAAAACTCGTGCCAACACGTTCGGCATCGACGATGGCACAGGGCGGCATGAACGGCGTCACAGGTGTGACGGACCCGAATGACAGTTTTGAGTCACATGCTTTTGATACCATCAAGGGCGGCGACTATCTCTGTGACCAGGATGCTGTTGAGTATTTCGTCGAACGCGCTGGCCAGAACATTTACGAGATGGACTATATGGGCTACCCGTACAATCGTCAGACCGATGGGCATTTCCATCAGCGCAAGATGGGCGGCCATGCTCATGCGCGTGCCGCGTATTTTGAAGATCGTGCGGGTCACGCGATGGTGCATACCCTCTTTGAGCAGTGCCTGGCTCATGATATCGACTTCATCTCGGAATGTCAGATGCTCGAGATTTCCATGGCCGGTGAAAACAAGGACAAACTTTCAGGCGTTATTGCTATGGATATGCGCAGCGGCCATATCATTGGCATTCCTGCGAAGACCATTATCATCGCGACGGGCGGCTATGGCCGTGCTTACTGGGTCCGTACATCCAATCCTTACAGTTCCACGGGCGATGGTATTGTCGCCGGCATGAATGTCGGCATTCCATTCAAAGACCCTGAGATGGTGCAGTTCCATCCAACGGGGCTGGCAGTCAACGGTGTACTTCTCTCGGAGTCGAGCCGCTCGGAAGGTGCCCTGCTCATCAATAAAGATGGAGAGCGCTTTATGCAGAAATATGCTCCAGAGAAGATGGAGCTGGCAACACGTGATATCGTCGCGAGAGCCATTGCTACGGAGATTGAACAAGGCCGCGGCATCGGTGAAGGTATCACGGCAGGCGTTTACCTTGACTTCACGAAAATTCCGGCAGAACGCATCCGTGCACGCCTCGGGCAGGTCGCAGACCTTTCCCTGCACTTCGCCGGTGTCGACATCACGAAGGAACCAGTCCTCATCAGTCCGACCTGTCATTATTCGATGGGCGGACTCGAGATGAAAGATTTCCATACGGGCGAGACGCGCGTGCCGGGCATCTACACAGCCGGCGAATGCAGCTGTGTTTCGGTCCACGGTGCGAACCGCCTCGGCGCCAATTCCCTTTCCGAGGTCCTCGTCTTTGGCCATACGGCCGGCGACGGTGCTTCGGCTTATGCGAAAGCACATAAATACGAAGGAAGTCAGGAGCAGCTGACGAAAGACTGCACCAAATGGCTGGATTCCTTTGATGAAGTCACGTCGCGCGCGCATCTGGGCAACCGCACGGTGCCGGAAATTCGTGATGACATGGTCAAGACAATGTGGTTCAAAGTCGGTGTTTTTCGCAACGGGCCGGATCTTGAAGCCGCGGCACAGGAGCTGGCAAACCTTGAGCAGGATTATAAAGAATGCTATGTCGGTGACAATTCACATGTCTACAATACGGCCTATGAACAGTATGTTGAACTCGGCAATCTGCTGCAGATTTCACAGGCTATCGTGCAGGGGGCCATTGCCCGCAAAGAGAGCCGCGGTGCGCATACACGCCGTGATTATCCGAAACGCGATGACAAGAACTTCCTTAAGCATACGATGGTTTTCAAAGAGAACGGCAAGTACCGTTTTGAGTATCAGGATGTTGTCATTACGAAGTATGAGCCAAAGGAAAGGAAGTATTGATCATGACTGCAACACTCAGAATTCATCGTTTCGTAGAGGGACGCAAATGGGTGCAGGATTATAAGGTCGAGGTCACGAAGGGCATGACCGTACTGGAAGCCCTGATTTACATCAAAGATCATCAGGACCCATCTCTTTCTTTTACATGCTCCTGCCGCTCGAGTATTTGTGGTGCCTGTGCCGTGCGCGTCAATGGCAACGCTGAACTTTCGTGTGAAAAACTTGTAGCAGACCTTCTTGCACGTTATCAGACGAACATCCTCACAATTCAGCCGCTGGGTAACTTCCGCGTGATTCGCGACCTTATCGTCGATTGGGACCCGAAATACGCGCGCCTTAAGAAAGTCAAGCCTGTCGTGCATCCGAAGGATGAATTCAGCCCTGAGGACGGCTGCCGTCAGTCGCCGGCAGAATTTGACAAGTTCAAGAAATATGCGGGATGCATCCTCTGCGGCTCCTGTGTCTCGGAATGCAATAAGAATACCTTGAATCAGAAGGATTTCCTTGAGCCGTTTGCTTTTGTCAAGGCTGAGCGCATCACGGCAGATTCGCGCGACAAAGACCCTGCGGAGCATCTCAAGGCCGTGCTCGATGCTGGCCTCTGGCGTTGCTTCAATTGTCAGGAATGTACAGCCAAGTGCCCGAAGAATCTTGATCCTGCCGGAGCCATCGAAAAGCTTAAGGCAGCGACGTTCAAGTATCATCTTGACGACAATGTCGGTGCACGTCATGCTAAGGCCATCTATGATGATATCTCGGAATCCGGTACTCTTGATGAATCGAAGCTAAATATTAAGTCGGAGGGCTATTTCATGGCTGGTCTGCGTGCGCCGATGGCTCTGCGCCTCATGCGTGTCGGCAAGATGAATCCTCTGGAAAAACATCCGGTCAATCCAGAAATCAAGACCGTAGCGGCCATTGTTAAAGCTGCAGAGAAAGAGGAGGAGTAAGCGATGAAATTTGCATTTTTCCCAGGCTGTGTCCTGAAGGGGGCAGCAGCTGAGGCCTATACCTCCATGCAGAAGGTATGCGAGGTATTGGATATTGAACTTGAAGAAATCCCGAACTGGACGTGCTGCGGTGCATCGCATGCACAGGGGGTCAATGACCTTGCAGCTCTTGCCGTCAATGCCCGCAATATCTCGATTGCTGAGCACATGGGACTGCCCATTTTGACAGTCTGCAATACCTGCACACTGCAGCTTCGTACGGCCAAATACCGCCTTGACCACGATAAAGACCTCAAGGACAAGGTCAATGCCATTCTCAAGGAGGCCGGCCATCCGTATGAATATCAGGGGACGAGTGAAATCACGCATTTCCTCTGGGTACTCGATGACCATCCGGAACTTATTATGGATAAGCTTGCTGGCTCGAAGGGGCTCGATGGAACGAAAGTCGCTGCTTACTATGGCTGCCATATCCTGCGGCCGCACGACATCATGAATCATGAAGATGGAAAATATCCGGAATCCCTTGAACGGCTGGTGCGCCGCCTCGGCGGCATTCCCGTCTGGTTCGATAAGAGCCGTAAATGCTGCGGCTTCCATGCACAGCTGGCAGCAGAACATGATGTCTTGACGGTTACAGGCCAGATTGTCGACAGTGCTGACCGAGCTAATGCAGAACTCATTGTCACGCCATGCCCGCTCTGCCAAATGCAGCTTGACATGTACGAGCCGGAAGGCCGCACGGCTGTTCAGTCGCAGGCCTACCTGCCTGTTCTGCATCTGCAGCAGCTTATCGGCCTTGCTCTTGGCATGAGCAAGAAGGACATCGGCTTTGACCGCCATGTCTCGGCTCAGGAAAAACTCAAGCTCGGCTGAGCATAAAATAAGAAGAAGGCAAGCTCCCCGAATTTCGGGGAACTTGCCTTTTTTTGTTCTATAGGTCTATGCGTGGGTAATATTTTTATTTCTCGAGCAGCAGACCAACGCGTTTCTTGACTTTCGTCAGTGTCTTGTTGGCGATATACGTGGCGCGTTCTGCACCTTTCCGCATCTCTTCTTCAAGATAAGTGCGGTCCTGCATGAGGCGGGCGAAGTCTTCGCGAATCGGGCGGAGCTCGTCGGCGACGGCCTGACCGACAGCGGCTTTGAAGTCGCCGTAGCCTTTGCCGGCAAATTCAGCTTCGATTTCTTCCATGGTCTTGCCCGTGACGGCGGAGTAAATCGTCATGAGGTTGCTGACGCCCGGTTTGTTCTCGGCGTCGAAATGCACGCTGGCTTCGCTGTCCGTGACGGCGCTCTTGAATTTCTTGAGGATGGTCTTTTCATCGTCAAGGATGGAAATCGTGGCCTTCGGGTTCGTGTCGGACTTGCTCATCTTGCTCGTCGGGTCCTGCAGGCTCATAACGCGAGCGCCGGCTTTCGGGAAGTAGCCTTCCGGCAGTTTGAAGACCTCGCCGTATGTATGGTTGAAACGCGTGGCAACGTCGCGCGTGAACTCGAGATGCTGCGTCTGGTCTGCGCCGACAGGGACGTAATCGGCCTGATAGAGCAGGATATCGCCGGCCATCAGTGCCGGATACGTGAAGAGACCGGCGTTGATGTTGTCCGGATGCTTCGCGCTCTTATCCTTGAACTGCGTCATGCGCGAAAGCTCGCCGAACTGGGAGCAGCAGTCCATGATCCAGCCCATCTCGGCATGGCATTTGTTGTGGCTCTGCACGAAGACGAGGCTCTTTTCCGGGTCAATGCCGCAGGCGAGCAGCAGGGCAAAGGCCTCGCGCGTCTGCTGGCGGCGCTTTACCGGGTCAATATGAATCGTCAGGGAATGCAGGTCGGCGATGAAATAATAGCACTGATAGTCTTCCTGCATTTTCTTCCAGCTGCGGACAGCGCCGAGGTAATTGCCAAGCGTGAAGACGCCGGTCGGCTGGATGCCGGAGAGGATGATTTTTTTTGCTTCGTTTTCCATGATAAAGCTTCCTTTCAACTCTTCTGGGCTGTCAGGAAAATAAAAATCCCTGACAGTACGATGATACTGTCAGGGACGAAAATTTCGCGGTGCCACCCTGTTTCATGGCTAGGCCATGCACTTTGCGGAGCACAGACATGCTCCCGGCAGCTAACGCGTGCCTTACGTCACAGCCTACTGCCCTCAAAAGGGGTTCAGTGTGCCCTCAGCGATCCATTTGTCCGACTGTGTTCCATCCGGCTCTCAGCTTCCCGGGCTCTCTGTGGGTTCATATCGAACGTTATCTTCGCTTCAACGGTTTTACATTGCCTATACGATACCACTATTCGGAGTTTGTGTCAAGCTGTGGAGTGGATAGAAAGTGTTGTCAGATGAAACGGGATGGAGTATCATGAAGGTATATCATGACAGCGTGCGAAAATATGAGCAGAAATTCAGGAAAGGATGATTTTTATGGAACCATGGCTTTTTTACGCCTTGTTATCGGCGTTTAGTGCCGCGTTTGTCTCGATCTTCGGCAAGATTGGCCTGCAGGGCATCGACAGCAATGTCGCGACGGCAGTGCGCGCCATCATCATGGCCGTTTTCCTCGTCGGGGTGGTCTTTGTGCAGGGCAATATGTCGCATCTGCCCGAGGTGCTCAACGATAAGAAAGGTCTGCTTTTTGTCGCTTTGAGTGGTATTGCCGGCGCGACGTCATGGCTGTTTTATTTCCTCGCGCTTAAGTACGGTCCCGTGTCCAAAGTCGCCCCGATTGATAAGCTCAGCGTCGTCTTTGCTGTCATTCTCGCCGTCATTCTGTTCGGTGAAAAAGTCAGTTTCGTTCATGCGTGTGCCATCGCCATGATTGCGGCGGGCGGACTGATTCTCGCTATTTGGTAATCAGAACGTGTACTCTTTCTTAATGGCCGTGTAATGCGTGTGCAGGAGCTCGTGGGCTTTGCCTTCTCCCGGCGTGCCGAGGTAGTCTTTGTAGAGGGCCTGCAGCACAGGATTTTCGTGGGACTTGCGCACCGGCAGATTCTTGTCGATTTCGTAAAGGGCTTGCATGCGTTTTTTCTTGATGGCATTGGTCGTGCCAATCGGCTGCCCGCCGCCGCCGATGCAGCCGCCGGGGCAGGCCATGACTTCAATGAAGTCATAAGGGGATACGCCTTTTCTTACCTGTTCCATGAGGATTTCAGCGTTGCGCAGGGTGTGGGCGATGGCGATGTGCAGCGTGCGTCCGCCGATGTCGAGCGTGCATTCCTTGATGCCCTTGAAGCCGCGTGCTTCCTTGAAGTCGAGGTGGTCGAGCGTCTTGCCGGTCAATTTGTCGCAGACGGTGCGCAGGGCTGCTTCCATGACGCCGCCGGTCGTGCCGAAGATGGCGCCGGCGCCGGAAGCCGTGCCGAGCGGGCTGTCAAAGTCAGTCTCAGGGAGATTGGCAAAAGAAAGTCCGACATATTTGATGAGTTTGATGAGTTCGCGTGTCGTCAGTACAATATCGACATCCTGCAGGCCGTCGCGTCCTAGTTCGGGGCGGGCGGCCTCATATTTTTTCGCTGTGCAGGGCATGACAGAGACCGTCACGATATCCTTGACGTCAATGCCCGCGGCTTTTGGATAATACGTCTTGGCGATTGCACCGAAGATGCTCATCGGGGATTTCGTCGAGGAAAGGTGCGGCAGGCAGTCGCTGAAATGTTTTTCGACGTAGCTGACCCAGCCCGGGCAGCACGAAGTCATCATCGGCAGCACGCCGCCATGCTGCAGCCGGTCGAGGAACTCCGTGCCTTCTTCCATAATCGTGAGGTCGGCGCCGAAATTCGTATCAAAGACTTTGTCGAAGCCTAAAAGATGCAGGGCTGTGACCATCTGTCCCGTGACGATGGCGCCGGGCTCCATGCCAAAGGCATCGCCTAAAGAAACGCGTACGGACGGGGCGACCTGCACGATAACGTGTTTTTTCGGGTCCTGCAGGGCATCGAGAACTTTTTCTGTATCGTCCTTTTCGACGAGAGCGCCGGTCGGGCAGACGAGACTGCACTGACCGCAGAGGATGCAGTCGGTCGCTTCCATGGGCTTATTGTAGGCCGTCGTGACGACAATATCGCTGCTGCGTCCTGCATAGGTGAGGGCAGCGATGCCCTGTACATCCTTGCAGGCGCGGATGCAGCGGCCGCAGCGGATGCATTTTGAAGGGTCGCGTACGATGGCAGGGTTCGTTACGATGCGCGGTTCTTCTTTGCAGACCGACGGCAGCGGTGAATCCTGAATGTTGAAGCGGCTGCAGAGCCTCTGGAGGTCGCAGTTCTGATTACGCGGGCACGAGAGGCAGTCTTTATGGTGGTTGGCCAGCATGAGCTGCAGAATGGCGACCTGCGTGTCGCGGACAATCTGCGTGTCGGTATGGACTTCCATGCCCTCCCAGACTTCTGTCGAGCAGGCCGCGAGCAGGCGGCGCTTGCCGACGACTTCGACGGAGCAGAGGCGGCAGCGTGCTTTGATGCGCTGGTCCTCATGATAGCAGAGATGCGGGATGTCGATGCCGAGCTTCTGGGCGGCCTGCATGATTTTCGTGCCTTTGGGCACGGCGAGGGGAATGTTATTGATGGTCAGATGGACCATTTCGGTTTCGTTTTTCAATGCTTCAGTCATGCGCGTGCTCCTCCAATGTCAAAGATGTCCGGGAATACTTTTATGGCAGACAAAAGGGAATTCTGTGCTGTCTCGCCGAGACCGCAGAGCGACGACATGCTCATGACGCGGGCAATCTTGATCATGATGGCGATGTCCTCGCGCGTGGCCGTGCCAGCGGCGAGTTTGTCCAGAATGATTTTAATGTGGAGATTGCCCTCGCGGCATGGTGTGCACTGGCCGCAGCTCTCTTCCCAGAAGAACTCCTGATTCATGCGCAGAAAGTCGAGTACGCTCGTGCGTTCATCGATGACGAGCATGCCGCCTGAGCCGACCATGACGCCGGCGGCCCGCAAATCTTCATATGTATAGGGCGTGTCGAGGATGGAAGCGTCGGCAATTTTGCCGGAAGCGCCGCCAAACTGGATGAGCTGGATTTTGCGGTCATGCTGGATGCCGCCGGCGAGCCCGTAAATGATGTCGCGGACGGTCATGCCAAACGGGATTTCGAAAACACCGGGATTGTTGACATTGCCGGCGACACTGACAAGTTTCGTGCCAATCGAATCGCCCTTGCCGCAGGACGCGTAGAATCCTTCGGTATCCATGAGCAGGTGCGGTACAAGCGACAGCGTCTCGACATTGTTGAGGCAGGTCGGACGGGCAAAGACACCACTGACCTTGATGAATGGCGGTTTCATGCGTGGGCGGCCTGCCTTGCCCTCGATGGAGCGGATCAGGGCCGTGCCTTCGCCGCAGACATAGGCGCCGGCGCCGGAATAGAGATGGATATTGAAGTCAAACCCGCGGCCGAGGATGTTCGTGCCGAGAAAACCGTAATTCTTGGCCTGACGGATAGCATTGAGGAGCAGCGGACGGAAGCAGGCGTATTCGGCGCGCATATAGATGTAGCCATCCGTCGCGCCGACGACATAAGCTGCAATCGTCATGGCCTCGATGAGGTTGAATGGGTCGTGATTGATGAGTTCGCGGTCTTTGAAGGTCGTTGTCTCGCCTTCATCGGCGTTGCAGATGACGACTTTGCGTTCCCCGCGTACGGCGCGTGCCTGTGACCACTTGCGGCCGAGCGGGTATTCCGCGCCGCCGCGGCCTTTGATCTTGACCGCGGTCAGAAGGTCGGTAATCTCGTCGGGGTCCATGTTTACGGCTTTGCGCAGAGCTTCATAGCCGCCGATATTCATATAAGAACCAATGGACGAAGTATCGTATTTGCCGAAATTCTTCGTCAGGAATTGAACTGGATTTTTCATGGGCATATCCTCCGTATCAAGGCAGTGAGCGCAGCAGGGTTTCGATTTTTTCCTGTGAATCGAGATGGTCATAGACATGGCCATTGATGCGCACGGCCGGAGCACGGTCACAGGCGCCGATGCAGGTCACTTTTTCCAGCGTGAAGCGGCCATCGTAGGTCGTTTCACCGAGTTTGATGTCAAGCAGGCGTTCCAGCGTCGATATCAGGCGGTGCGAGTCGACGACATTGACGCGGCAGGCGGGAGAGCAGCAGACCTGAATCGGATATTTGGCCCGCGGTACGGGGGAGAGCTCGCTGTAGAACTTCAGGCAGTCAAAGATGTTGGTCACGCGCATCTTGAGACGGTCGGCAATGTAGTAGGCTGTGGGCTCAGGCACGTAATGACGGTCGTTGAGTCCCTGCACTTCGAGCAGAATACCAACAATTTGCGTCGGGTCGTAATCATGGGACTCAAGCACAAGGTCAATGCGTTCCTGCAGCTCGCTGGGCAGAGGATATTCCTTCGTCAGGGAAGTCAGCATAGAAAAACCTCCTAAGATATAGATCGGTAAGCAAAAAGTCACAACATCTTTATATTATAACGTATTTTTATAGGAAAATAAATGGAATGTTATAGTAGAAATATACTAGTATGACTTACAGTTTTGTGATATAATATAAATGCCCGAAGGTGTCTTTGTAAATAAGACCTACATTGTGGGGGGATTAATATGGCAATCAAGAACATTGAAATGGACCGTCGTGACAGTGCGAGCTATCGCAAACTTTTGAAACGAGGAGGTTTCCTTTCTGCAAGTTACTTGTCTGTCAGTGGTTTTGACGTCACTCAGCTCAAAAAACTGGCAAAACGCGGTGAACTCGATGCAGTCCGCTGCGCAATCGGCAAATCCATCCGCTGGTATTACCGCGAACGGCAGGCCGAATCCGCTCATCTTCGGGGCTTGGCTTAAGTCGGGCTCATGCTCATGCGATGAGGCATCTATGCCTGAAAAGTCAACTTAGGGCAAAGACCGGCTATCCGGTCTATTTTTTTGCTTTGCTGTCCTTAGGGGATTTAGGGTATTTTAGGGTGTGTTAGGGAGGAAAATTTTTTGACCTGGTTTACCATCATCATGATTGGCATTGTGGCAGCGACTTTATTCACGCTGCTTTTCACGACGCGCTATCTCTTTGCGGGGAAAACGCTGCGGCGCGTGCGCATCTTTATGCTGCTGTTTGATATCCTCGGCATGGGCTGGTTCATCATCCGCGCGACACTGTATCATCTGATTTCCGGACCGGCTCTTGTCATTGAGACCATCATCATTGGCTTTATGACGCAGATTATCTGTACAGCCTTTGTGCTGCTGGCTATTGTACTGCGCTTTTGCTGGCGCAGGATGATGGCCGTGCCCGTGGATGAGAGCCGGCGGCGTCTTCTTGTCCATGCCTCTGTTTATCCTGCCGCGGCTCTGGGACTCAGCCTTTACGGAGGTCTTTGGGAGCGGCAGGCCGTCGTGGAACGGGATTTCACGATTCCCGTCAAAGGACTCGGTGCAGGGGATGGCTATCGTCTCGCGCAAATCAGCGACGTTCATCTCGGCAGCTTCTTTTCCGTGGCAGAGCTTGACCGGCTGCTTCAGAAAACTGCAGCGCAGAAGCCGGATTTGCTGGCCGTCACGGGGGATTTATTCGACGATGTGACGCAGAACGAGGAAGCCGCGAAAATCCTTGAGAAATATGTGGATGCCTTCCTCGACGGCATTTGGTTCTGCTTTGGCAATCACGAGCATTTCCGCGGTATGCGTACAATTCGTCAGTACCTTGCGGGGACGCGCGTGCAGGTACTCCTGAACGAGAATCGACGCGTGCCGGGCAAAAATCTCTGGCTTGTCGGCGTTGATTACCCGATGGACCGCGAACATTTCGCTCAGCAGCGCAAAGCTTATATGAAGGAAGCCTGCGAGGGCCTGCCCGAAAATGTCCCCACCATCCTGCTCGGCCATCATCCCGAATGCATTGACGACGGTGCGGAACAGGGCATTGCCCTGACCCTTACGGGCCATACCCACGGCAGCCAGATTGGTCTTTTTGGCAAGCCGCTGTTCCCAGTATTCAAATACACGCGCGGCATGGTCAAACTCGGCGATTCCTACGGCTACGTCCACAGCGGCAACGGCAGCTGGTTCCCCTTCAGGCTAGGCTGTCCGCCGGAAATCGCGTATTTTACTTTAAAAAATGCATAATTGCTGTCAGCCGTCTTTTTTGAGGCGGCTTTTTCATTGTCAAGACAGCTGACTTGTGCCATACTAAAGGAAATATTGACTTTCTTGAATTTTTCTTGGCTGGAGGTATAAATGATGCGCAAGGTTATTGTCGTGATTGACATGCAGAACGATTTTATTGACGGGGCGCTGGGCACGAAGGAGGCACAGGCGATGCTGCCGTGTCTGGTGAAGAAGCTCGAACAGGAAAAGGATGCCCTGCTCATCTTCACGCAGGATACGCATGGCAGTGATTATATGGAGACGCAGGAGGGGAAAAATCTTCCTGTGCCGCACTGCATCAAGCCGGAAAAAGGCTGGGAGATTGCGCCGTCTTTGCAGCCGTTTGTCAGGAAAGCCGCGGCCGTTGTGGAGAAGCCGGCGTTTGGTTCTCTGGAACTGCCGAAGGCCGTGGCGAAGCTTCATCCGGATGAAGTGGAGCTTGTCGGCCTTTGCACGGATATCTGCGTTATCTCCAATGCGATGATTCTCAAGGCCGCGTTTCCGGAGCTGCCTGTTGCTGTGGATGCTTCGTGCTGTGCAGGTGTGACGCCTGCAAGCCACGAAAATGCCTTGCAGGCCATGAAGATGTGTCAGGTGGAAATCCGCTGATTTTGTCAAAGTCTGACTAAGGCAGAAAAGTCGGATTTGTCCATAGAAATCAAGAGTCCGGACATGATAAAATAGGAAGAAAGGAGGGATTTCCATGTTTGATGTACAGAAACAGTTTTCGCTTGAAGGCAAGGTCGCACTTGTGACCGGTGCGGCTTACGGCATCGGCTATGCGATTGCCAAGGCGTATGCGGATGCCGGCGCGAAAATCGCGTTTAACTGCCGCAGTCAGCAGCATATGGACAAGGCTCTGGCCATGTATAAGGAAGATGGCATCGATGCCCTTGGCTACATTTGCGATGTCACGCACGAAGAAGATGTACGGGCCATGGTCGCGGATATCGAGAAAAAGCTCGGTACGATTGATATTCTGGTCAATAATGCGGGCATCATCAAGCGCGTGCCGATGCTTGAGATGAAGGCCGAGGACTTTCGTCAGGTCATCGATATCGACCTGACGGCACCGTTTATCGTTGCTAAGGCCGTGCTGCCGGGCATGATTAAGAAGGGCCATGGCAAAATCATCAATGTCTGTTCGATGCTCAGCGAACTCGGCCGTGAGACTGTCGCTGCGTATACCGCGGCGAAAGGCGGGCTCAAGATGCTGACCAAGAACATCGCGTCGGAGTATGGTGCCCAGAACATCCAGTGCAACGGCATCGGGCCGGGCTATATCGCCACGCCGCAGACCGCACCGCTGCGCACGGAAGGAAATCCCTTTAATGATTTTATTCTCGCCAAGACACCGATGCAGCGCTGGGGCACGCCGGAAGACCTCATGGGGCCGGCCGTGTTCCTCGCGTCGGATGCGTCGAATTTCGTCAACGGCCATATCCTCTATGTCGATGGCGGCATTCTGGCTTATCTTGGCCGCAAACCCTGAAGCATAAAAAAACGAAGGTCCGTTTCGGGCCTTCGTTTTTTGTTGGTATGATTTTGTGGAATTAATGTGCGCTGCCGAGTAAAATCAGGCGGATGCCGAGTGCGAACATCGCGAGGGAGAGCAGCACGAGGATGACTTTGGATTTTGTCTTCTTGGAGATTCTTGCGCCAATCTGAGCACCGACAGCGGCACCGATTGAGATGCAGATGGCCGGCACCCAGATGATGTGATTGAGCATGAAATGGCTGATGACGCCAAACGCCGAGGAGCAGGCCAGCACGAAATGGCTCGTAGCCGTCGCGACGTGGACCGGGAACCCGAGCAGATAAATCATCAGGGGCACGTGGATGACGCCGCCGCCGATGCCGAAGATGCTCGAGATAAAGCCGACGCCAAGGCTCGCGACGATACCGAGCGTGCGGTTGTAATGAAAGTCTTTCGGCAGTTCCATGATGTTGGAAACAGGCTTATGCGTGGAATTCCAGTACATGATGATGGACATCAGCAGCAGGAAGATGCCGAAGTAGAGGTCGAGCATCGTCGTGCTGAATTTGTTGACAATCCACGAGCCGAGTATGGCGCCCGGCAGTGTGGCGATGGCAAAAGGAATGGCCGCACTGAAAAGTACGCGTTTCTGGCGAATGTAGGCGAGGGTGCCGCTCATGGCATTGGCCATGACGACGACGAGCGAGGTGCCGGCAATCTGCGCTGCCGTGTGGAAGTACGGGTAGACACCGCCGTCGGACAGGAACAGGATGAAAATTGGCACGCAGATAAGACCGCCGCCAATGCCGACGAGCGTACCGAAGGTGCCGACGCCGAGGCCGAGCAGCAGGAATAAGATGATATCCATGTAGGGAAAAGACCTTCTTTCTTAGTCATAAGATAATGCATGGGTTATTATATCATAGAATGGACGATGAGGTCGGACGAAAAATGTATAGTGCGGATAGCATTCCCGTATGCAAATTTTTGTGCGCAATCTGTCCGCTCAGCAGGGATTCTCCGGGCGGGAGGCGAATTACTATAAGACAGAAGATATAAGAAAGCGAGGCTGGTTATCATGAAACGTTTTATGGATGAAGATTTTCTCTTGCACTCGGATCTCGCGGAAGACTTGTATCACGAATACGCCGAAAAGTTGCCGATCCTCGACTACCACACGCACATTCCGGTGCGGGATATTGCGGAGAACCGCGTTTACCACAACTTGACGGAGGTGCTCGTTGATAATCCTGTCGCGCGCCGCCTCATGCGTGCCAACGGCGTCAAGGAGCGGTTCATCACGGGCGGCGAGGCACCGGCACGTGAACGCTTCCAGTATTTTGCGGAGGCTTTGGCCAAGGCTGCGGGCAATCCAATCTATACATGGGTGCATTTGCTTTTGAAGCGTGTCTTTGACTGCCATTACGTACTGAACGGCGAGACGGCTGATGATGTCTGGTCGTTCTGCGAGGAGAAATTTGCCGATGAAACGGTGACGGTGCGTTCGCTTTTGGAGCAGGGCCATGTTGAGGCGGTGTTTACGGCCGACCATCCGGAGGATCATCTCAAATGGCACCGCCAGCTGCAGGAGCAGGGGTATCCCATCAAGGTGCTGCCGGTGTTCCATCCCGATGCTGCCCTCGACCTTGCGAACCCAGAATGGGGCAACTACATGCTCTATGACCTTGGGCAGGCGGCCGGCGTCGAGATTTCGACGATGAATGATGTGCGTGAGGCCCTTGGCAAACGCATCGCTTATTTTGACAGCATGGGCTGCCGCACGGCGGACCACGCATTTCCGCGCATCGTCTACCGCGAGGCGGAAGAATACGAACTCGATGATATCGTGGGCCGCGTCATCAACAGCAAGGGCGCGCCGCCGACGCAGGAGGAAATCGAGAAATACCAGACGGCCGTGCTGCGCTTCTTAGGCAAGAAATATGCGGAACGCGGCTGGGTCATGCAGCTTCATTACGGCATTCTGCGCGATATCAACAGCAAGATGGAAGCGGGCCTTGGCAGTGGCGCCGGCTGCGACTGCATCAGTGCGAGCAGCGACGGTGAGAATCTCGCCAAACTCCTTGACCTGCTTTCGCGCGAAGAAGCCCTGCCAAAGACCATCGTGAGCTCGATGAATCCGACAGACCAAGTTGTCATCGGCTCTGTGCTCGGTGCGTTCCAGACGGAAGATGCCGGCCATCTGCAGCTGGGCCCGTCTTGGTGGATCAATCAGACGCCTCTGGGCATCCGCGCACAGGTCGGCTACATGGCCAGCCTCGGTATCATCGGCACGGCCGTGGGCTTCTCGACCGATGCGCGCAGCGCATTCTTCTGGCCGCGTCACGAATATTACCGCCGCATCCTTTGCGATGCCTTGGCAGGCCTTGCTGAGGAAGGTCTTTATCCATCGGATAAGGATGCTCTCGGCATGCTCATCAAGAATGTCTGCTACGATAATATCAAGGAATACTTCCGCATCTGAGTCATATCTGGCATATCATGCATGCAAAAAGGGCTGCCGCATCAGCGGCAGCCCTGTATTTTTTTTCGTGGCGGAGTGGAGAGGATTCGAACCTCCGCACCGGTTGCCCAGCCTAACGATTTAGCAAACCGTCCTCTTCAGCCTCTTGAGTACCACTCCATAAAATGGCGGAGAGGGTGGGATTCGAACCCACGGTGCATTGCTGCATCACCGGTTTTCAAGACCGGCTCCTTAAACCACTCGGACACCTCTCCGTGCAAATAGCACAATTATTATAGCAAGAAACAGACGAACCTGTCAAATATTTTCCCCGCCGGTACTGCGGTGCGAAATGGAGTTATCTATGATATAATGAATTACATCATAGACATCAATAGATGGATTGGGAGATGTAAGGCAATGAAAATTGCGTTTTTTGATTCAGGGATTGGCGGACTTTCCGTTCTTCACCATGCGATGCGCGTACTGCCGGAGGAACAGTTCGTGTTTTATGCCGATGAGGACAATGTACCCTATGGCGTCAAGACGAAGGAAGAGGTCATGGGCTTTGTGCAGCAGGCGTTTGATTTTCTCGTGACGTGCGGTGTCAAGGCCATCGTCGTGGCCTGCAATACGGCGACGTCCGTGGCGGTCCGCGAGATGCGCCACCGTTATGATATCCCGATTATCGGCATGGAGCCGGCGGCGAAAAAGGCACTCGACCTCGATGGCGAACACCGCGTGCTCGTGGCAGCGACGCCGATTACGGTCAAGGGCAAAAAGATGCAGATTCTCATCGACCGCTTTGATAAGGACCATCTCGTTGACCTTCTGCCCCTGCCGCGTCTTGTAGAATTTGCGGAACGCGAGGAATTTGAGTCGCAGGCCGTGCATGATTACCTGGCCGAAGAGCTCGGCCGTTTTAAGCTTGAGGAGTATTCGGCACTCGTACTCGGCTGCACGCATTTCAATTATTTCAAAGACACGATGCGCAGCATCATGCCGGCGAATATGCATTTTGTCGATGGCAATGAGGGCACGGTGCGTGAGCTCATCCGCCAGCTCAAGGCCCGCGATGGATTGGAACATCATGAGCAGACAGTGGATTACTACTATTCGGGCAGACGCGTTGAAGACGCCAAAGAGCTTGCCCGCATTGACCGCTACCTGAAACGCCTCGATATGGTCTATGACATTCGCTGAACGATGCCGGCGCCATGCGGCAGGCAGAGCTTTATCTGCTGAAAACGGCAAAAATCTTGACTTTCTAAGGCTTTTGTTCTAGGCTATAGAATGTGTTTAGCGCATAAAGTCATGGTTAAGTCGTATTTATGGGGAGGGATGGCCTTGCCAGTCATTACGGAACATAAGGTGAATTTTTATGATACGGATGCGATGGCCGTCGTGCATCATGCTAATTATATCCGCTGGTTCGAGACGGGCCGCGTGGAATATCTGCGCAAGTATGGTATCACGCTGGGCGATATGATGGAAGATGGCTATGTCTTCCCGATTACGGAAGTCAGAGCCAAGTATGTCTCGCCGGGACGCTTTGATGATGTCATCTGCATAGAGACGCGTCCCAGGGCCTTGACCAAGGCAAAGATGGCCTTTACGTACCGCGTGTTCAATAAAAAGACCGGAGAGCTCATGGTCAAGGGCTTTACGCAGAACGTATTCACGCATAAGGAAAGCGGCAAAATCACGCGCCTTCCCGAGAAGTATTACACGAAGCTTCAGCAGGCCATGGCTGATGAAGCTGTGTGGCAGGAGCTTCAGGCAAAGGAAGAAAATAATCCCCACAGGAAATAAAAGCCCTGTGGGATTTCAAGTTTATAGATTCATGTATATGAAAGATAAAAATTAGTCAGGAGGAATTGACGTGACGGTATTCTATGTAATCATTGGCCTGATCGTGGCTGCGGTCATCGTAGCAAAGCTTTATCTCTGTGTTGTCGGTAAGGAAAAGGTCGTCGTGAAGACGGACGCTCCTTTTGTGGTGGAGTCGCAGACGGACGATGCTATCGTTCTCTCGAAGAAACTGACGTTTGTCAATGAAGGCAAGCAATGTGCGACCATCATGGACGCTTTCGTGCGTCCGCAGCTGCCGTACGAGCAGTATGACGGCATTGAGGCCCGCGGCAAGGCAGAACGCGAAGGTGAGCCGCGTGAGGATGATTACTTCGAGGCTGTGCTCATCCAGAAACTCGGCGACCCGAATCATGAGGATAAGCTCAACATCTTTGCCAAAGTCAAATTGACGCCGCGCAAGGGCATGACGCTCAAAGAGGCTCTTTCGCATATGGTCGACCTGCCGATGGACGTCATCTGGATGGAGACGGGCCGTACGCCGTGGCATTACACGAAGGTCCGTCTGACGCTGACGGCTGAAGAGATTGCCAAGCTCGCCGGTGTGAAACTCGTAAAGGACTAAGGGAGGAATTATCATGGCAGAAGCAAAACTCGATTTAATCCCGGTCCCGACGCGCATCCTGACCGAGAAAGACGATATCGTTGACAGCATCGAACGCTATACGAAGGGCAAAATTGGCCCAGATGACCTGCTCTGCACGGCAGAGAGTGTCGTCGCCATTACGCAGGGCCGTTTCGTGCGTCCGGAGGACCTCAAGATTACGCGTGTGGCACAGTTCTGCTGCCGCTTCATCCCGGACTACGGCAGCCTTGCCTCGCCGCATGGCATGCAGTCCCTCATGGACGTCGAAGGCAAATGGCGCGTGGCCTTTGCCCTGTTTGCCGGCTTCCTCGGCAAACTCGTCGGCCAGAGCGGCCTGTTCTACAAATGGGGCGGCGAGCAGACAGCCCTCATCGATGATGTCACGGGCACGATGCCGCCGTTTGATAAATGCATTGTCTACGGTCCGAAGGACCCGAATGAAGTCGTCCAGAAAATTCAGCAGCGCCTTGGCTGCTTCGGCGCGATGATTGCCGATGTCAACGACCTCAAGCGTTCGCGCGTGGTCGGTGTGACGGACAAGGTCGACGGCCAGATGGCCGCCAAACTGCTCATCGATAACCCGTTCGGCAATGCCAGCCAGAAGACGCCTATCTGCATCATCAAGAACTACAGACAGTATCAGGAGTCGCAGAAATAAAAAATCATACTGCTTTCCTGCAGGCGTTGCCCTGACGAAGCAGAAGAGGTGTGATACCACGAAGTTTGTACACTCGGGGTAGGGCACCTCTATTTTATTGTAGGAAAAATTCAGACACATATGATATAGGGAGGAAGTTTTCAGTTATGGAACATATGGTCAGACCAGACCGGCGCACGGCGGATACCCTGCGTCCCTATGAGATCCATCGTCATTTCCAGAAATATCCGGCAGGCTCCGTGCTCATCGAGATGGGCAATACGAAGGTTATCTGCGCGGCTTCGATTGAAGACCGCGTGCCTTTTTTCCTGCGCGGCACGGGCGAGGGCTGGATTGCGGCCGAGTATTCCCTGCTGCCGAGCGCGACGGAAACGCGCACGCAGCGTGAGGCTGTGCGCGGCAAACAGTCGGGCAGGACGCAGGAAATCGAGAGGCTCATCGGCCGCAGCCTGCGTTCTGTCGTCGATATGAAGGCTCTTGGCGAACGTACGATTATGATTGACTGCGATGTCATTCAGGCAGACGGCGGCACACGCACGGCCTCAATCACCGGTGCTTTTGTCGCTCTTGTCGAAGCCTGTTCGTCGTTCTATGAAAAGGGGAAGATTTTCCCCGTCAAAGATTTTCTGTCGGCCATCAGTGTCGGCATCAGCCATGCAGGCGAACCCATCCTCGACCTCTGCTATGAGGAGGATTCACAGGCCATCGTCGACATGAACGTCGTCATGACCGGCGCGGGCCGTTTTGTTGAAGTGCAGGGCACGGGCGAGGGCCGTCCGTTTACGCATGAAGAACTCGGCGCGCTGCTGCAGCTCGGTGAAAAAGGCTGCCGCGAGCTCATCTCGTACGAAAAAGATATTTTGGGCGGCGAGCTCGTCTGGCTTGTTGGACGCGAAGGCTGAAGGCTGGAGCCAGGAAAATAATGTGAGGTAAAAACATGAAGAAAATCGTGATTGCAACGAAGAATCAGGGCAAAGTCCGCGAGATGCGTGAGGCTCTCTCGCATCTGCCGGTGGAGGTCGTCTCGTTAAAAGAATTCGGCGAACTTCCCGATGCTGTGGAAAATGGCACGACGTTTGCAGAGAACGCGCGTATCAAGGCAGAATTCTACCGCGAAAAGACAGGCTGCGCTTGCGTGGCGGATGATTCCGGCCTCGAAGTTGAAGTCCTCGGCGGTGCGCCGGGCATCCATTCGGCACGTTTTGCCGGCTTTCATGCAGACGATGCGACGAACAATCAGAAGCTTTTAGAGGAGCTGCAGAAAGCCGGCGTGAAAGAGTCGCCGGCCGATTACCGCTGCGCCCTTGTCTTTGCTGACACGGATGGCACGGTCTTTACGAGCGAAGGACGCTGCGACGGCATCGTGCGCATGGTGCCTCGAGGCGAGAATGGCTTTGGCTATGACCCGTATTTCTATACGAAGGATTATCCGGACCGCACGATGGCAGAAATCAGTTTTGCCGAGAAAGACAAAATCAGCCATCGCGGCAGGGCTTTGCGCGAGATGGTACGCAGGTTGGAGGAATACTTGAAATGAAGATAGGAATCGTAAGTGACAGCCACGGCTCGACGGCGGCCATCGACAAGATGCTGGCCCATCCTGCCGCTGAGGGCGTGACGCTCTGGCTCCATGCCGGCGATGTCGTACCCGATGCCGAATATCTGGCTATGGTGACGGAAGGCGAGGCTAAAGTGCGCTGTGTCGCAGGCAACAGCGACTGGCCGGATGTCAATGCTAAGACCGATGATGTCATCGAGGCGGCCGGCCATCGTATTTTCCTGACGCACGGGCATCTTTACGGTGTGCGCTTTACGACGAAGATGCTCTGCGATGCGGCTGAAGAGGAGGGCTGCGATATTGCCGTCTACGGTCATACGCATGTGGCAGAAATCTCCCCTGGGCATATCACGGTGCTCAATCCCGGCAGCGTCGCACGTCCGCGCGATGCGATGCAGGGCTCGTTCCTCATCATGGAGCTCGAGGCCGGAAAACGTCCGGTCTGTCATCTCATCCGCCTCTCATGATTTTTATGCATAACTATCCTGCGCCATAGTAACAAAACAAGAAAAAATCGAAGAAAATAAAAATTTTTTTGCATAGCAGGAAGGATTTTAAAATGTCAATACCTAATATAAACTTCGAGTGATGAAGCTCACAATGTGGCTAGTCTCAGGAACCGAAAAAAGCGAATGGAATTCACTTTTTTCAAGGCTTCGCGGGCTTTCAGAAAAGCTTGAAAGCCGCTATAAAATGTGTTATGATGAACCACAGATGTGTGATAAGTTGTATTTATGGGAGGGATTACTTTGCGAGAACTCGACGCAAAACAAATCACGGAGACCGTTGCACAGCTGTGCAAGGAAGCTGCTTATTACCTGCCGAAGGATGTCTATGAAGGCCTGAAGAAAGGCCGTGAGACGGAGAAATCTCCGGTTGGTCAGGCTGTTCTCGACCAGATTATCAAGAATGCGGAAATCGCACGCAATGAAGACCGTCCGTACTGCCAGGATACTGGTATGACGATTGTCTTCCTTGAAGTCGGTCAGGACCTCCACATCGTCGGCGGCGACCTCGAAGAAGCTGTCAACGATGGTATTGCCAAAGGCTACACGGAAGGTTATCTGAGAAAATCGGTTGTTGCTGAACCAATCTTCAACCGCGTGAACACGAAGAACAACACGCCGGGCGTTATCTACACGAAGATTGTTCCGGGCGACCAGCTCAAGATCACGGTTGAGCCGAAGGGCTTCGGTTCCGAGAACAAGGGCGGCATCAAGATGCTCGTTCCGGCTGATGGCGTTGAAGGCGTCAAGAAAGCCGTCATGGAAATCATCCTCCATGCCAGCATGAACCCGTGCCCGCCGATGGTTGTCGGTATCGGCATTGGCGGTACGATGGACCGTGCCGCTGTTATGAGTAAGATTGCTCTTACGCGTTCGATTGACTCGCATAATCCGATGCCTGAGTACGCAAAGCTTGAAGATGAACTCCTCGAGCTCATCAATGAGACGGGGATTGGACCGCAGCTCGGCGGCACGACGTCCTGCCTCGGTGTCAACATCGAGTGGGGCCCGACGCATATCGCTGGCCTGCCGGTTGCTGTAACGATCTGCTGCCATGCATGCCGTCATGCAAAGCGCGTTCTTTGATCCATTCGATAAACTGAGCAGAAAATATCAGGAGGAAAGATAATCATGGCAGAACCTATTCGTATCCATACCCCATTTACGGAAGAAGATTCCCGTAAGCTGAAGATCGGCGACAGCGTCCTCATCACGGGTGAGATTTACGCAGCCCGCGATGCTGCACACAAGAAAATGTGCGAAGCTCTTGCTAAAGGCGAGAAGCTGCCGATCGATTGGCACAACAAGATGGTCTACTACCTCGGACCGACGCCGGCAAAACCGGGCGACCCGATTGGTTCCTGCGGCCCGACGACTTCCGGCCGTATGGACGCTTACACGCCGACGATGCTCGACCAGGGCATCAAGGGCATGATCGGCAAAGGCTCCCGTTCGAAGGAAGTTGTCGATTCCATGAAGAAGAACGGCGTAACGTACTTCGCTGCTGTTGGCGGTGCTGCAGCTCTTATTGCAAAGTCCGTCAAGAAATACGAAGTCCTCGCTTATCCGGAACTCGGTCCTGAGGCTCTTGCCCGTCTGACCGTTGAGGATTTCCCGGCTATCGTTGTTATCGACTGCGAAGGCAACAACCTTTACGATATCAACCAGAAGAAGTATCGTACCCTGAAGGGTTACTGATAAAGTTGGGAGAAAGGAAGTTTTCGGGAGGCTCGCTTGAAGGCTTCCTTTCTTTTTCCAAGAATCAACAGGAGGTATAGAATGTTCCATACAACTTTTTATCTGCGCCGTCTGCATTCGTTAGTTGGTCTGTTCGCAATCGGTCTTTTCCTTTGCGAGCATGTTATCACGAATGCCCGCGCTCTCGGTGGTGCAGAATCACTCAATGGCGCGCTTGCAATGATGGACCTTATCCCGCATCCGATTTTCCTCGGTCTTGAGATTTTCGGTGTTGCAGTGCCAATCCTTTTCCACGCTATCTATGGTATCTACATTGCCCTGCAGGCTAAGAACAATCCTGGCCGTTACGGCTATGTCCGTAACTGGCAGTTTGCTCTGCAGCGCTGGACGGCATGGTATCTCGTATTCTTCCTTATCTGGCATGTGTTCTATCTGCGTATCTTCACGAAAGCAATTTCCGGTACGCCGATGTCCTATGAACTCCTGCATTCCTACTTTACGAGCAGCCCGATTGTCACGGTTCTCTACACGATCGGTATGTTTGCTGCAATCTTCCATTTCTGCAACGGTATCACGACTTTCTGCATGACCTGGGGTATTGCCAAAGGCCCGCGCGTTCAGACCGTCATCAACGTTCTGTCGATGTGCCTCTGCGCTCTGCTCTGCCTTGTCACGATTGCATTCATGGCAAGCTACTTCGTCATGTAAGACACGATACTCTGTGTAAGAAAAAGGAGAATATAAATGGCTAAGAAACCAGAAAATAAGATTATTGTCGTAGGCGGCGGCCTTTCGGGCCTTATGGCTACGCTGAAGATCTGCGAAGGCGGCGGCAAGGTTGACCTGTTCTCTTACTGCCCGGTAAAGCGTTCGCATTCCCTCTGTGCCCAGGGCGGCATCAATGCCTGCATGGACACGAAAGGTGAGCATGACTCGATTTACGAGCACTTTGATGATACGGTCTACGGCGGTGACTTCCTCGCTGACCAGCTCGCAGTAAAGGGCATGGTCGAGGCAGCTCCGAAGCTCATCAAGATGTTCGACCGCATGGGCGTACCGTTCACGCGTACGGCTGAAGGCGTTCTCGACCTCCGCAACTTCGGCGGCCAGAAGAACAAGCGCACGGTCTTCGCTGGTTCCACGACGGGCCAGCAGCTCCTCTACGCTCTCGACGAGCAGGTTCGCCGTTGGGAAGTCAAGGGCGGTGTCAAGAAGTATGAGTTCTGGGAATTCATCAAGATCATCAAGAACAAAGAGGGTGTCTGCCGCGGTATTGTCGCACAGAACATGAACTCGAACGAAATCGTTTCGTTCCCGGCTGATGTTGTCATCCTCGCAACGGGCGGCCCTGGCCAGGTATATGGCCGCTGCACGGCTTCGACGATCTGCAACGGCTCAGCTGTTTCCGCTGTTTACCAGCAGGGCGCAGAGCTCGGCAATCCGGAGTTCCTGCAGATTCATCCGACGGCTATCCCAGGTTCCGATAAGAACCGCCTGATGTCCGAGGCATGCCGCGGTGAAGGCGGCCGTGTCTGGGTTTACCGCAAGAACCCGCAGACGGGCGAAAAAGAGCGCTGGTACTTCCTCGAGGATATGTATCCGGCATACGGCAACCTCGTTCCGCGTGACGTTGCTTCGCGTGCTATCTATAAAGTCGTTGTCCACATGGGCCTCGGCATGCACAACCCGAACCGCGTTTACCTTGACCTCTCGCATATCCCGGCTGACTACCTCGAGCGCAAGCTCGGCGGCATCCTCGAGATGTATAGTGACTTTATGGGCAAGGACCCGCGCAAGGTCCCGATGGAAATCTTCCCGTCGATTCACTATTCGATGGGCGGCATCTGGGTCGACCGCGAGCATCATACGAATATCCCGGGTCTCTTGGCTTCCGGCGAGTGCGACTACCAGTACCATGGTGCAAACCGCCTCGGTGCAAATTCGCTGCTGTCCGCAACGTATTCGGGCACGATTTCCGGTCCGGAATCCCTGCGCCTCGCACGCAGCGGCAAACTCGGCTCCCCGCTTACGGCAGAGGAACTCGAGGCTGCACGTCAGGAATGCGTCGCCGAATTCGACAAGATCCGCAACATGAATGGTACGGAAAATGCGCATAAGCTCCATCATGAGCTCGGCGATATCATGTACAAATACGTCTCGATTGAGCGCGATAACGATGGCCTTAAAGCGTGCGTCAAGGAACTCAAGGAAATCCTCAAGCGTTGGGACAACATCGGTGTTACGGACCATGGCACTTGGGCAAACCAGGAAGCTATGTTCGTTCGTCAGCTCCGCAACATGATCATCTATGCAATGGCTATCACGCAGTCCGCTCTGCAGCGTGACGAGAGCCGCGGTGCCCATGCAAAGATTGTCCTGAAATCTGACTACGACAAGATGGAGCCGGAGCTTCAGGAAGCCCTCCATAAGAAATACGGCAAATTCCATTTCGATGAGAAGACGGGCCGTGGCACGACGGATGACGGCAACGATGACCTCGTATTCTTCGAGCGCAACGATAAGAAGTTCATGCGCACGACCATTGTCAAATTCGACCAGGAGAACGAAGCACCGGTTGTTTCCTACCGCGAATTCGAACACTCTCTCATCAAGCCGCGTCTGCGTAACTATGCCGTAGCTAAGAAAGAGTAAGAGGGAGGACAAATAGAAATGGCAGAACAGAAAAAAGTCAGAATCATCGTCGAGCGCCAGGACGGCCCGAAAGAGAAGCCGTATAACCAGGAGTTCGAAGTCGATTATCGTCCGGGCCTCAACATCGTTGCTGCCCTGATGGAAATCCAGAAGAATCCAGTCACCGTTGACGGCAAGAAAGTCCCGCCAGTAACGTGGGAATGCAACTGCCTCGAAAAAGTCTGCGGCGCCTGCATGATGGTCATCAACGGCAAGGCTCGCCAGGCATGCTGCACGCTGGTTGACACGCTCAAGCAGCCGATTCACCTGCAGCCGGCACGTACGTTCCCGGTCATCCGCGACCTGCTCATCGACCGCTCCGTCATGTTCGAAAGCCTCAAGCGCATCCATGGCTGGGTTGAAGTCGATGGTACGTGGGAAGTCAAGGATGCTCCAATCCAGAACCCGTACACGGCTCAGACGGCTTACGAGATTTCGCACTGCATGACGTGCGGCTGCTGCCTCGAGGCCTGCCCGAATGTCGGCCCGCAGTCCGACTTCATCGGACCGGCTCCGACGGTACAGGCTTATCTCTTCAACCTTCATCCGCTCGGAAAGTTCGACGCGCCGAAGCGCCTGAACGCACTGATGGAGAAGGGCGGCATCACGAGCTGCGGCAACAGCCAGAACTGTGTCGAAGCCTGCCCGAAGAACATCAAGCTGACGACGTATCTCGCACAGCTGAACCGCGATGTCAACAAACAGGCTCTGAAGAACATCTTCAACCATTAATTCTTGTTGATTCGAATAAATCCCGCACCATGTTTGGTGCGGGATTTTTATGTTGCTTGATTATTTTCACGGGATTCGCTATGATAGAAACAGTATCCTATGGAAAACAGAGAAAAACAAAGGGAGGGTATGCCATTGTCACGCGATAAAGCACAGGAAGACATCACGCTTCTTGGCAAGAAAAATGTCAAATACCATTACGATTATTGTCCGGAAATCCTCGAGACGTTCGAGAACCGCCATCCGGACAACGACTACTGGGTCAAGTTCAACTGCCCAGAGTTTACGGCCCTTTGCCCGATTACGGGACAACCGGACTACGCGACCATCTATATCTCGTACATCCCAGGCCGCCGCATGGTGGAGAGTAAGTCCTTGAAGCTCTATCTCGTCAGCTTCCGCAATCATGGAGATTTCCATGAGGATGTCGTCAATGTCATCATGAAGGACCTCATTCGTCTCATGGACCCGAAGTATATCGAAGTATGGGGCAAGTTTCTGCCGCGCGGCGGGATTTCGATTGACCCGTACGCCAATTACGGCCGTCCGGATACGAAATACGAACGACTGGCAGAGCACCGCTTCATGGAACACGACCTTGTGGCCATGGACAAGGTCGATAATCGCTGAACAGAGGGGAGCAGGCAGGAAGCATGAAACGACAGAAGCGAATTGCGCTTGTCAATGATATTACGGGCTTTGGCCGCTGTTCGGTTACGGTGGAGCTGCCGCTGATTTCGGCGATGAAGATTCAGGCCTGCCCTCTGCCGACGGCTATCCTGTCCGTCCATACGGGGTTCCCGGACCATTATCTCGATGATTACACTGACCGCATGGCGCCGTATATCGACAGCTGGCAGCGCAATCGACTTGATTTTGACGGCATCTGCACGGGATTTTTAGGGTCTGCCGAACAGATTGCCATTGTGCTGGATTTCATCCGGCGCTTCAAGGGCCCGCAGACGAAAGTTATGGTGGATCCGGTCATGGGCGACTACGGCAAACTCTATCCTTCGTACACGCAGGAGATGTGCGACAAGATGCGCAGTCTCCTGGGCGTCGCTGACCTCGTGACGCCGAATCTTACGGAGGCATGCCAGCTTCTTGACATACCGTATCCAGCGGATGGCATCGTCACGGATGAGGAACTTGCACAGATGGCTGGAGCCTTGGCTTCCAAAGGTCCTCAGCAAGTGGTCATTACGGGACTGCATGAGGGGGAGACCATCAAGAATTTCCTTTATGAAAAGGGAAAGATTGACATTGTGCGTTCCCCGAAAATTGGCGGCGACCGCAGCGGCAGCGGGGATGCCTTTGCTGCCATTGTTGCGGCCAGCCTGATTCGCGGCGAACATCTGGAAGCAGCGGTCAGGAAAGCGGCGTCATTCATCAGCAAATGTCTCATGTATGCAGTAGAGCTTGACCTGCCGTGGAACTACGGCCTGCCGTTTGAAGAATATCTGACGGAACTGCACTGACAGCAGCCGCTATTATATCTTGTGTATATATCTTAAAGGGGGTATCATGATGATTGTTTATGCAACCCATGCCGGCGGCAAGTATCTGCCGCTTGATGAGTCCCTGCGCGTACAGCCTGAAGGCAAGCGCAACCTCTATGTCAATATCACAAATCACTGCAACTGTGCCTGCAACTTCTGCCTGCGCACGATGAAGCATATGGCAGAGCAGTCATCGCTGTGGTTCAAGGGAGCAGAGCCGACGGTGGCCGAAGTCAAGGCTGCTCTTGATGCGGTTCCCTGGCAGTACATTAAGGAAGTCGTCTTCTGCGGCTTTGGTGAACCGACCATGCGCCTTGACGACCTGCTGGAACTTCTGCGCTATGTCAAAAAGCAGCATCCGGATATGCCGACGCGCCTCAATACGAACGGTCTTGGCGAGCTTGAGAACGGCAGGGAATTTGCCAAAGAGTTCAAGGGCATTCTCGATACGGTATCCATCAGCCTCAATGCCTCAAATGCCCAGCGCTATCTCGACCTCACGCGTTCGAAGTTCGGTATCGGCTCCTATGATGCGATGCTGACATTTGCCCAGCACTGCAAGCCCTATGTGCCTAACGTCGTGCTGACCATCGTCGACCACGTCGAGGGCCCGGATGAAATTGAAAAATGCAGGAAAATCTGCGAAGACAGGGGCCTCAAACTCCGCGTCCGTCCTTATGAGGATTCCTGACTTTGAAAAAGTGTATCAAATGGGTATCAAAATAAAAAAGCAGGGCCTGCAGGCCTTGCCGTATAAGGGATACAACAAAAGCGGCTTACATTCTCTCGTAATGTAAGCCGCTTTATATGTAGTTAACCATAAACAATATAAACCTTCTTCAATATTCTGTTGTCGATAGCAAATTTCCCTCGCGAACAGGAACTTTGCGAATATCTCATGCTCAGCTGAAACAATTGTGATCTCAAAATCACGTCGTGCACATCAGGTTCATCTTGGTCCGTTATCGATAACATAGGAGATACCGACTACTTCTCGATGGATATTCGATGACTTTACTTTACCCAGGGTTGCTTCGCTTCAATCCAACTTCTGACGATGCGCTCCAGACTTCCAATGGCATCGAGCACGACTGGCGGCCCCTGGCCATCATTACGTGCACACCCCGCCTGCTGGATATTATTGTACTTCACCAGTGCGCTTGCTAGTCAGGATGGAAAGAAGTTTTGCTCATCATAATCTTCAATAACCATCCACATCCTTTCGTGTAGGTTTTGAAGAGCGCCTTTTTCGGCAGGACTCGCACCTGCTGCTTTTCGACCTCCAGGACTACTAGGCGGTGGTTTGCATGTCCATCTCCTCTTTACATTTATATTATATCACGCTAGTCAGATAATTGCAATGCTTTACATAAGCATGACAAAAATAAATTATTTCTGCGATATTATGGCAATATATAGTATAATAGAAAGAGATTATTTCGTTAGGAGAGCAAAGAGAAAAGAGGGTTCCTGTTTATGAAACATCTGATCATTGTCCGTGGCGGCGGTGAACTTGGCAGCGGTGTCGCGCATTGCCTGCATCGTGCGGGGTTCCGCGTACTGATCCTCGAACAGAAAAAGCCGACGGCAACGCGGCGCAAGGTTTCCTTTTCAGATGCGATGTACCGCGGCGAGACAGAGGTAGAGCGTGTCATCTGCCATAAGGCAAAGAATCTTGCAGATGCGCAGAAGCGCCTGAAAAAGGGTGAGGTCATGATGATTGCGGATCCGGAAGCCAAAAGTGTGGCTGAACTGCATCCGGATGTCGTCGTTGATGCTGTCGTTGCTCATGAGAATCACGGCATGAAAAAAGACATGGCTGGACTTACGATAGCCCTTGGTCCTGGCTTCTGTGCCGGACGTGATGTTGATGTTGTCGTGGAGACGGGACGCGGTCATAATCTCGGGCGGCTCATCTATGAAGGATATTCTTCCAAGGATGCCGACCATGGCAATGGCACAGTCGGAGAATCGCCGAACATCGAGCATCTTGTCTTTGCTCCGGCCGAAGGGCGCGTCGAGATGCTGCGCACGATTTCCCTCATGGTCAAGAAGGGGGAAATCATCGGACATCTGCATACGAAAGATGAGCAGACCGTGGAGATTCAGGCGACTATCGATGGCGTTCTGCGCGGTGCCGTCTATGATGGCATCAAGGTAGCTCAGGGACAGAAAATCGCGGATATCCATCCGACGATGGGGCAGGAGGAGTGCTATACCATTTCGGATAAAGCCCGCTGCATCGGCGGTTCTGTGCTTGAAGCGGTCATGGCCTGGGAGAGCAAACGGTCCAAACATCGCTTCTTCGGCCGCTGATATTTTGCTGATATTTTGTGAGGTGGCATGATGCTCAAAACATGCTGGCATTCGCTGCTGGATTTTCTCTTTCCGCCGCATTGTCCTGTCTGTCATGCTTATGTCGAGAACCAGGGAGACTGGTGCAGCAAATGTCTCCGGGAAGCGCGGCAGACCCATCTCATCCTGCTGCCTGCGCCCATGCATTCCGTCATTAAGGCGGCATGGGCGCTTGGCATATACCGCGGCGGACTGCGCAGCCTTATCCATGATTTGAAATACAAGAAAAGAAGAAGCGTACTGCCATATGTCCGGACTTTCCTGCGGGCGGCAGATTTCGTGCTGCCGGAGGCCTACGACTTTGCTGTGCCGGTGCCGCTCCATAAGAACCGCGAGCGCCGGCGCGGCTTCAATCAGGTCGAGGTCATATTCGGAGATTGGCTGCAGGAAAAAGGCGTGCCCCTGAGGCGGGCACTGCTGCGCGTTCGGGAAACGAGGCCGCTTTACGATATGACACCGCAGGAGCGAAAACAAAATCTCAATCATGCCTTTGTTCTGGCTCCGGGAATGGAGCAGGAAGTTGCCGGCAGACATATTTTGCTGCTGGACGACATCCTGACTACGGGGATGACGCTCATGGCCTGTGCGGCCGTACTCAGACAGGCCGGTGCCGCATGCGTGGACGTTCTTGTCTTTGCAAGCGATCATCGATGAAAATAATGCAATTCGGTTGTAACTTTGTATACATCTGTTGTATAATATAAGAATCCGCTTTTCATTGTATGATTTTGTATATTTATGGATAAATTCAGGATATAAGGGGGCTTTCAATTGATGATGAATGGTGCAGAGGCTGTGCTTACCAGCCTGAAAAATGAAGGCGTAGAAGTCGTTTTCGGCTATCCAGGCGGTGCTGTCCTCACGCTTTACGATGCTGTCTATAAGATGAAATTCCCGCATGTGCTGACACGCCATGAACAGGGGGCTGTTCATGCTGCCGACGGCTATGCGCGGGCAACGGGCAAGGTCGGCGTCGTCTTCGCGACGTCGGGCCCAGGCGCGACGAATCTTGTTACGGGCATTTCCACGGCTTATACGGATTCGGTGCCGCTGGTCTGCATCACAGGTCAGGTAGCCAATCCGTACATCGGCAAAGATTCATTCCAGGAAGCCGATGTCTGCGGCATCACGACGCCAATCACGAAGCACAATTATCTGGTCAAGAACGTCAATGACCTGCCGCGCGTGCTCAAAGAGGCCTTCTATATTGCCCGTACGGGACGTCCGGGGCCAGTCGTCGTCGATGTGGCTAAGGATGTCTTTGATACGAAATTCGACTATGTCTATCCGGAAGCCGTTCATCTGCGCGGCTACAGCGGCGAGAATATCGGCGATGAGAAGAAAATCGCTGCGGTGGTCGAGGCCATCCGCGCGGCAAAGAAGCCGCTGATTTTTGCCGGCGGCGGTGTCATCATTTCCAATACGTCGGAAGCCCTCGTGGATATCGTCAGACGCCTCGGCGTGCCGAGCACGGCGACGCTTCTCGGCCTCGGTGCTATTCCTGCTGACGAGAAGGGCTTCCTGAGCTTCGCGGGCATGCATGGTTCCTATGGTGCGAACATGGCCATTCAGGAATGTGATTTGCTCCTCTGCATCGGCATGCGGTTCAGCGATCGTGTGACGGGCAAAGTTTCGGAGTTTGCACCAAAGGCCAAAATCGTTCATTTTGAGATTGACCGTGCAGAAGTCAATAAGAATGTCAAGGCGGACCTCAGTGTTCTCGGCGACCTCAGCTGGTCCCTGCCGATTCTGCGTGATAAACTTGCCGCGGCTGATGATGATTTTGCCGCTCAGTTTGCTCCGTGGCTGGAACATACGCAGGAACTTGCACAAAAGCACCCGTTTGGCTATAAGGAAGAGGGCGACGCGATAAAGCCGGGCGCGCTCATCAGCAAAATCAGCGAGCTTTCAAGCCATGATGCCATTGGTGTCACGGATGTCGGCCAGCACCAGATGTGGGCGGCACAGTTCTTCAAGGTCTACAAGCCGCGCCACTTCCTGACGTCGGGCGGTCAGGGCACGATGGGCTACGGCCTGCCCGCGGCTCTTGGCGCCAAAGTCGGCTGCCCGGATTCTCCCGTCATTCTGTTCACAGGCGATGGCAGCATCATGATGAACTGCCAAGAGTTTGCCACGATCGCAGACAATGATATCGATGTCAAAGTCGTCGTCATCCGCAATGAGATTCTCGGCATGGTCGGCCAGTGGCAGCGCCTGTTCTACAATCATCATTATTCCCAGTCGGAGCTCAAGGGCAAGACAGATCTCGTTAAGCTGGCTGAGGCCATGGGCGTCAAAGGCTATCGCCTGACGAAAAAAGAGGAGCTTGAGACGCGCCTGCCGGCCATCATGGCAGAAAAAGGCGCGGCGCTCATCGATGTCGTCATTCCGGAGGAAGAAGATGTCCTGCCGATGGTTCCGGGCGGCAAACGCCTCGACCAGATGGTTCTTGGCAATCTTTGATGGATACATGAGGAGGAATAAAGGATGAAAAAATATCTGCTTGCCGTACTGGTGGACAATAAGCCGGGGGTACTGACTCATGTATCGGGGCTCATCAGCCGCCGTGCCTTCAATATTGAAAGCATCTCCGCCGGCTACACGGAAGAGCCGGATGTTACGCGCATCAACATTGTCGTTTCCGTAGAATCCGAAGCGGAACTCGACCAGGTCATCCAGCAGCTCAACAAGCTCATCGACGTCATCAAGATTGTCAACCTGACAAAAGAAGATGCCATCGAGAGAGAGCTCGTGCTGATTAAGGTCGCAGCGACGCGTGAGACGCGCAGTGATATCATCAACGTCGTCAACATCTTCCGCGCCAATATCGTCGATGTCAATCCGGAGGATGTCGTCATTGAGCTGACAGGCTCGCAGAGCAAGATAGACGGTCTCTGCCAGATTCTCGCGGAATACGGCATCATCGAGATTGCCCGTACAGGAGCCATCGCCCTTTCGCGCGGCCCGGTGCCGGTCAAGAAGATGTGAAATATAAGGCTGTAAACGTCAATAAATATGAAAAAGCCATGCCTGTTTTTACGAGGGGCATGGCTTTGTTTCTTTGACAATGATTCCCATTAGTGTTAAAATTTAAGGGAATCAAGGGGTGAGAATCCGTTGGTATCATGATGAGTTTGGAGTGCAGCTCCGCTTGTTTGAGAATGAAGGAGGATGGATAAGATGTTCCAGAAGACTGATTTTTGGATTGGCCTCGCAGTAGGTGCCGTTGCCGGTATCTTCGGCTACCGCTTCATGCAGGAGCGTGAGCAGCAGATGGCAGCAATGCAGCCGACTGCTCCGGCTGGTGAGATTCCTCTCGCTGAGCTTCAGCGCCAGAAGGAAGAGCTCGAAGACCTCATCGCAGCTCAGGAAGCAAAGAAAAACTAATTTTTTTGCGGAAGAGGGGGAGACTGCCATATTGCGTGGCAGTCTCTTTCTGTAAGAGCAGTTTTATTGAGGCTGTGAAAAGCGATTGTATTTAGGAGGAAGTATCTTGAGTCTTATCGGAAGCCTGCAGATTCCTACCAGCAAGCTGGACCTGTTCATCCGTTCTGTTGAAATTGCCTCGTACCTGCCGGGCCGTGTGCGCCTGCGCAGCAAAAATCTCATCGGCAATTCTGCACTTGAGCAGCAGGTACAGCAGCAGCTCAATGCCTTTGCCGAAATTGAGAAGGTAGAAACCAGTGTTGTCACGGGGTCCATCCTGATTCATTACGTGCCAGAGATTCTGCGTGCGAATCAGGAACTCCGTAAAGTCGAAGAATATATCATGACGCATGCAAGGAGGAAATAACCCATGTCATACGTATCCGGATTCATGATGGGCGCAGCCATTGGCAAGAGCATCCGCCAGATGTTTGGCGGCTCTCAGAACGCGGCACAACCAGGCTGCCGCGTACTAAAAACGCAGGGCCAGGCAAAGAAAACGCTGCCAGCCTTTGCTCTTGTCTCGGCTTTGCCGGGACGGCGCCGCTACCGTGCTGCCAGAATTGCTCCAGAAATGGCAAAGGCACTTGAAGCAGGTCTTTCCCGTCTAGATTTTGTCGAGAGCATTGCCGTAAATGCCCTGAGCGGCAGCATCCTCATTACGTTTGCCGAAAAAGATGCAATGCGTATCGATGGGCTGGCTGCCTGGCTTGAAGAACGTTTCTTCCGCGTCCCGGCGGAGGCCGCTGCTGAACGTGCAGAATCTGCGGCCCTCGATGAGTCTCATGCTGGCAGCATCACGCGCAGTGTGCGCAGTTCCGGCCGCGCTTTCTCCGCCTGGATCAATCGCCATACCTGCGGCTGGTTTGATATGAGTTCATTGGCATCCCTGCTGTTTGCCCTGCGCGGCCTGCGCAAGATGCTCATGACATATAGTTCGCCCTCGGGGGCGCAGATGCTCTGGTGGGCTTTGTCTTTGATGAGAGGATGGCGTACCGTATGATGTACGGAAGTTGTTATTTTAATCTGCAGATGGCTCTGCCGCGTGAAGAGCGTGCAAGGCTGGCAGCCTCGATTCGCCGCTATCGCATGGTCAAGGCCGTGTCGGTCACGGAAAAACGCGTGCAGATCTGGTATCGCGGCACTTTGCCGATTCGCGAAATCCAGCGCCTGGCCATTGCGACCGTGACGCGGGCGAAAGAAGCTGCCGTGACGCCTGCGGAGCGCCTCGCAGAATACCGCCGCGATGCCCTGTTTTCGCTGGCCAGCTTTGCCGGGATGGAAGTGCTGAAGCGCACGTCGCCGCAACTGTTCCTCAGTGTGAAGGTCGTGCGCAGCCTGCTCGTTCTGGCCATTGCCCGTAAATTCATCAAGAATGGCGTACAGGGCATGGTGAAAGACCATCAGCCAAATGCCGATACGCTGACGGCCACGGCTGTCATTGCCTCGGTCCTCGCGGGCAAGCCGGAGTCGAGCCTGACGCTGCTTGCGATTTCCAATGGCGCGGAAATGCTCACGAGCTACGCGGCAGAACGTGCGCGCAGCCATATCTCGGGGCTGCTTTCTATGGACCAGCGCTATGTATGGCTCGTCGATGGCGAGACGGAGCGCAAGGTCCCCATTGAACAGGTCAAAGCCGGCGACATCATTGCGGCGCATACCGGTGAAAAAATCGTCATCGATGGCCATGTGCTGCGCGGCGATGCGGCCATCAATCAGGCCTCAATTACCGGCGAATCGAATCCGGCCATGAAGCATAAGGGCTCGCCTGTCTATGCAGGCTCTGTCGTTGAGGCCGGTGAGCTCGTCGTTGCCGTCGAAAAAGTCGGCAAGGATACGAGCCTTGCCCATATCGTTCATCTGGTCGAAGAGGCACAAACGCGCAAGGCGCCGGTGCAGAACTTCGCTGACCAGATGGCCAACTTCCTCGTGCCGATTTCATTCCTCGGCGCCGCTATCGTCTACGGCGCAACGAGGGATTGGCAGCGCGTGCTCAATCTGCTGTTCATCGATTTCTCGTGCGGCCTCAAGCTCTCGACGGCTACGGCCATTTCGGCGGCCATCGGCGCAGCGGCTAAGCGCGGCATCCTCGTCAAGGGCGGCAACTACATCGAGGCTCTCGCTGAGACGGATACGGTCGTGCTCGACAAGACGGGCACGCTGACCATCGGTGTCCCGCAGATTTCCTTTGTCAAGACAGCACAGGGTGTAGAGGAGAAAGAAGCCGTTCTGCTCGCTGCTTCGGCAGAGATGCATTCGGTGCATCCGCTCGCTGTGGCCATCCAGAAATACGTCAAAGAAAAGAAATGGGAAACGCCGCATCATAAGACGTCGCAGACCATCGTGGCCCGCGGCATGCAGGCAGATGTCCCCGACTTTGAAGGCTATAAGGGCGGCGTCGTCCGCGTGGGCAGCAAGAAATTCCTCGCCGAAAACGGGATTCAGGATAATGAAGCCCTCGATACCGGCCTGACGAGCAAGAACCTTCTTTACGTCGCCCGTGATAAACAGCTCATCGGCGTCATCGGCATTGAGGACCCGATTCGCCCGAAGATGAAGAAGACGCTCAATCAGATGCGCCGTTACGGCATCGATGAAATTGTCATGCTGACCGGCGACAGTAAGGCCGTGGCACAGGAAGTCGCGCGCAGCATGGACATCGATTCGTACCATGCGGAGATTCTGCCGGAGGATAAGTCAGATTACGTTAATAAGCTTAAACAGCGCGGCACGGTCATGATGGTCGGCGATGGCATCAACGATGCACCGGCCCTGGCTTTTGCCGATGTCGGCGTGTCGCTCGGCGGCCGCCAGACGGATATCGCGGCAGAGTCTTCGGCCGTCACGATTCATTCCGAAGACCCGTCCCGCCTCATGGAAGCACTGCAGCTCGGCCGCCGCACGATGGACCTCGTTCAGCAGAACTTCATGGCGACCATTCTTGTCAACAGCGGGGCCATGCTCCTCGGTGCTCTCGGCAAGATCAATCCGCTCTGGGCAGCCGTCATCCACAATACGGCAACGCTGGCTGTTGTCCTCAACAGCTGCCGTATCCTGCGTCCGCGGAAACAGAGCTTTATCCGCCGCCGCAGGGCAGCCTGAGAGATATCACAGGAATATTGTACGCAGTATAAGGAAAGAGCCGGCAGAGTCCGGCTCTTTTTCTTTCCTATATTAATGACTGAAAAATAAGGCAATAAAAAAATTACTTGCACTTTTATCCCTTTACAAGTATACTATTTTATAGACGTTCTATTTTCTTCGCATATCTGCATTAAGGGAACCGGACATCTAACGTGTTATTCTATTTTTCAGTAAGGGGATTATTTTATGGCTTTCCAGGACAAGACACTCACGTGCAAAGAATGTGGCAAAGAGTTCATCTTCACCGCTGGTGAACAGGAATTCTATGCAGAGAAGGGCTTTGAGAACGAGCCCGCCCGCTGCCGTGACTGTCGTGACAAACGCCGCCGCAGCCGTGAGGGTGGCGAGCAGCGTCAGATGTATAAGGTGATTTGTGCAGACTGCGGCAAAGAGACGGAAGTTCCGTTCGAGCCGAAAAATGACCGTCCGGTATACTGCCGTGACTGCTTCAATAAGAGAAAAGCACAGCACTGAGACTGCTGATGAAAATTTTTGCATAAGGGTAGCATAATTATACTTATTATGCTATAATAAGGCATGCAAGTGAGCAATGAGGCCCGGAGGCATATCCGGGCCTCATTGTCTGAAAGAATCTATGAAAAACCTATGAGAGAGAGGGATTTTGTATGAAACTCAAGAAATTACTTGTCCTCCTGGCAGCCTGCGTATTCGCAACGCTGGCACTGGCCGGCTGCGGCGGCAGCAGCTCGTCTTCGTCGGGCAGCACGTCGGGCAGCAGCTCGAGCGCGAAAGTGCTCAAGGTCGGTTCGTCCATCGACTTTGCCCCGTTCGAATTCCAGGATGAAGGACAGAAAGAATATCAGGGCTTCGATATGGACCTGATCCGCGCCATCGGCAAGGAGATGGGCTACGATGTCGAGATTCAGAACATCGGCTTCGATGGCCTGATTCCGGCACTGCAGGCAAAGAACATCGATGTCATCATCTCGGGCATGACGATCAACGACGAGCGTAAAGAGAATGTCCTGTTCTCCGACCCGTATTATCAGTCCGGCCTGACGATGGTCGTTCGTTCCGACGAGCAGGGCATCAAGTCGTTCCAGGACCTCAAGGGCAAGAAAGTCGCTGTTCAGATCGGCACGACGAGTGCTGAGGCTGTCAAGAAGCTCGGCGGCGTTGAAGTCAAAGAGCTCAACACGCCGGCTGACTGCTTCATGGAACTCAAAGGCCACGGCGTAGATGCAGTCGTCAACGACCGTCCGGTCAACGACTACTACATCCAGAAGAGCGGTGAGACGGGCGTCAAGGCTCTTGAAGAGAAGCTGACGGCTGAGGATTACGGCATCGCCATGGCTAAGGACAACACGGAACTGCAGTCCAAAGTCAACGAAGCTCTCAAGAAGCTCAAGGAAAATGGTGAGTACGACAAGATTTTCCAGAAATGGTTCGGCAGCAGCAAATAAGCCGCTTAATCACGGAATCTGTATAAAAAACACCACGCATCACGCGTGGTGTTTTCTTTTTCATGGACAGGATTGACAGGAATCATAGCAGGAAATATAATAGGAATCAGGTTTTTCTATGCAATGAATATTTATGAATCCGAATGGTAAGGTGAAAGCAAATGCATTTTAACTTCGATTTGGTCGTGAACTCCTTCCCGCTGCTGCTCGTCGGTGCAGGCGTCACGATCAAGATCACGGCCCTCTCGGTGGCACTCGGTGTCGTCATCGGCCTCTTTGTCGGTATCGCGCGCATTTCGCGCATCCGTATTCTGCGCATCCTCGCGGCGATTTACGTTGACTTTTTCCGCGGCACGCCGCTGCTCGTGCAGATCTTCCTCGTGTACTTCGCACTGCCGGTCATCACGGGCCAGCGCGTTGACCCGTTCGTTGCGGCCATCGGTTCGTGCGGCATCAACTCCGGTGCTTATGTCGCCGAGATTTTCCGCGCGGGCATTCAGTCCATCGATAAAGGACAGATGGAAGCCGGTCGCTCGCTCGGCATGACGTGGGTGCAGACGATGCGCTACATCATCGTGCCGCAGGCCTTCAAGCGCGTCATCCCGCCGCTCGGCAATGAGTTCATCGCCCTGCTGAAGGATTCGTCCCTCGTTTCGGTTATCGGCTTTGAGGAACTCACGCGCCGCGGCCAGTTGATTATCGCAAAAACGTATGGCTCGCTGGAAATCTGGCTCAGTGTTGCTGTCATTTATCTGGCCATGACGCTGACCATCTCGCAGTTCGTAGCATATCTTGAGAGGAGATACAAGACGGATGATCGACATTGAGAATCTTAGAAAGTCATTTGGCGAGGTTGAGGTCCTCAAGGGCATCAACCTTACGATTAAAGAAAAAGAAGTCGTCGTTATCATCGGACCGTCCGGTTCGGGTAAAAGTACGCTGCTGCGCTGCATGAATTATCTCGAGGAACCGACCTCGGGCAAAGTCAGCGTTGACGGTATTGTCCTTGACGGCGAAGCCAATATCAATAAGGTGCGCGAGGAAGTCGGCATGGTCTTCCAGCGCTTCAATCTGTTCCCGCATATGACGGTGCTGCAGAATATTATGCTCGCGCCAATCAAAGTCCGCCATATCTCGAAGCAGGAAGCTGAGGATACGGCACGTAAGCTTCTCGCCCGTGTCGGCCTTGCGGACAAGGCTGATTCTTACCCGAACCAGCTGTCCGGCGGTCAGCAGCAGCGTGTGGCCATCGCCCGTGCTTTGGCAATGAAGCCGAAAGTCATGCTGTTCGACGAGCCGACGTCGGCTCTCGACCCGGAAATGGTCGGCGAAGTTCTCGATGTCATGCGCAAACTCGCGGAAGAGGGCATGACGATGGTCATTGTCACGCATGAGATGGGCTTTGCCCGCGAAGTCGGCGACCGTCTGCTCTTTGTCGACGATGGCCGCATCATCGAGCAGGGCGACCCGAAGGAAGTATTCGAGCATCCAAAAGAAGAGCGTACGCGCCTGTTCCTTTCCAAGGTGCTCTGATGCCGCTGCTTTCTGCTGCCGTAGGTTCTCCGCATACAAATGGTTTTGAACGATTGAACTTCTGTATACATGATAGGTATCGTAGGTTGTGTCATTGACAAGGCCTTGTCAGCTCAGTATAATCAGAATGAGTCAGGGTGTGTATTTATCCTGACGGTTCGCTATTTGGTTTAGGAGGAATCATTATGGTTGGCAAAGTAAAATGGTTCAGCCCTGAGAAAGGCTATGGCTTCATCGCGCGTGAAGGCGGAGACGATGTATTCGTCCACTTCTCTGCAATTCAGGATGAAGGTTTCAAGACGCTCAACGAAGGTCAGGATGTAGAGTTCGAGATCGTCGAGGGAGCACGTGGCCCACAGGCTGCCAACGTCATCAAGACGGCATAACATGTCCATTGCGTAAGCCAGACTCTTCGGAGTCTGGCTTTTCTTGACTTTACGGACAGGGAAGGAAGTCAAGAAAATAAGTTTCTGATTTTTTATAAAATAATTGAATCCGAAAGAAGGGATTCGGCCCCCTTTGGCGAATAATACAGGTATAAAACAGAAGTGGTCAGCAGAAAGTACCAAATCTATAAAAGTGTAAAGTCTGACGCTCTGCTTTACTCGATAAGTTGTGCCGCTCGTCGGCATAGAAATAAGAAAGGGGATGTGTCTTATGGCAACATTCACTGTAAGAGGCAAGAATATCGAGATCACTCCGTCCCTGAGGGAATATGTGGAGAAACGCGTTGGCAAAGTCACGAAGTACTTTGACACGGTCGGCGACATCAAGGTGCTGCTGACGGTATCGAAGGGCCGTCACATTGTCGAAGTCACCGTACCGATTCCGGGCGGCATCCTGCTCCGCGGTGAGGAGTCGACGATGGATATGTACACGTCCATCGACCTTGTCGTTGAGAAACTGGAGCGCCAGATTCATAAACAGAAGACGAAACTTGCCCGCCGTCTGCGTTCGGGTCAGTTCAAACCGGAAGAGCTCAAAGCGAGCCCGATGCCGGATGCAAAAGATGACAGCGATACGTATAAAGTCGTTAAGACGAAGAAATTCATCGTCAAACCGATGGATGTCCAGGAAGCTATCATGGAGATGAACCTCCTGAACCACAACTTCTTCGTATTCCGCGATGCTCAGACGGAGGATGTCAACGTTGTCTATCGCCGCAATGATGGCAACTATGGCCTCATTGAATCGAGCAACTGATTCGTGAATGGAATAAGACACAGAGGAGCCTGCAAAGGCTCCTTTTTTATGCCGTTTTTCAGGACTGACACGGGATGCGGCATCGGCAGATTGTCAGAATGCCTTTCCTGCGCTATAATGTGCGCTGTATATATTGTTGAAGAAAGACAGCAGACAAATGAAGATAAATGAGGTGCATCATCTTGAAATACATCATTGTCAATGCCGATGACTTTGGCCGCCATGAAGATATCAATGCAGCCGTAGAAAAGGGGCTGCGCGAGGGCTGCCTGCGTTCTGCAACGGTGATGCCGGGCGGACGCGCTTTTGCCGGGGCCATCGCCCTGGCACGGCGCTATGAAGAGCTCGGTCTTGGCGTTCATTTTACACTGGTCGATGGCCGTCCTATCCTGCCGCCCGAAGAGATTCCTTCCCTGGTAACAAAAGATGGTGTTTTTTATCCGGACCATAATGCCCTGCTCGGTCAGTACCTGCGCGGCAAAGTCAATCTGGAAGAGGTGCGGCGTGAACTCGCGGCACAGCTGCGCAGGGTCGAGAATACGGGTGTGCCCATTTCGCACGTCGACAGCCACCAGCATATGCACACACTGCCCGGCATCATCGATATCGTGATTGATTTAACCAAACAGGCTGGCATCCGCGCGATGCGCACGCCGTGCACGCCGCTGTTTGCCGGTTCGTTCGGCGGTCTTGGCCAGCTCGTCGGCAGACTCGGTCTGGGCACGCTGGCGCGTCTGGCCAAATATAAGGCAAAGAAGCAGGGCCTCTTGACGCCGGAGCATTTTGCCGGCATTGTGGCTGGCGAGGCAGTCAGCGAGGCAGAACTTTTGCATGTCATCCATACCATGAAGGACGGCACGACCGAAGTCATGATGCATCCCGGCATTCATAATGACATTCTGCAGCAGGACAGCGGCTGGCAGCACGATTTTGAAGAAGAGCTGCGGGCCATCACCTCGCCAAAGGTAAAACGGGCGCTGCAGGAAGAGAATGCCGTACCGGTGAATTTCCGTCATCTTTCTGCGGTGAATTCATGAGTTTCATTACCTTCATCCTAAAGAATAGGGAAGCAGAGAGATTTAAGGAAAGCATAACAAAGGGAAAATTGACTTCTAAAGGTCAGTCTGATAATATTGTAAGGTAGGCTAACTATAAGGGAGCATGGCACGGAATCTTTTTCAATGATGCTTCCTTTCTAAGCACATGCAGCAAAGCAGAAGGAGTGATTTGTTTGCTGGGATTCATCAAGAGATTCTTAGGTGACAATAACGATAAAGAGATTGCCCGTTACCGCAAAGTGGTCGACAAGATCAATGCGCTGGAGCCGCAGATGCAGGCTCTTACGGACGACAAGCTGACGGGCTATACGAATAAATTCCGTGAGCGCCTTGCCGCAGGTGAGACACTTGAAGATATCCTGCCCGAGGCTTTTGCCGTCGTGCGTGAAGCTTCGCGCCGCGTGCTCGGCATGCGCCATTTCGATGTACAGCTCATCGGCGGCATGTGCCTGCACGAGGGCAAAATCGCTGAGATGCGTACTGGTGAAGGTAAGACCCTCGTGGCAACCCTGCCGGTATATCTCAATGCTCTGACGGGCGAAGGTGTCCATATGGTCACGGTCAATGACTATCTGGCCAAGCGCGACAGCGAGGACATGGGCCGTCTGTACCGTTTCCTCGGCCTGACGGTCGGCCTCGTCGTGCATGACATGGACTTCCCTGAGCGTAAATTCGCTTACAGCCGCGATGTCACGTTCGGTACGAACAACGAATTCGGTTTTGACTATCTGCGTGACAACATGGTCATCTATCCGGAGCAGATGGTTCAGCGCAAGCTTCATTATGCCATCGTCGATGAGGTGGATTCCATCCTCATCGATGAAGCCCGCACGCCGCTGATTATTTCCGGCCCTGGCTCGAAGTCGACCGATATGTATGCGGTTATGGCCAAGGCTGTTTCCGGTCTCAAGGAAGGCGTTGACTACACGGTCGATGAAAAGCAGAAGACCGTAGCGCCGGCAGACAGCACGATTCCGAAAGTCGAGAAAATCCTCGGCATCAACAACCTCTACGCACCGGAAAACATTGAGCTTTCCCACTGCTTCACGGCAGCGCTGCGCGCTAAAGCTCTGATGAAGCGCGACCGCGATTACGTCGTGCGCAATGGCGAGATTGTCATTGTCGATGAATTCACGGGCCGCCTCATGGAGGGCCGCCGCTACTCCGATGGCCTGCATCAGGCCATTGAGGCAAAAGAAGGCGTCAAGATTCAGCGTGAAAGTCAGACGCTCGCGACCATTACGTTCCAGAATTATTTCCGCATGTATGACAAACTGGCCGGCATGACTGGTACGGCTAAGACGGAAGAAGACGAGTTCCTCAAGATTTACAATCTGCCGGTCATCGTCGTGCCGACGAACAAGCCGGTCATCCGCAAGGACTATCCGGACCTCATCTTCAAGACGAAACGCGCAAAGTACAAGGCAGTCGGCAAGGCCGTCACGGAGCTTCATGCCAAAGGACAGCCGGTCCTCATCGGTACGACGTCCATCACGCAGTCGGAAGAGCTCAGTGCTATCCTCAGGAAGCACGGCATCCCGCATAACGTACTCAACGCGAAGTTCCATGAAAAAGAAGCCGAAATCATCGCCGGCGCTGGTCAGAAGGGTGCTGTGACGATTGCGACGAACATGGCCGGCCGTGGTACGGATATCAAGCTCGGCGAAGGCGTGCCGGAACTCGGCGGCCTCTTCATCATCGGTACGGAGCGCCATGAGTCCCGCCGCATCGATAACCAGCTGCGTGGCCGTGCCGGCCGTCAGGGCGACCCCGGCGCATCGCGCTTCTACCTGTCGCTCGAAGATGACCTCCTGCGTCTCTTCGCTTCGGACCGCATTTCGGGCATCATGGATAAGCTCGGCATGGACGAAGATGAGCCGATTGAACACAAGCTCATCACGAACTCTATCGAGCATGCCCAGAAGAAGGTCGAAGCCCGCAACTTTGATATCCGCAAACACGTCCTCGAATACGATGATGTCATGAACCAGCAGCGTGAAGTCATGTACGGCGAACGCCGCAAGATTCTCTTCGGCGAAAACCTGCGCGAGAACATCATGGGCATGGTCAAGCACATCATCCGCGCGGAGATGGACCAGTATGCCAATGCTGACCTCTATCCGGAGGAATGGCAGCTCGATGGCCTCATCGAAGACGCGGAGAAGATTTACGCACCGCAGGGCCGTCTCAAGAAGGAAGAGCTCGCTGCCATGAGCCGCGACGAACTGCAGGAAACGCTTGAAAATCTTGCCGAGGAAGGCTATCACAGCCGCGAGCTTCTCTTTGGCGAAGAGAATATGCGCGAACTCGAGAAGGTCGTCATGCTGCGTGTTGTCGACAACAAGTGGATGGAACACCTCGACCATATGGATATGCTGCGCGACGGCATCAATCTGCGCGCCTATGGCCAGCGCAACCCGCTCGTCGAGTACAAGATTGAGGCCCTCGATATGTTCGAGGAGATGGAAGCCGCAATTCAGGACCAGATTGCTTCGCTCATGTACCACGTCAGCATCATCACGCCGGAGCAGCAGGCTGCACAGCAGGCTGCTGCAGCTCAGGCAGCTTCCAGCCAGCCGGCGGAGGCTTCGGCACAGGACAAGGCCAAGATGGAAGAAATCATCAAGAGCCAGAAATCCCAGCTGCAGGACCATCTGCAGAATGCACAGGCTTCGCATGGCGACGACGTCAGTGCGGCTGAGGCAAAGAAAAAGCCTGTGACTAAAGACGGTAAGAAAGTCGGACGCAACGACCCATGCCCGTGCGGCAGCGGCAAAAAGTACAAGAACTGCTGCGGCAGGGACCAGTGACGGACCGTTGCCCGTAAGATAACGATAGAATGGTACGTTGATACAATAAGATTAGAGGAAAGGAAATTATGCTCGAAGATATCAAACCGCAGCTTGGCGAGCTCAAGACAAAGCTGGACCAGATGGGCGAGTCCCTTGAGGTTCCGGCGAAAGAAGAGAAGATTGCCGAGCTCGAATATAAGATGGGCGAACCATCCTTCTGGGATGATGCGGAAAAAGCCCAGAAAATCAATCAGGAACTCAATGACGTTAAAATCAGCGTCGATAAGTACAAGCATCTCGTCTCGAAGTTTGAAGATGCCCAGACTCTTTGGGAAATGGGCATGGAAGAACAGGATGAGAGCATGGAAGACGATGTCAAGGCGGAACTCGCGGCTGTATCGGAAGGCCTTGAGAATCTGCAGCTTGAGGTCCTGCTCTCCGGCCCTTATGATGCCAACAATGCCATCCTGACGCTGCACGCAGGTGCGGGCGGAACGGAGGCACAGGACTGGACACAGATGCTCCTGCGCATGTACGGCCGCTGGGCCGAGCGCCATGGCTTCACCGTCGAGACGGCTGACCTGCTGCCGGGCGATGAGGCCGGCGTCAAGAGCGCCACGCTCTTCATCAAGGGACATAACGCCTACGGCTTCCTGCGTTCGGAAAAGGGCATTCACCGCCTCGTGCGCATTTCGCCGTTTGATGCGCAGGCACGCCGCCATACGTCGTTTGCGGCCTGTGACATCATGCCGGAAATCGATGACAACGTCGAAGTCAACATCAATATGTCGGATGTCCGTGTCGATACGTACCGTGCATCGGGCGCCGGCGGCCAGCACATCAACAAGACGTCTTCGGCTGTCCGCATGACGCATATTCCGACGGGCATCGTCGTGCAGTGCCAGAACGAGCGTTCTCAGCTGCAGAACCGTGAGCAGTGCCTGAAGATGTTGCGTGCCAAGCTCTTTGAGCTCGAGATGGAGAAAAAGGAAGCTGAGCTTGCCAAACTCGAAGGCGACCAGCAGAAAATCGAGTGGGGCAGCCAGATTCGTTCGTACGTATTCCAGCCGTACACGATGGTCAAGGACCACCGCACGAATGTTGAGACCGGCAATGTACAGGCCGTCATGGATGGCGATATTGATATGTTTATCCGCGCGTTTCTCGCCGCGAAAGCAAATCATGAAATCTAAGTCGTGTTTTCATAGGAGTCAGGAGCAGTGCTCCTGGCTCCTTGTTCCGTTGGCAGGTGATGAAATTGCGAAAAACCTTGACTATTACGGGCTTGTTCTTCATAATATTAATCGTGCTCGGCGAGCTTTTGTTGCCGCCTGTCGTTGAAAGTGCCCTCGAGAGCCGGCTTTCCCAGAAATTCGCGACGCCGGATGTCAATGTGGAGCTGACTGCTTCGCCGCGTCTCATGCTGCTCTTAGGCCGCGCCGATACGATGGCGGTCACGGTGAAAGACGGTCAGGTCGGCCAGTTGCGCGTCCGCGAGATGTCTCTTGACGGCCGCAAAACGGAGCTTGATATGACGTCATTTGCCAAAGGCCGTTTGGCACTCAACAGTGCTGAGGCCCTTTCGCTCACTGCCATGTTCGATGAGAACGGCCTGCGCGAGGCTTTGGCTCGCAAGATAAGCAAGGCAGATAATGTCGAAGTGCACATTACAGATGAAAATGTTCTCGTGACGGCGGATGCCAATCTCTTGGGACGCAAGGCCCAGGTCGCACTTGTCGGCCATATCGTGGCCGATGACGGCACACTGTATTTTGAGACGGAGCAGTTCGATATACAGAATTCGCCGTTTGGCACGGCACGTCTCGGCGATACGCTCGGGCGCATCCCTCTGGTCAAGCCGGAGCAGCTGCCTCTTTCCATGCGCGTGGTATCCGTTACGCAGCAGGAAGGCAGCGTGATTGTCCGGGCGGGCGAAGAATAATGGATTTTTAAGATAAGGTGGATTAGATGAAGGGATTCAAGTATAACCGCATTCTGGTGCTGGTCATCATTGTCGGCCTTTTAGCCGCACTGGCCATCAGCTTCCAGCGCCATGCGGTAGAACGGGCCAACCGCCAGGTCGACCTCGCCATTGACTACGAAGGCCTGCAGGCTCTTGCTCAGCGCGAAGGCCTGCCGGAAAGCGTCGTGCTGGAAAAAGCAAAGGACGCGGGCATTTCGTCACTGGCTGTTTACGAGACGACATTCAAGAAACTCAATGACAACGGCAAGGCGACGGCTATTGCCGGCAGCCAGATTCTGGCAAACTACCATGCAGGTACGCTTGAGGACCCGATGTGGCGTCAGCTTGTCGCTGCGGGCAAAATCAGCGGTACGGAAGTCTATGTGGTCGGCCACGACGCTCAGACGTACCGCGAAGTCAAGGAAGACCTCATCCGCCGCCTGGGCAGCGACCGCGTGACGCCGATGCAGGTTGGCGGTGAGGAAGTACTGGCCGTCAAGGCACAGTATGAATCGTTCCTCAAGATGAATCTCGGCATGCCGACCGATGAGATGAAAGCGGTCAATGATGCCGGCTTCCATGTACTCGCGCGTCCGAGCAATTACGACGACTGCACGCCGGATGACGTCAAGGCGGTCTTCAATCGCCTCGATGGCTTTGATATCTCGGAAATTGTTTTCTCCGGTCAGCAGACGCTCGGTGCGCCAAAGGCCCTGCAGACGACTGTCGATGAGATGAAAGCGCGCCAGATCAACCTCGGCCTTATCGAGGCCGTCACGCAGCTGCAGTTCTATAAGCAGGATGGCATGAATGAGATTGCCAAAGGCCTTGGCTATGACCATGTCGCACGTCTCTACTCCATCCCGAAGGATGAGCAGCCGAAGCTCAAGATTGATACGGCCGTCGAACGTTGGTCGAATACGGATGAGGAACGCAATATCCGCATCGACCTGCTGCGCATCTATGACAAGCCGTCGCCGAATATGAGTCTGCTCGAGACGAATATGAATTACTTCAAGGCAACGCATGACAAGCTTGTGGCCCATGGCTATACGATTGGCAAGGCCGGCACGTTTGACATCTACAATGCCTCGAAATATCTGCGCGCTCTCGTCATGCTCGGCGTGGCCGCTGCGGGCGTCCTTTATCTTTCGCTTGTCATCCCGCGCCTCAATGCCCGCACGCGTTATCAGTACATTCTGTTGGTCGTCTTTGGCCTGCTGGCTGCGGTGCCGGTGCTCATGGGCAACGGTTCGAAAATCCGCGTCGTCGCGGCTCTGGCCAGTGCCAATCTGTTCCCGGCAATTGCTGTCATCTTCCAGCTCGACCGTGTGCGCGCCTATAAGGACAAAGCGCGCATCGCCTTGCCGCGCCTTATCGTGACGGCGGCCATTGCCCTCTTTGTTACGGGCGCCCTGTCGTATGTCGGTGCCGCGTATCTCTCGGCTTCGCTTGCCGATACGCAGTATTTCCTTGAATTCAACATTTTCCGCGGCATCAAGCTGACGTTTGTCCTGCCGCTCATCCTTGTCGGCATTGCCTTCCTGCAGCGTTTCGATATCTTCGATGGGCGCATGGATGATACGGAAGGTGTCATGGAACAGCTCAAACGCATCCTTGACATGCCGGTAAAAATCAAGACGCTGCTCGTCATGCTGGTCGTACTGGTGGCCGGCGTTGTCTTTGTCGCACGCAGCGGCCATACTTCGGGCATGCCGGTCTCGCAGACGGAACTGCGTTTCCGCGCATTCCTTGAGCAGGCGTTCTATGCGCGTCCGCGCACGAAGGAGCTTCTGATTGGCCATCCGGCCTTCATGCTCGCGGCGATGGCCTTCTTCCGCAAATGGCCGACGATGGTATTCTTTGCCCTCGTGCTCATCGCGACGATTGGTCAGGGTTCCATGGTTGAGACATTTGCACATATGCGCACGCCGGTATACATGTCGTTCATGCGCGGCATCGGCGGTATCGTTCTTGGCGCCGGCATTGGTGCTGTCGCTATGATTCTGGTAGAGCTCTGGCAGGCTGTCATGGCCAGAGCAGGGAAAAAGGGGAGTAAAGCAGACTGATGGAGAGAAGGATTGTCGTATCGGGATACTACGGCTCCAAGAATGCCGGCGATGAAGCCATGCTGTCGGCGATGCTGGAAGTACTCGGTGATCTCGACCCAAAACTTCATATCACGGTAATCTCGGCAAGCCCTGCCGATACGAGCAAACGCCATGGGGTGGAAGCCATCTCGTGGCTGGGGTTTCCTTCAATCATAAAAGCTCTCTGGCATGCGGACCTGCTCATCAGCGGCGGGGGCAGCCTGCTGCAGAATGTCACGAGCCGCCGCAGCCTCTATTACTATCTGGCGATCATCTTTCTGGCGCTGGTCATGCGCAAGAAAGTCATGCTTTACGCGCAGGGCATCGGACCCATCATCGGCAGTGTGGCAGAATTTGCCATGCGCATGATTGGCAACCACGTCAATCTCATCACGGTGCGGGATCAGGGGTCTCTGGCTGAACTTGCACGGCTCGGCATCACGAAGCCTGTGATTGAATGCACGGCCGACCCTGTGCTGGCCATTCATCCCGTGGACAAAGCGGCGGGCAGGGCCATCTTCCATGCCTACCATGCCGATGGAGCAGAGCCTGTTGTGGGCATTTCCGTGCGCGACTGGCAGCATGAGACCCATTTCAAAGAAGTCATGGCAGAAGTCTCTGACCGCATTGTCAGGGAGCTTTCGGCGCGTGTCGTTTTCCTGCCCATGCAGTTCCCCGAGGATGTGCATGCGGCAGAATCCATTGCGGAGCGCACGCATGAGCCGTGTACCGTTCTCAAAGATGAGTACACGACGAGTGAGTTTCTGTCGCTTGTCGGCAATATGGACCTCATGCTGGCCATCCGTCTGCATGCACTGATTTTTGCAGGCGTTATGGGCGTGCCGATGATTGGCATCTCGTACGACCCGAAGATTGACCGCTTCCTTGATTCCATCGGGGAAAAGCCGGTCGGCAGCCTCGATGATGTCACGGCCGATGAGCTCATGGCGGAAATCCGCCGCAAATGGAATGACAAAGCGGTCTTCCGCAAGCGCAATGCCGAACTTCTGGCCAAGCTGCGTGACCTCGCGGCGCGCAATGCCGAACTCGCGCTGCATCTCATAGGAGAATAAAAGAAGAGAGGACTCCGCGCGGGTCCTCTTTTTTGAATAAACGTTCGAGATTTATTTCAGGAAACATGTGTATGATACAGGATAGGAGATTTTCATGATACAGATGCGCGATGTCTCCAAGGTCTACGAGAATGGCGCCGTGGCTTTGGACCACGTGAATATCGATATTGCCGCAGGCGACTTTGTCTTTATCGTCGGGGCGAGCGGTGCCGGCAAATCCACATTCATCAAGATGCTGTTCCGTGAGGAACTGCCGTCAAGCGGCAGTCTCTTTGTCAATGGCCGCGATGTCGTCCATATGAAGCGCAGCGAAGTGCCATATCTGCGCCGCGGGCTCGGTGTCATTTTTCAGGACTACCGCCTGCTGCCGGATAAGACGGTCTTTGAGAACGTAGCGTTTGCGATGCAGGTCATCGAGGCGCCGCGTCGCCTTATGCAGCGCAATGTCAATGCCGTGCTCGATGTCGTGGGCCTGCGCGACAAGTACCGCTGTTTCCCGTCGCAGCTTTCCGGCGGCGAGCAGCAGCGCGTGGCCATTGCCCGTGCCATTGTCAACGACCCGGCCATCGTCATTGCCGATGAGCCGACGGGCAATCTTGATCCTGAAACGAGCTGGGACATCATGGATATTTTCAACCGCATCAATCTGGCGGGCACGACCATCGTGATGGCCACGCATGACAAGACCATCGTCGATACGATGCAGCGCCGCGTCGTGGCCATTGAACACGGCCATATCGTGCGCGATGTGCCGAGAGGAGGCTATGGCTATGAAGCTTAGGACGGGCGAATACTTCATTGCGGAAGTATTCCGTTCGCTGCGGCGCAATAACTGGATGACCTTTGCTTCCATCGGTACGGTAACGGTTTCCCTTTTTGTGCTCGGGGTCTTTTTGATTCTCGTGCTCAACATGAACCGGCTGGCGGGCATGCTCGAGTCGCAGGTCCAAATCAGTGTTTATCTTGAGGACCATCTGACCGACCGGGAGAAACGGCAGATAGAATATGATATCACTTCGCTGCAGGGCATTGACACGGTCAAATACGTGGACAGGGATGAGGCCAAAACGCGCCTGCAGGAACGTCTCGGCGACCAGAAATACCTGCTCGATGCCCTGTCAGACGACAATCCGCTGCCCGATGCCTTTGAGGTCACGGTTACGACGCCGGCAGTGGTCGAGTCGGCAGCCAGTGCCATTTCTGCGATGTCGGGCGTCGAAGAGGCAAAATACGGGCAGGATGTTATCGAGCATCTCTTTGACATCACGCGGCTTATGCGCATCTTTGGGCTCGTACTCATGCTTCTGCTCGGCGCGGCGACGCTCTTTATCATTGCCAATACCATACGTCTGACGGTATTTGCGCGGCGCAAAGAAATCGCCATCATGAAATACGTCGGGGCGACGGACTGGTTTATTCGCTGGCCGTTCCTGCTTGAAGGCATTGTGCTCGGCTGTTTCGGCGGCATCATCGCCGCTGTTGCCCTGTGCAGCTTTTATGCGGCCATGGCCGCGCAGATTTACAGCACCTTGGCCTTTTTCCCACTGCTGCCGCAGTATCCGTTCATGAATTATGTGACGCTGGCTATCTTAGGCTCGGGCATTGTCATCGGTGCCATCGGCTCCCTGATTTCCCTCAAGCGGTTCCTCAGGGTCTGAGCAGGGGGCGTGTCATATGAATGATATGAAGGGAAAATGGCCAAAGACAGCCGCCGGCTTGGCAGCCCTGCTCCTCATCGGCACATCCTACAGTCTGGCAGCAGAGCGCTCGGATGACCATAGGAGCAGCTATGAAAGTCAGGCCGCGGCAAAACTGCAGCAGAGCAATGAACTGCAGGTAAAAATCGATAATATCTCGGAGGAAAAGCGCGAGCTCGATGATGCGGCCGACGCCGCGATTGCCGAACATCAGGCGCGCAGGGCAGAGCTCGACGAGACGGACGTGCGGCTGAAGGAAAATGAAGCGGAGCTTGCGGAACTGCAGAAAGATTATGAGGCCAAGCAGGCCAAGCTTGGCAAGCGTGTGCGCGATATCTACATGCACGGGCAGGTCTCGTACCTCGATGTCCTGTTCGGGGCGCAGGATTTTCAGGATTTTCTCACACGCATGGACCTTTTGAAACGCATCATTCGGCAGGATTATGACCTCGTGAAGGGCGTGCAGGAAATCAGGGACAGCATCGAACTGCGTCAGGCCGGTCTCGAACAGGACCGTCTGACACAGGCCGAGCAGGAGGAAAAAGCCCATATGGCGCGCGCGGACATGGAAGAAAAGGTCAAACGCCGCGAAGCCTTGATTGAACGCCTCAAGACCGATAAGAATCTCATCGACCAGCAGTACGAAGAACTCATGCGCGCTTCGCGCCAAATTGGCGAGATGCTCCGCAGCGACGGCATGGGCAGTATGCCCGTGAGCGGCAGCGGCGCGATGATCTGGCCCATCTCGGGGCCCGTCACCAGCGAATTTGGCTGGCGCGTTCATCCGATCACCGGGACGCAGAAGTTTCACAGCGGCATCGATATCGGCGGTGACTACGGCCTGCCTGTGCATGCCGCCCAGAGCGGCACGGTCGAATATGCCGGCTGGATTTCCGGCTACGGCAATACCGTCATCATCAATCACGGCGGCGGCATCACGAGCCTTTACGGGCACAATCAGTCGTTAGCCGTCAGCGCCGGGCAGAGTGTGAGTCAGGGCGAGGTCATCTCATACTGCGGCTCGACTGGCAATTCCACGGGCCCGCACTGCCATTTTGAAGTGCGTCAGAACGGCGAACCCGTCAGCCCGTATTCCTATCTCTAAGAAAAGGATATAAATTATGAGCAAGAAAAAAATCATCATTGGCATCATCGTTACAGCACTGGCGTCGTCCGTGCTGACGATTGCCGGTCTCTGCTTTGCCTTTGGCATCCATGCGGGGGAAGTGGAGGATATTGTGCGTTTCCTCGGTGTCAAGCGCTTTATCGAGGCGCGCTATGTCACGGATGTTGACGAGACGAAACTCATGGACGGCGCGATTTCCGGCATGGTCCAGTCCTTGGGCGACCCGCACTCGATTTATATGAATGCAGATACCTTTGAGCAACTCAAGGAACATACCGAGGGCGAATTTGGCGGCATCGGTGTGACGATGGGCTTCAAGGACAATAAAGTCACGATTATCTCCGTGCTTGACGATACGCCGGGCCAGAAGGTCGGCCTGCAGGCTGGCGATGAAATCACGGCGGTCGATGGCACGCCGGTAACGGAAATGCAGCCAGAGGAAGTCGCCATGCACATCCGCGGCGAAGTCGGCACGGAGGTCACGCTGAGCATCAGCCGCGACGGTCAGACGCAGGATTACAAAATCACGCGCGCGACCATTAAGCTCGACACGGCTAAAGGCGTCATGCTCGGCGACGGCATGGGCTATATCCGCATCGCTTCGTTCTCGGAGAACACGGGCAAAGAATTCAAGGCCGCGTATGAATCCCTCGAACAGCAGGGGATGAAGGGCCTCATCATCGACCTGCGCGAGAACCCGGGCGGACTTGTCACGAGCTGCGTCGATATCGCGAACATGGTCGTGCCGAAAGGTCCGATTGTTTCCGTGGTCGAACGCGATGGCTCGAAAGAAGTCCACGAGTCGAATCTTGAGGAGAGCAAATACCCGATTGTCGTGCTGATTGACGGCAACAGCGCGAGTGCCTCGGAAATCCTCGCCGGTGCCCTGCAGGATACGGGCGCCGCGACACTCGTCGGCACAAAATCGTACGGCAAGGGCTCTGTGCAGGTCGTCGTGCCGATGCTCCACAATGACGGTCTCAAACTGACCATTGCGAAGTATTACACGCCGAATGGCCGTTGCATCGACGGCACGGGCATCGAGCCGGATGTCGAAGTCGAGATGCCGGAAAATGCCACGACGGATGTACAGCTCGATAAAGCCAAGGAAGTACTGCAGCAGAAACTGCAGCAGCAGTGATTCGCGGCAGCCATAGGCTATAAAAATGGGACGTTCCTTTCATCTTTGAGGAACGTCCCATTTTTTATGCGTGTTTTTGAATGCATTCGAGAAAGGCCTGGCCGTATTTTTTGAGTTTGTGTTCGCCGACGCCTTTGACGAGCAGCATGTCTTCGCGCGTCTTTGGCTTTACGGCGCACATGTCCTTGAGCGTGGCATCGGAAAAGACAACGTACGGAGGAATGTGGTCGCGCAGGGCGATTTCCCTGCGCAGAGCACGCAGAAATTCGAAGAGTTCCGGTGCTGCCTCCTGCTTCGTGATTTCCTTCGGCACGGCCTGAAAGACTTTTTTCTGGCCGCGCAGCACAGGATAGGCGGCTCTTTGCAGGGTCAGCACGGGATATTTGCTTTCGGTCAGGGCTAGGTAGTCCGTCGCAACAAAGCGCTGAATGAGGAGCTTGATGTCAGCGAGGCTGCGTTCTTTCATGAGACCGTAGGTCGAGAGCTGGTCAAAATGAAGCTCTTTGACGCGTTTTTCTGAGGACCCTTTGAGAACCTGCGCGACGAGCGTCAGCCCGAAGCGTTCATGCATGCGGTAGACGCACGAAAATACCTTCTGAGCGTCAATCGTCACATCCTGTTCCTCAAGGCCTGCTTTGCAGTTGCCGCAGTTGTCGCAGGTGACGGGGGCATCGTTTTCGCCGAAGTACTGGATGATGAAATGGCGCAGACATTCCGGTGTATGGCAGTAGTCGACCATTTTCTGCAGTCGGCCGAGATTGTGGCGCTTGCGCTCCGCGTCTTCTGTCGAGATATCGATGAGGTATTTCTGTGTCATCGTGTCCTGCGGCGAAAAGAGCAGGATGCATTCGCCGGGCTCGCCGTCGCGGCCGGCGCGGCCCGCTTCCTGATAGTAGGCTTCGATGTTTTTAGGCATATTGTAATGAATGACAAAGCGGACATTGCTCTTGTCGATGCCCATGCCAAACGCATTCGTCGCGACGATGACCTGCACGTTATCATAAAGGAAATCATCCTGGGCCTGTGTGCGTTCTTCATCGCTGAGCCCTGCATGGTAGCGTCCCACAGTAAAATGTTTTTTCTGCAGCAGGTGGTAGAGGGCATCAACTTCCTTGCGCGTGGCCGCGTAGATGATGCCGGCTTCACCCTGATGGCGTTTCAGATAGCGTTCGATGAATTTTTTCTTGTCCTCGCCGCGGCGCACTTCAAAATAGAGGTTCGGGCGGTCAAAGCCGGTGACATGGACCGCGGGATTTTTGAGGCCGAGCAGGCGCACAATATCCTCGCGTACTTCGGGCGTGGCCGTGGCGGTAAAGGCAGAGACGAGCGGCCGGCGCGGCAGGGCCTCAAGGAACGGGGCAATCTGCTGATAGCTCGGACGGAAATCGTGGCCCCATTGGGAAAGGCAGTGGGCCTCATCGACCGCGACCATGGAGATGGTCTGCTGCTCAATGATGTATTGGAAGTAATTCGTATCGAGGCGTTCCGGTGCGACATAAACGAGTTTGTACCGGCCCTGGGCAATGGCTGACAGGCGTTCGTCAGCTTCGGCAAAGGACAGGGAGCTGTTGATATACGTGGCCGGGATGCCCTGCTCGACAAGAGCATCGACCTGGTCTTTCATTAAAGAAATCAGCGGCGAGATGACGAGCGTGATGCCGGGGAATATCAGGGCAGGAATCTGGAAGCAGATGGACTTTCCCGCACCCGTCGGCATGATGGCCACGGTGTCATGGCCCGTGAGCAGGCTCTCGATGACCGGCTTCTGGGCGGGGCGGAAATCGTCGTAGCCATAAAACCGCTTGAGCAGGGCGCGGGCCTGTGCCATGTATGGATTTTTCATAAATTCTCCTTTCTTTAATATATATTTAACTTGTCTATAGGACGATAGCAACATCATCATTTTATCATATAAATTATACTGTATGTAATTATATGATAGAATAGTGGATAATGTATGGAGAACAGAATAGTATAGAATCATTTCGGGAGGATACCAGATGAAGAGAAGACGTCATGGGAAGGAGGCTGTGCTGCTCATGGGGGCGATGCTCATGGGCATGCCGGCTGCGTCCTGTGCAGACCTTTCCCTGCAGGATGCCATTGATATGGCATTGGAGCAGAATACGAGCCTGCGAATCACGCAGAAGAATGAAGATACTGCTCAGGCGGAACTTGACCAAGCGAAGATTGAGAATGGCCTGCAAATCAAAGGTTCTGAATCATTGGGAGCTACAATGCATAGTTCTTCGGAGCCAGATTCGAGCAATAATACACTTGGTGTAACAGCATCGTATCCTGTTTATACGAGCGGCAAGTCGGAAGCCAATATTGACAGCAGCAAACTCGGCCTTGAAGCAGCGAAACTTTCTACCGAACGAAGCCGCGAGAACCTCAAGCTTAATGTCATCAAGGCGTATTACGATGCTTTGGAGGCACGCCGTACCGTCGATGTACGTCAGGAGACCGTTGATAAATATCAGGACCATTATACGAATGTCCAGCAGCTCTATTCTGCCGGTTCTAAAGCCCGCATCGATGTCATCCGTTCGTCGGTCGAGCTCAGCAATGCCGCGCAGAACCTCATTAAGGCGCAGAACAGCTATGAGGTAGATTTGGCTGCCCTGCGCAATTACATCAATATGGACCGCAATGAACCGCTGAATTTAACGTCGGATTTTTCGTATGACCATTTTGATATCGATATGAACGACTGCATCGACTATGCCTACCGCAACCGCAAGGACCTGCTTGTCGATACGTATAAGTATCAGCAGGAAGAAGATGCCTTGAAAGCGGCTAAGGCGGAGTTTGGCCCTAGTGTTACGGTGAGTGCGGGCCCGAATTGGACGAATACATTCAAACCTTCTAACAAATCAGGTTCAGATACAGATTTTTCTGCTGGAGCAACGCTTTCTTGGGATTTCTGGGATAATGGTCTGACGCGGGCAAAAGTACGCAAAGCTGAAGTCAGCCGCGATATCGCAAAACTCAATCTGACAAAAGACAAGGAAGATATCGACCTCTCTGTGCGTCAGGCTTACTACAATATGCGTGAGGCGGAGAAACGCCTGAATTCGACGGGCGATGCTGTGCGTCAGGCGGAGGAAGATTACTTCATTGCACGCGAGAAATACCGTGCCGGCGAAGGTTTGATGCTCGACATCATCGATGCGCAGGAAGCACTTTCCACGGCACGTCTCAACTACATCAGCGCTGAATACGATTATGCACGCTACAAGGCGACGGTTGAGAATGCCATGGGCATTGAGCTTACGGACCATGAAAAAGAAGCAGCTGCCAAGATGCTGCTGACGCCGGCGGATACGGCTCAGGCTGCTGTGGCAGCAGAGACGGAGCCGGTGCTCCAGAAACCGGTTACACCGGCCAATGCAAAACCTGATACAAGCACCAAGAATCTGGCTTCTGCCGTGCAGAAAGCCCAGAACGCTAAAGCTGCTCAAAATACTCAGCCTGTTTCCACGAATGCATCATCTGTATCATCTGACCAGGTTGCATCTGATTTGGCCGAAGGGGAGGTATCTCAGTGAACATTCCGAAATTGCCGAAAATACCAGGAAAAGTCACAGCCATTATCGCTGTGCTCATCATTGCGGGTGGTGCTTTTTACGGCTATAAGTATTATGCAGGACAGCAGGCAGCCAAACAGGCCTCTGCTGTCGAGACGACCAAAGTCGTCCGCATGGATATGAAATCGACGGTTTCGGCTACCGGTACCATCCAGCCGGTCGATTCGGTCGAGGTCAGCTCCAAAATCACGGCGCGTCTCAAGAGCGTGCTCGTCAAGGAAAATGACAAGGTAACGGCCGGGCAGACGGTCGCCACGCTCGATGCCAAGGATTACGAGGCCAAGAGAGACCAGGCACAGTACAAAGTCACGAATACGAAGGCCGAGTACGACCGCATCAGCTATCTTTACAGCATCGGCGCGGATACACAGAAACAGCTCGAAGATGCTCAGATGAACTACGATACGGCTGTATCGGAACTTGCACAGGCCGAGTCGGATGCCGCCGAGACGAGCATCACGGCCCCCATTGACGGCACGATTATTGGCGAGCCCAAAACGGTTGGTACGATGGCTGTAGCTACGTCGGATAATCCAACCGTCATCATGCGCATTGCCAACCTCTCAAGCAAACAGATTAAGGCGAAGGTCGATGAGACGGATATCGGCAATGTCAAGGTCGGCCAAACGGCGACGTTTACCGTTGATACGTATACGGATAAGACCTTTACGGCACGTGTCACAAAGATTTCGCAGACGGATACGAGCAACAGCTGGGATACGAGCTCTTCTTCCACGAGCTCGTCTTCGAGTTCTTCTTCGGCCAGCGTCATCTACTATTATGTAACGCTCGATGTCGACGACCCCGACAGCCTGCTGCTGCCGGCTATGACGGCGCGCGTTGAAATCAACACGGCCGACAAGTCGGACGTCCTCGCTGTACCGATTTCGGTGCTCAAGACGGATGCCAATGGTTCCTATGTTGTCGTGCAGAATGCCGATGGCTCACAGGAAAACCGCTATGTGGCGACGGGCATTTACAGCGATGAATACGTTGAGATTCTCTCGGGCCTTGAAGAAGGCGAAGATGTCGTCTCGACGTACACAGCGAAGAAGTCAAGCAGTTCATTCAGCAGCAAGAAGAATGGCGGCGGCATGGGCGGCCCTCCGATGTAAGCGCAGAGAGGGAATGAATATGGCGGAAACAGAGAAAAAAGTCAATACCATAGAACTGCGCGGCATCAAGAAAATCTATAAGATTGGCGGCGAAGAGCTCGCCGCTCTTGCCGGCATCGACCTCGATATCCATAAGGGTGAGTTTGCTGCCCTCATGGGGCCTTCCGGTTCCGGCAAGTCCACACTCATGAATATCCTCGGCTGCCTTGACCGGCCGACCTGCGGCTCGTATAAACTCGATGGCGAGGAAGTCGCTGGCCTCAGCGATGACCAGCTGGCCATCACGCGCAACCGCAAGATTGGCTTTGTCTTTCAGAACTTCAATCTGCTATCGCGCATTTCGGCGCTCGAAAACGTCGCTTTGCCGCTCGTCTATGCCGGTGTCGGCAGGCACGAACGTATGGAACGCGCACAGCATTTTTTGGAGGCTGTCGGCCTCGGCGACCGCGGCGACCACCTGCCCAATGAACTTTCGGGCGGCCAGCGCCAGCGCGTAGCCATTGCCAGGGCGCTGGTCAACAATCCGCATATCATCATGGCGGATGAGCCGACAGGCAACCTTGATACAAAGTCAACGAAGGAAATCATGGAAATCTTTGAGGGCATGCACGAAAGGGGCAGGACCATTATCCTTGTCACGCATGAACCGGAGATTGCCGCGTGCGCGAGCCGTCAGCTGCTCGTGCGCGATGGCCGCATTACGCGCGATGAAGGGAAGGGAGTGGTCATGGATGTTGTTTAGTGAGAGCTTTATGATGGCCCTGACTTCACTTTATGCCAACAAGATGCGCAGCCTTTTGACGATGCTCGGCATCATCATTGGCGTCGGCGCCGTCATCGCGCTCGTGTCGGTCGGCATGGGCGTGCGCTCGAATGTCACGAGCTCCATCGCGAGCCTCGGCTCGAACATGCTGATTATCTCGCCGGGCGCGTCGAACAAAGGCGGCGTGCGCGGGGCGGCCGGTTCACGCCAGACGCTCAAATACGATGATGCCAAGGCCATTAAGTCGAAAGTCAAGGATATCGACTACGTCTCGCCGACGGTACAGACGTCGTATCAGATTGTCTACGGCAATCAGAACTGGAATACAACAGTCGAAGGCGTGACGCCGGAATTCATGTCCATCCGTTCGCTTTCGGTGTCGAATGGTTCGTTCATTTCCACAAATGACTTGGAAAAGCGCAACCGTGTGGCTGTCATCGGTACGACCGTTGCCGAAAATCTCTTTGATGAGAAGAATCCGGTCGGACAGAATATCCGTATCAACAATCAGCCGTATAAAGTCATCGGCCTGCTGACCAGCAAAGGCCAGTCCTCGATGGGACAGGACCAGGATGATATGATTTACGTGCCCTTGACGACAGCCATGGAGCGTATGCTCGGCATCACGTATGTCCAGTCCATCAATGTACAGGTTTCTGATTCGACGAAGATGGACCAGGTACAGGAAAACATTGAGACGCTTCTGCGCCAGCGCCATCATCTGACCGCTGGCAATAAGGAAGATGATTTCACCGTGCGCAATCTGACGAGTCTCATGGAGACAGTCAGCCAGTCGACCTCGATGCTGACGCTGCTCCTGGGTGCGATCGCCGGCATTTCACTGCTCGTCGGCGGCATCGGCATCATGAATATCATGATGGTCTCGGTCACCGAACGAACGCGTGAAATCGGCATCCGCAAGGCCTTGGGCGCGACCTTCATGAACATCATGACGCAGTTCCTCATCGAATCGATGGTCATTGGTGTCATCGGCGGCCTCATCGGCATCCTCGTTGGCATCGGTGCGTCACAGCTCATCTCGAAGTTCGGCAATTTCACAACGGTCATCACCGCGACGCCAATCATCGTCTCGTTTGCCTTTTCCGTCGGCATCGGCCTGTTCTTTGGCATCTATCCGGCGCGCAAGGCGGCCAAACTTGACCCGATTGAAGCGCTGCGCTATGAATGAGCAAAACTTCATAACTGCAAAAAAGACCCCGCTTGTGCGGAGTCTTTTTTTATAGATAGTATAGGATATAAGATAGGTGAGATTACTGGATGACAGCGAGGAGGTCGCCGGAGGTGATATGGCTGCCAGCCTTGACGTAGATTTCTTCGACCATGCCGGCAATCGGGGCCGTGATGGTCGTTTCCATTTTCATGGCTTCCGTGACCATCAGAGGGTCGCCCTTCTTGACCACATCGCCCTTAGATGCGATGAGGCGCAGGACAGAGCCGGAGAGCGTTGCACCGACTTCGCCCGGAACGGTCGGGTCGGCCTGACGGATGACGCTCGTTTCTTCCGAGGCAGCTTTATCGCGTACGCGGATTTCACGCGGCATGCCGTTGACTTCGAACTGGATTTCGCGGAAACCGTCGTCCGAAGGGGAAGTGATGTAGTTCATGCGAATCAGCACCATCTTGCCGTTGATGCGGACCCAGATTTCTTCGCCCGGCTTCATACCGAAGAAGTACGTCGGCGTATCGAGAATCGAGAGATCGCCGTATTTATGGAAGCGCTGGATGTATTCCTTGTAGACTTTTGGATAGATGCAGTAGCTCGTGACGGACTCTTCATTGTCCGGCATGCGCAGGGCCAGCATCTCCCGGCCAATCTTTTCTTCATCGACTGGTTCCGGCGGCGTCTCAAGATGTGGTTTTGCACCTCTGAGGATAATGTTCTGCAGTTTTTCAGGGAAACCGCCGTACGGGATGCCGAGCTTGCCGTCGAAGAAGTCGACGACGGATTTCGGGAAGTCCAGTGTCTCGCCGCGCTCGTAAATATCTTCTTCGGTGAGGTTATTCTGAACCATGAACAGCGTCATATCGCCGACGACCTTTGAGGACGGCGTGACCTTGATGACATCGCCGAACATCTCGTTGACCTTGGCGTACATGCGGCAGACCTCCGGCCAGCGGTCGCCGAGTCCGACGCCCTTGGCCTGCTGGCGCAGGTTCGTATACTGGCCGCCCGGCATTTCATGCTGGAAGACCGTGGTGTTCGGGCTCGTCATCTTGCCGTCGACGCCGGCATAGTAGCCGCGGACGACCTGCCAATAACGGTCAATCTTCTCCAGTTCGTCGATATTCATCTGCGGCTGGCGAGGATTGTTCGAAAGGGCCTGAATGAGAGCCGTCATGGAAGGCTGACTCGTGCCGTTTGAGAGGGCACTCGTCGCGACATCGACGATATCGACGCCGGCTTCGATGGCCTTGGCGTAGCTGAAGAGCGTGCAGCCGCCGCCTTCATGGCTGTGCAGATGGACAGGCAGGTCTACAGCATCTTTGAGGGCCGAGACGAGGGCATAGGCAGCTTCCGGCTTCAGCAGGCCCGCCATATCCTTAATGGCGATGATATTCGCGCCGGCGTTGGCCATTTCCTTGGCGAGATTCGTATAATACTGCAGCGAATATTTCTGGCGGCTGCCGTCGAGGATATCACCCGTGTAGCAGATGGCCGTCTCGGCGAGTTTGCCCTGCTGACGCACTTCATCAATCGAGAGTGTCATATGGTCGAGCTGGTTCAGGCAGTCGAAGATGCGGAAGACATCGACGCCGTTTTCTGCTGCGAGGCGCAGGAACTGGCGGACGACTTCAGGCGGATAGTTCGTGTAGCCAACAGTGTTGGCACCGCGCGTCAGCATCTGGAATAGAATGTTCGGTGCGGCCTTGCGCATTTGGCGCAGGCGGTCCCACGGGTCTTCGTCGAGAAATCGGTAGGCCACGTCGAAGGTCGCGCCGCCCCAGTTCTCGAAGGCGTAAATCTGCGGCACCCTGCAGGCCGTATAATGGATGGCATTCATGATATCTTTGGTGCGGATACGCGTGGCGAGCAGCGACTGATGGGCATCGCGGTACGTCGTATCCATGAGCAGGACCTGCTTCTGTTCCTGAATCCATTTGGAGAATTTTTCAGGACCCAGCTGCTGCAGGAGCTGGCGCGTGCCTGCGGGGCATTCTTCCTCGCTGGCATCGAGTTTTTCCGGCTTCGAGAATCTTGGCTTCGGGTTGGCTCCGTTGCCGTGGAAGCCGTTGACGGTGACTTCGCCGATGTAGGAGAGGAGGCTCGTACCCGGCTCGTCGACGACATGCGGGTCGATGAGCAGGTCCGGATTGTGGTCGATGTAGTTGACGTTGCAGGTGCCGGCACGGAAATTCTTATCCATGAGCATATTCTTAAGGAAGTAAATATTTGTCTTGACGCCGCCGATGCGGAATTCATCAAGGCAGCGCAGCATGCGTACGATGGCTTCTTCTGAGCTGCTGGCATGGGCCGTGACTTTGACGAGCAGGGAATCGTAATACGGCGTGATGACAGCACCGGTATAAGCCGTGCCGGCATCGAGGCGGATGCCGGGGCCGCCGCCGCTGCGGTAGTCGTTGATTTTTCCGGTATCCGGCATGAAGTTGTTCTGCGGGTCCTCGGTCGTGATGCGGCACTGGATGGCTACGCCGCTGCAGGGCACATCGGCCTGGCTCTTAATGCCGATTTCCGGGTCGGACAGGGCATAGCCTTCGGCCACGCGAATCTGCGTCTTGACGATATCGATATCCGTAATGGCCTCAGTGACCGTATGCTCGACCTGTACACGCGGGTTGACCTCAATGAAGTAGAAATGTTTTTCATCTTGGTCAGCGAGGAATTCAACTGTGCCGGCGTTGACATAATGCACGTGCTTCATGATTTTCAGGGCCGCTGCGCAGATTTTTTCGCGGAATTCCTTGGGCAGGGACCAGGCTGGTGCCATTTCGATGACTTTCTGATGACGGCGCTGGATGGAGCAGTCACGTTCGTTGAGGTGGATGACATTGCCGTGGGTATCGCCCATAATCTGGACTTCGATGTGCTTTGGATTCAGGATGCATTTCTCGACGTAGACATCTTCGTCGCCAAAGGCGCGTTTTGCTTCGGAACGGGCTTCGTTGAAGGCTTCCTCGAGGTCTTCCATGCGGTCGACACGGCGCATGCCGCGGCCGCCGCCGCCGTTGATGGCCTTAATCATGACCGGCAGGCCGACTTTTTCAGCAAAAGCCTTGACTTCCGCATAGTCCTTGACGGCGCCGTTCGTGCCCGGAATCATTGGGATATCGGCTTTTTCGGCCTGAATTCTTGCGTTGACTTTATCGCCGAACATCTGCAGATGCTCGACTTTCGGGCCGATGAACGTGATGCCTTCTTCCGCGCAGCGCTTGGCGAGCTGTGCATTCTCCGACAGAAAGCCATAGCCCGGATGGATGGCATCGACATCATGTTCTTTGCAGATGCGGATGATATCTTCAATATCGAGGTAGGCATCGACAGGTTTTTTGCCCTTGCCGACGAGATACGCTTCATCCGCGCGGCTGCGGTGCAGGGAAAGGACATCTTCCTTAGAATAGACCGCGACGGTGCGTATGCCCAGTTCATGGCAGGCGCGGAAAATGCGGATGGCGATTTCCCCGCGGTTTGGGACCAGAATCTTGTGAATGGCTTTCATAGGATATTCCTCCTCAATTATCATCAACTGAACAAGTTAACGTTATTATTTTCACAAGGATAAGTAAGAGGAAACCGCAGCCACTGCTCCTCTGTAGCAGCGAGCTGCGGTCAATTTCTTTGTTCAGCCCCTATGATACGTCAAGCGAACCAAGCAGTCAATAGGAAAAAATAATTTTAGGATAAATATAAAGTATTGTGTATACAAATTAAGCAAATATAAATGTACAAATGGCCACTCTATAAAGATAGGATGAAGAAATATTTCCGGATTACTTGACATTAAGACGGAGATTCCGTATAATAACAACATATTAATCCTTTAATTGAGTAAAGAAATAAACAAGGAGAGATCGATATGAAGTGGAAGAAGATTCTCGCACTCGGTATGGCTGCTGTCATGACGGCTGCATTCGTTACGGGCTGCGGCAGCCAGAAGGCAGCCAATAACGGTTCGGGCTCAGGGGATAAGGGCAAAATCATTGTCGGCCTCGACGATAACTTCCCGCCGATGGGCTTCAAGGATGAGAACAATGAGATTACGGGCTTCGATGTCGATCTCGCCAAAGAGGCTTCAAAACGCCTGGGCCGCGAAGTTGAGTTCAAGGCCATTGACTGGTCGAGTAAAGAGGCTGAACTCAAGAGCGGCCGTGTCAACGTCCTCTGGAATGGCCTTGACATCACGGAGAAACGCAAGCAGAATATGCTGTTCTCTGACCCGTACATGGACAACCGTCAGATTATCTTCGTGAAGAAGGGCCGTACGGATATCACGGACGAGAAGAGTCTTGCCGGCAAGTCGGTCGGCACGCAGAGTGCTTCGACGGCCGAGGAATACATGGATAAGACGGACTTCTTCAAGAAAGATGTCAAGGAAGTCAAGAAGTATTCGGATTTCGTCACGGCGTTTATGGACCTTGAGAATGGCCGCATTGATGCCGTCGTCGGTGATGAAATTGTCGGACGCTATTACATGAGCAAGCATCCGGATACCATCGATGCTGTCGATGTCGCTGTCGGTCCTGTCAGTCAGTTCGGCATTGCCTTTGCCAAGGACAACACGGCCCTGCGCGATGATGTCCAGAAAGTCCTCAACGAGATGAAGGCCGATGGCACGATGGCCAAGATTTCCGAGAAATGGTTCGGCAAGGACATCACGAAGTAAGGAAGACATCCTACATTATATAGGATATGATGTAGTGATTTATAAGAAAAGGCTTGATTCGTCAAGCCTTTTTTTGTACAATGGATGTTATGTTAATACTTTGCTAGACTAAAGGAATCCGCAGAGGAGAAGAAAAAACGATGGATAATCTGCTTGATACGATATTACAGATGCTGGAAGGCTCCGAGATTACACTCGAAATCTTCTTCATCACATTGATTATAGCCCTGCCGCTCGGCATGCTTGCCGCGCTGGGCAGACTCTCAAAATGGCGGCCGCTCAGTGCGTTCATGGAATTTTACATCTGGCTCATGCGCGGCACGCCGCTGATGCTGCAGCTGCTGTTTGTCTACTTTGCCCTGCCGATGGTTGGTGTCATGCTGCCGGACATCGCTGCAGCGCTGCTGGCCTTCACGCTCAACTATGCGGCGTATTTTGCGGAGATTTTCCGTGCCGGCATTCAGTCGGTGCCGAAGGGACAGTATGAAGCTGCTAAGACGCTGGGTCTGAGCTATCCGCAGACGATGCGCCGCATCATCCTGCCGCAGGTCATCCGCATCGTGCTGCCGCCGGTTTCGAACGAGACCATCAACCTCGTCAAGGATACGTCTCTTATCTATATCCTCGCCATGAACGACCTGCTGCGCGTTGCACGCACGATTGTCCAGCGCGAGTTCGATATGACGCCGTTCCTGATTGCCGGCATCTTCTATCTGGCCATGACATTCGTCCTGACCTGGATGTTCAAGAAACTGGAGGCCCATTATGGCAAATACGACAAATAATGATGCAGAAGTCATGCTGCGCATGCATGATATCCATAAATCGTTCGGCGACCTTTCCGTGCTCAAGGGCATCGATATCGAAGTCAAGCGCGGTGAAGTGCTCGCCATCATCGGCCCGTCCGGTTCGGGCAAGAGCACGCTTCTGCGCTGCATCAATAAGCTTGAGACGATTGACTCAGGCTCGATTGAGATTGAAGGCGAATTCCTCGCCGATACGGATGAACACGGCGTGGCCGAATATGCCGATGCGAAGAAGAGCCGCGAAATTCTCTCGCACACGGGCATGGTGTTCCAGCAGTTCAATCTGTTCCCACATATGACGGTTATGGAGAATCTCATCGAGGCACCGATGCTGGTCAAGGGCATGAAGAAGGCGGAAATCCTGCCGTATGCCAAAGAACTTTTGGAAAAAGTCGGCCTTGCTGACCGCGCGGAGTATTATCCGTCGCAGCTGTCAGGCGGCCAGCAGCAGCGTGTGGCCATTGCCCGCGCGCTCTGCATGAAGCCGGACATCATGCTGTTCGATGAGCCGACGTCTGCACTTGACCCGGAACTCACGGGCGAAGTACTCAAGACCATGCGCGAACTGGCGGAAGAGCGCATGACGATGGTCGTCGTCACGCACGAAATGACGTTTGCACGTGAGGTCGCGAGCCATGTCATCTTCATGGCCGACGGCACGATTGTTGAACAGGGAGAACCAGAGCCGTTCTTCAGCAATCCGCAGGAAGATCGCACAAAGGCATTTCTGCAGAACATGCTTTGATTTTGTGATGAAAGGGAGCGAGCGATCGCTCTTTTTTTGTGCGCAAAGGAAAATTCTGCGCTTCTCAGGTAACTTTTCTTGATTTTTTCAGGAAGAAAGGGGATAATAAAACGTAGAATGTCTTCGTGACAGCGCCGTTGGCAGCTGCCGCGAGCGAATTAATGTTGGAGGGGTCATATGAAGCGCGTACTGTTCCTGTTATCTGTCATCGCAGTCATGCTGCTGCCGATGGCGGGCGTGTCAGCTGCGGATTCTGATTTCAGCGAGCGCGTGAGCGGCATGGCTGAGATTACGGCTGTGCGCGTCAACAGCGGTGCCGACAAAATCCGCATCGTCGTCGATGCGAGCAAGCCGGTTCGTTATACGACAATGACACTGAAGAACCCGGACCGTGTCATCGTTGATATTCAGGGAGCATGGCTCGCGGCCAAAGTCAAACGGCAAATTTCCGTGGACAGCCGCTTTGTCAACGATATCCGCATCGGTCAGTTCAATAAGAATACCGTGCGCGTCGTGGTCGAAAATAAAGTCGGCAGCAACAACTACAAGGTATTCCCCTTAGCGGGCGGCCCGGTACCGGGACGTGTTGTACTCGACTTTGGCAATCTCAATGACAGCTCCAAGACCGTCATTGCCACGCCGGATGTGAAGAAGCCTGCTGCTACGAAGCCGAATACGTCTTCTTCATCGTCCGTGCAGAAGAATCCGTCAGAGACGAAGCCAACATCCCAGACAGGGAAAACGTCCTCTGCGGCGCAGACCCAGCCTGTCACGCCGACAAAGCCTGCTGCTACGACACCTGTCTCAAAGAGTGAGGATATCGATGGCCCGGCAAAGGATGCTGCCGGTACAGGCAGTCAGACGGCGGGAAACACCAGCGGGGATAAGGGCCAAACAAATTCTAACACCAATACCGGCAATGACGGTGCCATTATCTCGGATGATACGGATGCGGATATTGCAGCCCTCAATGGCGTCAAAGGCAAGAAAATCACGATTGACGCCGGTCATGGCGGCAACGACTCGGGGGCTATCGGGCCGACGGGCGTGATGGAAAAGACCGTGACGCTGCGCATTGCCAATGAACTGCGCCGCCTGCTTGTGGCTGAGGGAGCGACCGTCTATATGACGCGTACGACGGATACCGAGGTATCGCCAAAAGGCGCCAATGCCTCGGATATCGAGGAACTGCAGGCCCGCTGCGACGTGGCGAACAACACGAAATCGGATATCTTCCTCTCGATTCATATGGATTCGTTCTCGAGCGGTGCGGCCAAGGGCACGACGGGCTATTATTACTCGCTGGGCTCCAAGCGTTCGCGCGACCTTGCCGACAAGGTACGCCAGGGCGTCATCGACCAGATTGGCACGCAGAGCCGCGGTACGCAGAGCTGCAATTTCTACGTGGTCAAGCACACGGATATGCCGGCAACTCTCGTTGAGGTAGCGTTCATCTCGAACCCGCAGGAAGAACAGCTCTTAAACAGTGAAGACGGCATCAAGAAGGCGGCACAAGGCATCGCCGATGGCATTGCCGATTACTTTGGCTGATAAAAGCCCCGCTGCTTCGTTCATTTGTTAATTTAGTTATTTCTTTATAGCCCTGCCGAAGTAGGCGGGGCCATTTTACTGATAGGAATCATGAGCATATTGTGAGATATGGATGTTTAGGAAAGGACAGGGAAATTTTTTGGAACAGGATCAGAAGTTCATGGCAATGGACACAGAAGAGAGTCTCGAAGCAATGATGGCCGAGGGTAGGGAAGAGCGCAGGAAACAGCTTTACCGCCACAAACTGCCGGAGAAGCGCACACTGGCCGGCATGATGGCCGCTATGACGAAGGCAGAGCTTGACGATATCCGCTTCAATCTCAACGTGACGGGAGCAAGCTCCCTTAAAAAGGCCGAGCTCATCGAACGCCTCGTGCCGGCTGTAGAAGAATTTGCCGCCCGCTGGCTGCCATCGCTTCTGGAAGAAGAGTACGTCTGTTTCAAAGACTTTGCCGAGCATGATGGCTTTTCGCGAAAGCTGGGCGAGGACGATGAACGCCTTGACTATTTGCGCGGCCTCGGCTTCTTGTCCTGCAGCAAAGAAGGGGACAGCCTTGTCTGGTATATGCCGGAAGAGGTACTGGCGGTTTTCTCGCGTATGAATGATGAGACATATCCGGCACTCGTGGCCCGCAACACGGAGATGGCGCGCCTGGCGGCCGGGCTGCTCTATCACTATGGCTATATGAACTTTGAGCAGCTCTACGAAGCCGTGCTCTCTTATCTTGACGAAAAACAGCGTGCTGAAATCAGCTTTATGGATTTTGCCGGTGTCATGCTCAATGTCTCGTGCTGGAAAAATATCGTGACGGCGCTGCCGCAGGGGGTCAAATACTATACGCTCATTGATGAGGAAAAGCTTGAGAACGAACAGCTGCGCCGCAGCGACCTTGATTTTGCCAAGCTCACGTACGAGGAAGTTCATGCTGCCGGTGCGGATACGTATACGCCGGACACGCCGTCGTACCGTGCGCTCATTGCCTTCTTTATGAAGGAACATGGCTATGATGTTCTGAAAGCGGCTGATGTGGCCGGAGAAATCCTCATCCTGCTGCAGAATGGCGGCTCCCTGCAGGAAGCTGTCGAATATCTGGAAGAACTCGGGCTCATGAAGGATGAGGATAAAGCTGAGGCCATCGTGCCCGTCCTCGCTGCTTTCAATAATGAGACACACCTTTGGCAGCTTAAGGGCCATACGCCGGCGGAGCTCATGGAAAAGAGCGGTCAGGGCCGCATCATCCCGTTTGATCAGGTGCGCAAGCCCAAAGTCGGACGCAACGACCCCTGTCCGTGCGGCAGCGGCAAGAAGTATAAGAACTGCTGCCTGCGCAAGGATGAACAGTGAGGCATGAGCTATCAGCCACAATATAAGAAAAAAGCAAAGAAATTCTTTGCGGTGCTGCTGCCCATCTTCATCACGCAGATTGCCCTGACATCGACGGGATTTTTTGATACCGTCATGTCCGGCCACGTCAGTGAGCAGGACCTGGCGGGTGTGGCCGTTGGTTCGAACCTCTTCATGCCGTTCTTTGGCTCGTTCCTCGGTGTCATTTCGGTACTGACGCCGGTTATCTCGCAGCATTATGGGGCAGGGGAGAAAAAGGAAATCGCCTTTGTCGTGCGTCAGGGCTTTTACTGGTCCTTGGGCCTGGCTCTTCTCTTTCTGCTGCTTGGCATCCTCTTTGTGCCGTTCATTCTTGACTATCTTCGTCTTGAACCCAAGGTTGCTCATGTGGCGGCCGGCTATCTCATCGCAATTGCCTTTGGCATCGTGCCGATTTTCCTGTCGGGCGTCTTGCGCAATCTCATCGATGCTCATGGCTACACGCGTTTGACGATGATGGTGACGCTGCTGACCGTGCCGGTCAATGTAGCGGCGAATTACGTCTTTATGTACGGGGCATTGGGCGTGCCGGCCTTTGGCGGTATCGGCGCGGGCATCGGTTCGGCCATTGCCTTTGTGCTGAATTTTCTCTGCAATATCCTCGTGGTCAGTTGCATCGAGCCTTTTCGCAGCTACCATGTCTTTCGCGGGCTGCCGTATCCCCATCCTGCGGAATGGAAAAAGGCCCTGTCCCTTGGCATTCCGATTGGCAGCACGATGTTCTGTGAGATGAGCATCTTCAGCGCCGTCGGCCTGTTCATGACGATTTACGGCACGACGGTCGTCGCGGCGCATCAGGCGGCTATGAACTTTACGACGCTCATCTACATGATTCCGCTTTCCGCCAGCATGGCCTTGACGATTCTCGTCGGTTTTGAGATTGGTGCGGGCAGAAGTGAGGACGCGGCGGCGTTCATCCGTCTCGGGCGGCTGCTGACGTTTTTGTTTGAGGGCAGCCTTGCCCTGCTGCTCGTGCAGTTTCGCGATGTCATTGCAAGTCTTTATACATCGAGTCCGGATGTACAGGAGCTTCTGGTCGTCTTTCTCGTCTTTGCGGTATTTCTGCAGCTGGCCGACAGCATCGACGCGCCTTTGCAGGGGGCACTGCGCGGCTATAAGGATGTGCACGTGACCTTTGTACTCGCCGTCGTTTCTTACTGGGTCATCGGACTGCCTGTTGGCTGGGCCTTGGCGGCGTTTACGCAGCTCGGCCCGTATGGCTACTGGTGCGGCCTGATTCTTGGCATTGCCGTTGGCGCGGTGTTCCTTTCTCTGCGCCTGCATACGATACAGAAACGCTTTGCTGAAACTTTATAATGAAGGAATAAGAAAAAGTCAGCCTGGATTTTGGCTGACTTTTTCGATTTTCATATAGTTTTCAGAAGCAATCAGTTGTTTTCAAGTTTCGCTTGCTATGATATACCTGTAAGAAAGATAACAACGTCGTCTGGAGGGAATGCAAATGAAGGCAGGACAAGAGCTGACGGAAATCCATAATAAGAAGACGGGACGCGGCGTCACGCGCTCGTTCCGTAAATTTAAGCCGGCGCGCTTTTCGCGTAAGGTGACAGGGGCCGGCGCGTTTATGCGCAGCCTGACGGCCGCCGTCATCATGGTAATGGCCGTACTTTCACCAATCCACATACTGCCCGGCTACGCAGCGCCAAGCCCCAACAAGGCCCTGGCTGCGGTCATGGTGGACAATGAGGCTGTCGATACGAGACAGCTCGGCAAAGGCGGCGACCGCCTGACCAGGAGGCAGCGCAGCCGCCTCTTGGCTGAAGCCCTGCTGAGCAAGGCTGAGACGGCTGAGCCTGAGGTTACTGCCGACATGCGCACGCTCGAAAAATCTTCCGCGCATCTGCAGGGCCTTGAGTACCGGCTCAAGACGATGGACAGCCTGGCACGCAAGATTGAGAGCGATGCCGAAGAAGATCAGGTCAGCCTGATGGCCGCTGCTGCCGGCGTCAGCGATGTCCTTCGCTATACGCTGACCTGCTCGGCTGAAGATTACAGCGAGATGGTGCCAAAGGCATTGGCGGTACTTACGGAAAAAGGCTACCGTGTCGAGAAATTCCACAACGCTTGGGGAGGCAAGTTCTATCAGGGTGTCAACGTCCATCTGCTGAGCCCTTTCGGTACGCGCGTCGAGCTGCAGTTCCACACGCCGCAGTCCTTTGCCATCAAACAGGCTTCTCATGAAGTCTACGAAATCCGCCGCAACCCGGCCTCGACCGCTGAGGAAATCGAAGAAGCAACGCGTCTTAGCATTGCTTATAATGCAGAAGTCGTCGAGCCGAAGGGGGCTAGAGATATCAGCTGGCCGCTGGCAGCTTAAATAAACACCGCAGGCAAAATTCATTATGTAAAAAATGGAGCAGAAAAATCTGCTCCATTTTTGTTGTAATTATATGTATTGTAGTTTGTCCAGTGACATTAATCTTCGAACGTACCTTTGAGAATTGCCTGTCCGTCAGCGACCATTTGCTGTCCTCTTGCCCAGACATGCTCAAGCTCGAAATCATCAGAGATAACGATGAAGTCAGCATCACTCTGCGGTGCCAGCAAGCCTTTTTTCGGGTAAATCTTGAGGGCCTTGGCGACATTGGTGCTGAGAATCTGAATAGCCTCATTGATGGGGATATTTTCTTTTTGGACCATATCACGGAATTCCGTGAACATCGAATGCTGGTCGCCGACGCCCACACCGATTGGATTGCCGGCCTCATCAAAGACCGGCATACTGCCGTTGCCATCAGAACTCATAGTGATGTGGGAGAGGGGAACACCTGCATCGAGTGCTCTTTTGGCAGCTTCACTTGGCTTTACAGCGTTCTCAGACCCCGGATGGCTGGGGTCAATGCCTGAAGTGATATCCATATAGCCGCCTTCTTTAGCCCATTTGATGCCTTCAGCAAAAAGCTTCTTATTGCGGTTGATATGAGTGGGCAGGAACTGCGTTTTAGGAATCTCACCATCTTCAGTAATCTCAAAGAGATATTTGAGGCCGTTTTTGCCATCGCCCATATGCATGTTGATAATACCGCATTTGCCGCTGATCATGCCGCCAACGCGTGTCTCGGCTGCAAGACGGCGGTAATCCCAGGCTTGAGGCTGACCGGAACGATGGTCGCTCATGGCAATTTCGCCAGCGCCGATGATTTTGTCAATCATGACGATATCCTTGCGCACACTGCCAGTGATAGTTGGGGTAGGAAGTTCGTAGGCTCCTGTGTAGATGTAGGTAGAAAGACCTTCGTTTTCAAGGCCTCTGGCCTTAGCGAGCAGACTTTCAACGTGACGCGTCGTGCCGTCGGTACCAAGAAGACCGCAGACGGTCGTGACACCGGACAGCGTGACCTTCGAGAGTACGAGTTCCGGCGTGCGCGTATGGAAGCCGCCTTCACCGCCGCCGCCAATCATATGGACATGGCCATCAATGAATCCCGGCAGTACCCGTGCATTTTTGAGGTCGATTTCACGGCATTCAATGCCCTGCGGCGGTTCAATTCCTTTGCCGATGCCGGCAATTTTTTCGCCGGCCAGAAGTATATCCTGAATGCCAAGATCTTCGGGAGCGTAGATATGGGCATTGCGAATCATTGTGAAGAATGGTTTATCTGACATAGTACTCATCCTTTCAAAGAAATAAAATACAAACTAAGATATATTGTTATTCAAGAGCTTAGAAGAACAACAGCAGGAAGCGCATAACCCAAATGGAAAGCAGTGCATTAATGAAGCAGATGCTGATGATAGCGACGTAATGCTTCGTATTGACGCCGGAAATACCAAGGCAGCGTCCGACATTCTGTACAGGATTGCCGATAAGGTAAATAGCAGGGACAAGAGAAGTCAGGGCAGCGGGGTCAAGGATGCCGGAAGTATAGAGGCTCATGGCCACGCCGATGCCGCCGCCCATGCTCATGATGGCCGTGACGAGTACCGTAGCAGCTTCACCGGGCAGGCCCCATAACGCCATGATTGGCGCGCAGACAATACCGATGAGATGAAGAAGGCCCGTGACATCGAGAATGCGGATGATGACAAATGCCATGATGACATTCGGCAGCAGGCTCGTCGTGCCAATGGTAAAGCCGTTGCGGGCACCGTCAATGAAGAGGTCGAGAATATTTTTCTTCTTTTCTGTTTTTGCAGTATCAGGCGTTGCCATTTTCATTCCCTCCATTTGCATTTTCCTTATAGAACATCTTCAGATAAATACGCATGAGATTGCCGCCGATAATCTTGAAGACGAACATGACGATGAGTGGGATGATGATTGGTGTCAGAATAAAGCTGAAGACTGCGGCTCCTGAGGAAAAATAGTTGGTGATGAAAGCAGAAGCACTGGTCTGATAAGCGATGAGGATAGAACGCTCCTTATCTGTAATCTCACCTTGGTCATAGAGTTCCTTGACCATGCCGGCTGCGGCATCGGTGCTCTGCATATTGGCGATACTTGCCAGCGCTGTGATGCCTGGAATACCAAGCAGAGGCTTCAGAATTGGTGTCATGAGCTTTTGCGCAGCACGCAGACCGCCGAGTCCGTCAATGACATTGACGATGCCGAGGGCGAGAATGACGGCAGGGATGAGTTCAATGGCGAAAAGGAAACCATCACGTGCACCGGTACCGCCGGCACCGCGGAAGTCCAAGGCTTTTTCGGCTCCTGGCGGAATGGTACCGAATTTACCGTTGAGAACGTTGAAGTCGAATACCCTGAGCCAGGTGTCCGAAGATGAAAAAATTCCGGAGAACAAGATGATAGCGAAAATAAAAGCGGCATAGCCAACCCAGCCGACTTTAATCTTGGGGGCATCCTTCTTTTCCATATGAAATTCCTCCTTGTGTTACGAATCTGAATGAAGATATCATGTCGACACTAAATAAAGATGCAAGAATGATGCCAACTTTTTCTTTCCCATAAAAATAAAATAATTTTTCCGCAGATGATTACCACAGAAGTATTGTATATTCACAGGTCACAAGCCAATAATAAATTTGTAAAGAATACAGTATACATAAAGAAAGATACAGTAAAGTGTAATATTTATGGTATCAATGGGAATATCATATGATATAATAGGGAAGAATCCCGTTTTATCCCATTAGGAGGAAGACCAGTGAAACACATCGCATTGATTGCTATGGGACGCAAGACGTCGTACAGCTGCCGTGAGCAGCTGCACGACCTGCTGGGCAGCCGCGTCAATATCAGTGATTATTATATTGAAGGCAATCTGCCAGAAAAAATTGATGCAGACTTTGCTGTCTTTTCCAGTCAGTTGTCATATGCACGAGCCAGAAAGCATGTAACAGATAATACACCGTTCATGATAGCACGCCGCTCTATCAATTATCATGCAGTCAACAAATTATTCGAGATACCGACAGGGACCAATGTACTGCTGGTCAATGATGCAAAATCATCGGCCGATGATACGATATCACTTTTGCAGACGCTGGGAATTGACCATTTGAATTATTATGCCTATTATCCTGGCATGAAGGATCCGCATGTAGCAAAAGTTGCCGTGACGCCGGGAGAAGCTCAGCTGGTGCCATCTTCTATTGAAAAGATTGTGGATATCCATACACGCCTTATCGATATAACCTCACTTGTGGAGCTTTTATCCCGATTGGGCATCCTGCCGTATTATGCAGATTTTCTTTCAGCAAAATATGTACGTGATATGGTCGGCTTTATTGCTGCAGGGCATCATTATGAAAAAGAAAGTGCGCATTTGCGTCAGGAAGTCAGTCGGCTGGAAGATGTGGTCACGCGTAAACATCAGGAAGAGCATACGGCGGCAGTGTATCATTTTGAAGATATTCTTGGCAGTTCTTTTGCATTGCAGAATGCAGTGCGAATCGCCAAACGATTTGCAGCATCGGAATCGACTGTCCTGATTCAGGCAGAAAGCGGGACGGGCAAAGAGCTGTTTGCCCAGAGTATCCATAATGCGTCACCGAGGTCTTCCGGGCCCTTCGTTGCTGTAAATTTTGCAGCAATTACAGAATCACTGCTGGATTCGGAACTCTTCGGCTATGTAGAAGGTGCTTTCACTGGTGCTTCACGCCATGGGGCAATGGGGCTTTTTGAGCGTGCCAACAAGGGAACGATTTTTCTCGATGAAATAGGTGATGCGCCGCTGTCTTTCCAAATCAAACTCTTGCGTGTCCTGCAGGAACGAGAAATCCGCAGAGTCGGCAGCACGACGTCGGTTCATATCGATGTGCGCATCATTGCAGCGACAAATCAGGACCTCGTTGAGCTGATACAGCAGGGGAAATTCCGCAAAGACCTCTATTACAGGCTTAACATCCTGCCTTTGTCTTTGCCGTCTCTTCATGAGCGAAAAGAAGATATCCCCCTGTTGGCGGCATCATTTTTACGTCAATTTAAACCATCATTGTCAGTACAGGAGGCAGAAGATTATTTTCAGGATATTTTGCCTGTGCTGCAAACATACACATGGCCGGGCAATATCCGTGAACTTCAGAATCTCGTGGAGTATTTGCTGAATGTATGTGATACTGGCAGACCGCAGGTGGGGGACTTGCTGCCGCCGATGCGTAATATATACAATAGTGGTGCAGAACTGACGCAGCTCTGCCAGAAAGCGGGCAATCTGCGTGAAAAAGTCTTACTATTATTGGCAGAATCTGCACAGGAAGGCCGTCATTTAGGCCGGCGGACATTGTCTTCAAGTCTGCACGTTCCTGAAAGTCAGATTCGCACAGTCTGCCATGAACTGGTGGACAGCGGGAATATTGCTCTGACGCATGGCCGCGGCGGTATACGCCTGCTGAGACCCTTGTCGGATATTTTACAACGGACGCAAAATGAAGGATAATGAAATAGCCTAATCATAGTATCCTCGTCAAGAGGGGAGGTTTTTTTATGAAACATACAGCTGCTTTAAAGGCACCTGTTACACTTGAGGAAGTCCTCAATGCCGTGACGCATGGCGTTGGCGCGGCTTTGGCTGTGGCGGCTCTCATCGGCATGCTGATTTATTATGCGGGGGATGGCGTCTGGCATACGACGAGCTGTCTTGTCTATGGCATCTCGCTGATTCTTCTGTATCTTGCCTCGACGCTTTATCACAGCTTTACGAATCTTAAGGTCAAGTCGGTCTTCAAGGTCATTGACCACGCGGCCATCTTTGTGCTGATTGCGGGCAATTACACGCCGTTTGCGCTGATTCCGCTGCATGGCAGTTTTGGCTGGGCCGTGTTTGGCTTTGTCTGGGCCATGGCGGTCATCGGCATCGTCTTCCAGTGCTTCGCGGCCAAGCGTTTCCGCATTGTGCGCACGCTCTGCTATCTCGGCATGGGCTGGTTTGCTGTTTTTATGGTCAAGCCGCTCTTACAGACGCTGCCAATGGAAGCCATCTGGTGGCTCGTGGCCGGCGGCCTCTGCTATACGGTCGGTGCCATCTTCTACCTGGCGCGGAAAATGCCGTACAGCCACGTCATCTGGCATCTCTTTGTCATGGCGGGCAGTGCCGTTCATTTCTACACGGTATTTCATTATGTGCTGCCGCTGCCGGAATTTGTCCGCTCGGCCGTGGCGATGCTTTAAAAAACTGCATACAGAAAAAGACCCGCTCAAAAGAGCGGGCCTTTTCTATCTTATCTGCAAAGATTATTTAGTCAGTGCGTTGACTTTGCGAGCCAGACGGGACTTTTTGCGGGCAGCAGCGTTCTTGTGATAAACCTTGTTGGCAGCGGCCTGGTCGATCGTCTTGCATGCAACCGTAAGGAGGGATTTCGCTTCATCAGCGTTTCCAGCCTCAACAGCATCGAGGACACGGCGGGAAGCAGTGCGTACACGGGACTTCTCGGCAGCGTTCTTTGCATGGCGCTTAGCGTCGGATTTCACACTCAGGATAGATGCTTTGATATTCGGCAAGTAGTTCACCCCCTTAATTAATGTCGTTACCTAAGTATAATATCATGGGTCAAATGAAAAAGCAACTATTTCTTTCCATTTCTTGCAAGCAGAGTGAGGGCAATGATATAATGAAAGAAATTTTTCGCGATGGATCTTGTGGAAAGGAGCGGTTTGAATGCGTTGTCGCTATGTCCTGGGGCTGGCTCTGCTCGCCTGCGCGCTCTGGCAGCCCGTAGCGGATGCATCGGGCTATTTCCCGTTTGAGGGGAATGTCGTGGCGCACCGGTCACCCGATGGGGCGCTGAGCTTTGCGACGGGGCCTGACGTTCCGCTGACCAAGGTGTTTCAGCAGGGTGGCGAGGCGCCAACGTACCTGTTCCGCTTCTGGGCGCAGAAGCGGAACATCGCAAAGCAAGGGGCCATTCACGCGCAGTTGCTGGCCGATGGCCGGCAGGTGCCGCTTGAGCCGGTGGGCGCAGAGGCGGACATGCATGCGGCCGATGTGTTCTGCGGTTCGTACCGCGTCGCGGAAGAGGCGCTGCAACAGGCAGCGCATGCTGCTTCGTATGAATTCCAGCTCGTTGGCGCAGATGGAAGCGTCCTCTGGAGACAGAAGGGCAAGAAAAAGACGGCAGAAGCGATCCAGAACATCCTGGCGGCAGGCCCGTCTTCTTACCTGCGCGAGGGCGTCGTTCGCGATGCGAAGGCTGTGGATTCGGTGCGTCGCGACTCCCGTCCGCGTGTCTTCCTGCCGTCCGTCGCGCCGGCTGAGGTGCAAGAATGGATCGTTCTGCATCAGCAAGTGCTCATGCAGAATAAGCTCGGCAAGGCGCTCTGGGGAGAGTTCCGTCCGTATTACCACAAGTCGCACGATGACATCGTCTTCTTCATGGGCAGGGCAATCGGCGACGGTGTGCCGCTCATCACGTTCGAGACGCGTCCGTATGCGGGCGGCACGATGCTGGCCTTGATGAAGGATCAGGTCCTGGAGGACCGTTACTGGCATACAGCCCGCACCGTCGGCATGATGACGGCCGCCGATGACATCGTGAGCCTGACCTCTGTCTGGCGCGACCTCGACGATCAGTGGGACGGCTTCCTCAACGATGCGTACGAGACGTTCCAGGGCTATGCCGACTTTGGCTTCATCTTGGACAGCACGCACAAGAAGGGTGAGGGCAACCGCTTCTTTGTCACCAAGGTGCGCGACGGCATCCAGGAGATTGCGCCGGGCGATGAACTGCTGGCTCTCGATGGCGATGAGCTGGCCTGGTACAAGCCGAATGAGCTGCGGCTGAAACTCCTGCAGCACCGAGGCCCTGCGACGATTCGTCTGCGCACGGCCGCTGGCGAGGAGCGCACGGTGGAGCTCGCGCCGACATTGCAGCAGCCAAAGGGCGCGCCCCATCTTCCGAAGGACCGCAAGGCGTTCTTCGAGGCGGGCAAGGTCAAGGGCAGCAAGGAGGCCCTCGTCGACAGCGGGAATTATCCAACCCTATTCGAGCAGGCCGACCCCACGTACGCACAGCCGTCCGCGAGAGAACGTCATGAAGCGCTTGCGCGCTGATTTGTAGATCATTATTGATTATTGAGAGGTAGAACATGCAGAACAAGAATATCCGCAATTTCTCGATCATCGCACATATCGACCACGGCAAGTCGACGATCGCCGACCGCCTGATCGAGTATACGGGCACACTGTCGAAGCGCGAGATGGAGGCGCAGGTCCTCGACAACATGGACATCGAGCGCGAACGCGGCATCACCATCAAGTCGCAGACGGTGCGTCTGAACTACAAGGGCAAGGACGGCGAGGAGTACGAGCTCAACCTCATCGACACGCCGGGCCATGTCGACTTTACGTATGAGGTTTCGCGCAGCCTGGCGGCCTGCGAGGGCGCGCTGCTCGTCGTCGACGCCGCACAGGGCGTGGAGGCGCAGACGCTTGCGAACGTCTACATGGCGCTCGAGCATGACCTCGAGATCATTCCGGTCATCAACAAGATCGACCTGCCGAGTGCGGACCCGGACCGCGTGAAAAAAGAAATCGAGGACGTCATTGGCCTCGATACGTCAAATGCCGTGCTGGCCTCGGCCAAGACGGGCGTCGGCATCGAAGAAATCCTCGATGCCATCGTCGATTATGTCCCGGCACCGGAAGGCGATGAAAATGCGCCGCTGCAGGCCCTGATTTTTGACTCCTTCTTTGATTCGTACAAGGGCGTCATTGCGCATATCCGCGTCAAGCAGGGCCATATCGAAAAGGGCATGAAGCTGAAGCTCATGAATTCAGGCAAAGTCTTTGAGGTCACGGATGTCGGCTGCTTCAAGCCGCAGCCTGTCGATATTGGCCATCTCGATGTCGGCGAAGTCGGCTTTGTCGCAGGTTCTTTAAAAGATGTGCGCGACGTGCGTGTTGGCGATACCATCACGTATGCCGATAATCCGGCAAAAGAGCCGCTGCCGGGCTACCGCGGCGTCAATCCGATGGTCTACTGCGGCCTTTACCCTGTGGAGAGCTCCGATTACGACAACCTCAAGGACGCCCTCGAGAAGATGCAGATTAACGATGCGGCACTCGTTTTCGAGCCCGAGACGTCCATTGCCCTTGGTTTTGGCTTCCGCTGCGGCTTCCTCGGACTCCTGCACATGGATGTCATTCAGGAGCGCCTCGAGCGCGAGTACAACCTCAAGCTCATCACGACGGCTCCTTCTGTTATCTATCACGTCTACAAGACGGACGGCACGATGCTCAAAGTCAGCAATCCGGCCGAACTGCCGCCGCAGACGGAAATCGACCATATCGAAGAGCCGTATGTCAAGGCTACGGTCATTGTGCCGAATGACTTTGTCGGCGCCGTCATGGAAATCTCGCAGGACAAGCGCGGTGAATTCAAGGGCATGGACTACCTCGATACGAACCGCGTCATGATAACCTATCATATCCCGCTTAACGAAATCATCTTCGACTACTTCGACCGCCTGAAGTCGGCGACGCGCGGCTATGCTTCGCTTGACTATGAGCTGGCCGACTACAAGGAGTCGAAGCTCGTCAAGGTCGATATCCTCTTGAACGGTGAGCCTGTCGATGCCTTGTCGACCATTGTCCATAAGGACCGGGCAGCTTCGCGCGGCCGTCAGCTCGCGGCCAAGCTCAAGGAGATCATCCCGCAGCAGATGTTCGAAATCCCGATTCAGGCTGCGATTGGCTCGAAGGTCATCGCGCGCGAGAATGTGCGTGCCCGCCGCAAGGATGTCCTTGCCAAGTGCTACGGCGGCGATATCTCGCGTAAACGCAAACTGCTCGAAAAGCAGAAGGAAGGCAAGAAGCGCATGAAAGCCGTCGGCAGTGTCGAAATCCCGCAGGAGGCCTTCATGGCCATCCTCAAGATTGACTGAGGCAAAGCGATGAAAAGACAATGGGGTGTATATATCCATATCCCCTTTTGCCGCCAGAAGTGCTTTTACTGTGACTTTCCGTCCTTTGCGGGACGTGAGCGCTATGAAAGTGACTATATTGACGCCCTGTGCCGTGAAATCACGGTGCAGGGCGCTCTTTATCGCGGCAGATGGGGCAGGCCTGCGACCGTCTATATGGGCGGCGGCACGCCGAGTGTCCTGCCGGCAGAGCTCATGGAAAAACTTCTCGTTAGGCTGCAGAATGTTTTTGGCACTGCCGAAGACTGCGGACAGGGCCAGGAAATGCCATGGGAATTCACCGTGGAATGCAATCCGGGGACGATTGCCCCCGCGTATCTCAAGATGCTGCGCCGCTATGGCGTCAATCGACTGTCCTTTGGCGTTCAGACCTTTGACGATGTCCTGCTGAAACGCATCGGCCGCATCCATACGGGGGCGCAGGCCAGAGAAGCCATGGAGCTTGCGCGGGCGGCGGGGTTCCGCAATGTCAGCATGGACTTCATCTACGGCCTGCCGGATGAGACCATAGAGATGCTGCAGCATGACCTTGAGACGATGATTTCCCTGCAGCCCGAGCATATCTCGATTTACGGGCTGCAGCTTGAGGAAGGCACGGCCTTTGCCAAAATGCAGGAAATGGGGAAGCTGCATCTTCCTGATGAGGATACGGTCGAGGAGATGTACGACACGATGACTTCGTTTTTGCCGCAGCATGGCTACGCGCGCTACGAAATCTCGAATTTTGCCAAGCCGGGCTTTGAGAGCCGTCATAATCTTTCTTATTGGCAGGATATTCCGTATCTCGGTCTCGGCGCGGCAGCGCATTCGTATCTTGAAGGACAGCGCTATGAAAATGTCCGGGATATCCCTGCCTATATAGAAGGAATCCGCCTGGGCAGAAGCATTCGCCGCGAAGAAGAGCCGGCCACGCGCAGGATTGCCATGGAAGAATTTGCGTTTCTCGCCTTGCGCACGGCTGAAGGCATTGACAAGCAGCGCTTTGCGGAAAAATTCGGCGTAACGCTTGAAGAAATCTACCACGAGGCCATAGCGAAGCTCAAGGGGCAGGGACTTTTGGAGGATACAGGGGATTCTGTCCATCTGACAGAGCTCGGCATGAAGTACGGCAATGCGGCGTTTGAAGCATTCCTGCTCTGACTTTTGTGACGCGGGTCACGGAATCTTTGCGGAGCAGGTGATAAGCTGGACACGATAAGAGATCGCGAATCGCAACTGAGATAAGAGAAAGGAAGTATGTCTGATGCATGAAATCAGGCTCAAGCGCGTTTACGAGTCGCCGTCGCCCGACGATGGCGTGCGCGTGCTCGTTGACAGGCTCTGGCCGCGTGGCGTTCGCAAGGCGGATCTTCCCCATGATGCCTGGGCAAAGGAAATCACGCCGTCCTCTGAGCTGCGGACGCTTTATCATCGCGGCGAGATGCCCTTTGCAGGGTTCCGCGAGGGCTATGTCGAAGAATTGGAACACAGCGAAGGAGCTGCGGCCTTTGCAAAAAAATGCAGGGAATGGCTCCAGACGCAGAATGTGACTTTGCTGTTTGCGGCGAAGAACCAGCAGGAAAATCATGCGCTTGTGCTCGCGGCCTGGCTGCGGAAGAAGACGGCAGAGCCTGATACAACGGCATGACAAGGATAAAAGGCAATGGAAAGGATGAACGATATGAAAAAAGTTACCATGATTAAGATGCAGGGCTGCCCGTACTGCGCCAAAGCAGCACAGGCCATCGAAGAGCTGCGCGCAGAGCAGCCGGCTTACCAGTCGGTCGAGGTCGAAGTCATCGACGAGAACGAGCAGCAGGATAAGGCCAAGACCTATGCCAAAGACTATTACTACGTACCGAGCCTGTTTGTCGAGGGCAAAAAGGTCTTCGAGGCTCATCCGGGCGATGACTACGATACCATTAAGGCAGCGGTCAAGGAAGCTTTTGACGCGGCAAAATAAAATATTTATGCGCAGTATGCATGCAGAAACTGAAGAAGGACCTGTTATCAAGGCCCTTCTTTTTCATTTCTGAAAAAAGTCGAAAATAATTTTGACTTTTTGACATTTTAGGTGTTGACTTTTTGTTTTTTTCGGTGTATATTCTTTATAGATTCAAAGTTAGCACTCAGGTAATCAGAGTGCTAACAGGAGAGATCAAGGAAGGGGGCAGGCAGATGAAGGATGAACTTGATGAACGCAAGAAGCGCGTGCTGCAGGCAATTGTCGATGATTACATCGAGTCGGCAGAGCCGGTCGGCTCGCGGACACTGGCGCGCAAGTATGACCTCGGCGTCAGTCCTGCGACCATCCGCAACGAGATGGCAGACCTCGAGATGCTCGGGTATCTCGAGCAGCTGCATACCTCTTCCGGCAGGATTCCGTCCTCGAAAGGATATCGCTTCTATGTGGACGGCCTGATTCCCCCGAAGCCCGTGAGTGATGAGGAGAAAGTCCTCATCGACCGCTGGTACAAGGCAAGGGTCAAGCGCATCGACGAGGTCTTTCAGGAGACGGCGCGCATCATCTCGCAGGTGACGAAGAATGTTTCTTTGGTGCTTGCCCCGCAGATGACACAGGCTGCGTTCCGCTGTCTGCAGTTCCTGCCGCTCGATGACCGCCGCGTCATCACGGTACTCATGACGGATGCAGGCTTCATCGAGAACAAGATTCTTGAGATGCCGGACGGTGCCACGTTTGCGGACTTCCAGCGCATGGCCAAGGTCATCAACAAGAATCTTGCCGGTCAGACGCTGCGGTCGATTGACCATCCGGCCATGGCGCAGATCCGCGATGAGATTCAGGATGAGCCGCTTTACGAATCAGCGGTCGAAATCATTCATCGGGCCCTTGATTCCGGCAAGCGCGAACGCCTGTACCTCGGCGGTACGACGCAGATGCTGGAACAGCCGGAGTTCCACGACGTGGAAAAAGTCAAGGAAACGCTGCTCGTGCTCGAGAAGGAAGAGCTCATGAAAGACGTGCTGCATGCCCATATGGGCGACGGCCTTGAAGTCACGATTGGTCAGGAAAATGAAGACAGTCACTTCAAGGACAGCAGCATCATCACGGCGACGTACCATCTCGATGGACAGCTTCTAGGCACTATCGCAGTGCTCGGCCCGACGCGTATGGAATATGCAAAGGCCATGAGCCTGCTTGAATATATGAATTCCAATCTTACAGAAGTCATCAAGCGGTTCCACTGGTAGAGCCGCAGAAATCCAGAAACTACGTGAAGAGGTGATTGTTTTGCCATCCTTTATCAAAGATGAAATGAAGAAAAAAGATGAGCAGAAGATGCAGGAAATGAAGCAGGAAATCGACGAAGCGGAAGCAGCTGCTGAGGACGCTGCCGAAGGCTCCGAAGAAGAACCTGCAGATGAGGCAGCAAGTCAGGAAGATACGGCTGCACAGGAGGAGATTGAAGCCTTGAAAAGCCAGGTTGAAAAACTGACAGCCGATCTTCAGGAGAAGAAAGACCGCCTTCTGCGGCTGCAGGCTGATTTTGAGAACTTCCGCCGCCGTTCGGCGAAGGAACGCGAAGAAATCTCGTCGGTGGTCACGCAGAACTTCTGCAAGGACATGCTGCCGCTGCTCGATAATTTCGAACGCGCGATGGCAGCCGAGACGAAAGACGCCGCGGCTTTCCAGAAGGGCGTTGAGATGATCTTCACGCAGTTCCAGGAAGTCCTCAAGAAGAATGGCCTTGAACACATCGAGGCCATCGGCCAGAAGTTCGACCCGAACTTCCATCAGGCGGTCATGCGGGTCGAAGACCCCGATAAAGAAGATGACACGGTTGCCCAGGAGCTCCAGAAGGGCTACATGGTCAAGGGCCGCGTCATTCGTCCAAGCATGGTTCAGGTTGTTTCGAACTGAAGTCACAAGAACGAAGCACCTGTTCATCAATATAGATCATTCAAGTTTTACATAAAGTTTAGGAGGATGTTACCATGTCTAAAGTAATTGGTATCGATTTAGGTACGACGAACTCCGTTGTATCTGTCATGGAAGGCGGCGAACCGACCGTCATCACGAACCCTGAGGGCAGCCGCATCACGCCGTCTGTCGTCGGTTTCACGAAAGATGGTCAGCGCCTTGTCGGTCAGATGGCAAAACGTCAGGCGGTATCGAATCCGGACCGCACGATTTCGTCCATCAAACGTCATATGGGCGATCCGAACTACAAAGTAACGATTGATGGCAAGGATTACACGCCGCAGGAAATCTCGGCTATGATCCTGCAGAAACTCAAGGGCGATGCTGAAGCATACCTCGGCGAGACGGTCACGCAGGCTGTCATCACGGTTCCGGCTTACTTCAACGACAGCCAGCGCCAGGCAACGAAGGACGCCGGCAAGATTGCAGGCCTCGATGTCCTGCGTATCGTCAACGAGCCGACGGCTGCAGCCCTTGCTTATGGCCTGGATAAAGATAAAGATGAGACCATCCTCGTCTTCGACCTCGGCGGCGGCACGTTCGATGTCTCCATCCTCGAGCTCTCCGAAGGCACGTTCGAAGTACAGGCTACGAACGGTGATACGCACCTCGGCGGCGATGACTTCGACCAGAAGATCATCGACTGGATGGTCAGCGAATTCAAACAGGAGAACGGCATCGACCTTTCTCAGGACAAGATGGCTGCTCAGCGTCTGAAGGAAGCTGCTGAAAAAGCAAAGATTGAACTCTCGAGCATGACGCAGACGAACATCAACCTGCCGTTCATCACGGCCGATGCTTCGGGCCCGAAACACCTCGACCTCACGCTGACGCGTGCAAAATTCAATGAACTCACGAGCGATCTCGTTGAGCGCACGATGGGCCCGACGCGCAAAGCTATGGCTGATGCAGGCCTTTCGGCTGACGATATCGATAAGATCATCCTCGTCGGCGGTTCTTCCCGTATTCCGGCTGTGCAGGATGCTATCCGCAATATCCTGCACAAAGAGCCGTCGAAGGGTGTCAACCCGGATGAATGCGTATCCGTCGGTGCTGCTATTCAGGGCGGTGTCCTCGTCGGTGAAGTCAAGGATGTTCTCCTGCTCGATGTCACGCCGCTTTCTCTCGGTATTGAGACGCTCGGCGGTGTCTGCACGAAGATCATCGAGCGCAACACGACGATTCCGACGCATAAGAGCCAGATTTTCTCGACGGCCGCAGATAACCAGCCGTCCGTTGATATCCACGTCCTGCAGGGCGAGCGTGAGATGGCTGCCGGCAACAAGACGCTCGGCCGCTTCGAACTCACGGATATCCCGCCAGCTCCGCGCGGAGTACCTAAGATTGAAGTCTCCTTCGATATCGATGCCAACGGTATCGTCCATGTATCCGCTAAGGATCTTGGCACGGGCAAAGAGCAGAAGATCACGATTCAGTCCGACAGCGGCATGAGCAAGGAAGATATTGACCGCATGGTCAACGAAGCCAAGGCTCATGAGGCTGAGGATAAGAAGCAGAAGGAAGCCATCGACGCTAAGAACAATGCCGATAACATGGTTTATCAGGCAGAGAAGACCATCAAGGAGCTCGGCGACAAGGCTGACGCTTCTAAGGTCTCCGAAGTCAAGGCTGCCTGCGAGAAGGTCAAAGAGGCCATCAAGAGCAACGATACGGAAGCCATCAAGAAGGCTACAGAAGAGCTGCAGAAGCCGCTGTATGAACTCAGTGCCGCTGCTTACCAGCAGGCTGGTGCTCAGCAGGGTGCCCAGGGGGCTCAGGCCGGTGCAGAAAATGCCCAGAATGCCCAGCAGCAGAAGAAAGACGATGATGATGTCGTCGATGCCGACTACACGGAAGTCAAAGACGACAAGAAATAATCAGATGATTGGTTGAAGGTTGGGAGCTAAGGGGGAGCCGCAGGGCTTTCCCTGGACTCCCAATTTTTCTATAAGGATGGTGCAACGTGAGCGAAAAACGCGATTATTATGAAGTGCTGGGCGTTGACAAGAGCGCGGATGAAAAGGAGATAAAGAGGGCCTATAAGAAACTGGCCCGCAAATATCATCCAGACCTCAATCCGGACAATCCGAAAGAGGCAGAAGAAAAATTCAAGGAAATCAATGAGGCCTATGATGTCCTCAAAGACCCGAAGAAACGCGCGCAGTACGACCAGTTTGGAGCCGGTGCCTTTGACGGCACGGGCGGCTTTAACGGCGCTGGTGCCGGCGGCTTCGGCGGTTTTGGAGACTTTGGCGGTTTCGGCGCTGGTGCCGGCGCTGAAGGCTTCGGCGATATCTTTGATATGTTCTTTGGCGGTCATGGCGG